>JAJZRV010000094.1 GCA_021850135.1 Pseudomonadota bacterium
TCCGGAAAGCCCCATCAGCCGTTTCATCAAAAACAACCGGGTCTCGGTGTTGAAGCCCTACACAGGAAATGCGCCCAACGTGTTTTATGTGGGTATCGACAAGGAGGTGTCTTGAATGATTGGAACCATGGCCACAGCCGCTCCCTACGTCGGCTACGTTTATCCCAACGAGACGGACATTCCCTGGAGCGTCCTCATTGTCATTTACCCTTACATCACGGGGCTGGTTGCCGGAGCCTTCATCGTCTCCAGCCTTTACCATGTTTTCGGCATGAGCCAGTTCAAGCCGGTTGCCCGGTTTGCGCTGCTCACTGCCGTCAGCTTCATGTTCTTCGTTCCGATGCCGCTGCTGTTCCACCTGGGCAATCCCCAGAGGGCATTCAATGCGGTGCTGACACCGCACTGGACTTCAGCCATGTCCGCCTTCAGCTATGTGGCGGGTTTTTATGTGTGCCTGCTGCTGCTTGAAATATGGTTCGCCTTTCGTGCGGACATCGTCGCCCTGGCAAAAACGAAGGCGGGCTTTGCAGGGCGCATATACCGACTGCTGAGCCTGGGATCGGATGACGTTTCGCCGGCAGCCCTCGCCATTGACCATCGCTTTGCCACGGCGCTGGCCATCATCGGCATTCCCTCTGCAGGGGGACTTCACGGTTACGTGGGTTTCCTGTTCGGATCGGTCAAGGCACGTGAATGGTGGTCATCGGACCTCATGCCGATCATTTTCCTCTTGTCGGCCATCGTTTCGGGGATCGGCCTTCTGGTGGTTTTGTACGTGGCTTATTCGAAGGCCCGGAAAGTTCCGGCAGATGAAAATGTCCTGGCGGGGCTTGCAAAAACCCTTTGGGCCTTTCTTCTGGTAGTGCTGTTGATTGAAGGACTCGAGCTTCTGGAGATGTTTTACAAGCGGCTGGAGGGCATTGATGCCGTTCAACGCCTGATCGAAGGGCCGATACGGTACGGCATGGTCCTGCAATGGGGGTGCTCGGTGGGCGTGTTGGTGCTATTGAGCGTCCTGATCCTGGGCAAAGCGCGTGGCCGGTTTCTGGTTGTCGGGATGACGGTCTCTGGCATAGCCATGATGATCGCCGTTCTGGCCATGCGCTGGAACGTGGTGATTGGCGGGCAGGAACTCTCCAAGACCACGAAAGGCTTGTTGACTTATTACCCTGAAATCCTGGGGCACGAAGGATTGCTTGCCGTTGCCTTCATTTTCCTGTGCCCCTTTGTCGTCCTGTGGCTGATCACCCGTTTTCTGTCGCCATGGGAACCCGAAGCAGGGAAGGAGGTTTCATCATGAAAACGAGTTCCGTGTTACTAGGGGTTTGCGCAGCACTGTCTGCAACGGTTCTGCCTGCGTGTGGCCAACATGAAGTGAGCTACCAGCATGAGGTATTGCCTATCCTCAAGGCGAGCTGTTTCGAATGCCATACGCCGGGAGGCGTGGGCTACGAAAAGAGCAAGCTTGACATGAGCAGCTACGATACCTTGATGAAAGGAACGCAATTCGGGCCTGTGGTCAAACCGGGAGACACACTGACCAGCGTGTTGGTGATGCTGATCGAAAATCGGGCCGATGTTTCCATTCACATGCCTTACCAGCGCAACCTGTTGCCGCAAAAGAGTATCGACACAATCAAAACCTGGGTGGCTCAGGGTGCCAAAAACAATTGATTTTTTCGATTGGAGTTGGCCACGATTGTGATGAAAAGGGATATAATTAAAAAATAAAAATAATGGCATGACTCAAAAGTCTCGCTGAATGGTCATAGGGCTTGTGACCAGTAAGGAACATGCTGAACTGTCGCTGCCAACATGGTCAGTGCGTGCTTTGCGGTGCACTGGTCACCTCCGGCGACCGCGGAAAAGAGCAGGTATGCGAAATCCGTGGTGTGCTGAATCGACGCAGATATGCGGCGGGGGAAGTTGTTTTCCGGGAAGGCACCCCCTGCACCCAACTCCTGGTCCTGCGTACAGGACAAATGAAACTCACCACCATGCCGTTGACCGGACGCGAGCAAATCCTCGGTTTGCTGGTTGCGGGCCAACTGGTCGGGTTTGAAACCTCTGACGCCACCTATCCCTACACGGCTACCGCGCTGACACCGGTCGAAGCCTGTTGCATCACGCACAAGGAAATGCTGCGGGTGCTGGAAGAAAATCCTGCCGTGGCGCTCAGTGTGATCCAGCGCTTTCGTGACGAACTGGTGCAAGCCCAGATCATGATTCGAAATCTGGGCATAAAACCTGCCCATGCACGCGTGGCTTCCTTCATCCTGTCGTTGGTTCCGAACGGTGCCGATCATCACGAAACGTTTCCGCTGGTGCTGTCCCGCCTTGAAATTGCTGAATTGCTTGGCTTGAGCGAAGAAACCGTGAGCCGTGTTTTTGCCGAAATGCGCCGCAACAGCCTGATCGATGCGCCCCACGGCGAAATCCGTCTGCTGGACATGCCCCGCATCCGCAGAGTTGCGGGCATGGGGAACGGAGAGTCGTGGCACGGTGAGCTGCTTTAGCAAAAGCGCGGCAATTTCTTGCAGCAACCCATGGGTTAATAGTAGAATTCCAAATTCTGCAGGCGCGTAGCTCAGCTGGTTAGAGCACCACCTTGACATGGTGGGGGTCGTTGGTTCGAGTCCAATCGCGCCTACCATTACTTCCGTTTCCTTTTTTCTCCCGCACAAACATTCCTGCCTTTCCTGGTCAGGCCATTCAGGGTCGCTGTGTTAAAATCCCGCATCTTGTGTGTTGAGGATTGCCGTGATCACGATTCGATTGCCCGATGGCTCGGAGCGGAATTATCCCGCCCCGCTCACGGTGGCCGAGGTGGCCGCCAGCATTGGTGCCGGACTTGCCCGGGCTGCACTGGCGGGCAAAGTTAACGGCCGCCTGGTGGATACCTCCACCGTGCTTGAAGACAATGTGGAGTTGGCCATTGTCACGGACCGGGACCCTGAAGGGGTGGAGATTATTCGCCATTCCACGGCCCATCTGCTGGCTCACGCAGTGAAGGAACTCTACCCGGATGCGCAGGTCACCATCGGTCCCGTGATCGAGAACGGCTTTTACTACGATTTCGCCTACAAGCGCGCCTTCACGCCCGAAGATCTGGCCGCCATCGAAAAGCGCATGAATGAAATCGCCAAGCGTGACATTCCGGTGCGGCGCGAACTCATGCCGCGCGACGATGCCGTGACATTTTTCAAGGGAATCGGCGAAGCCTACAAGGCAGAGATCATTGCCAGCATTCCGGCAAACGAACCCATTTCGCTCTACCGGCAGGACAATTTCATCGACCTGTGCCGCGGCCCCCATGTGCCTTCCACCGGAAAGCTCAAGGTATTCAAGCTGATGCGCGTCGCTGGCGCCTATTGGCGGGGTGATTCGCGCAATGAAATGCTGACCCGGGTATACGGTACCGCCTGGGGAAAGAAGGAAGAACAGGAAGCCTACCTGACTCGCCTGGAAGAAGCCGAAAAGCGGGATCACCGGCGGCTTGGCAAGCAGCTTGACCTGTTTCACCTGCAGGACGAGGCACCGGGCATGGTGTTCTGGCACCCCAAAGGTTGGGCCCTGTGGCAGGAAGTCGAGCAGTACATGCGACGTGTCTATCGTGAAAACGGCTACCAGGAAGTGCGTTGTCCGCAGATTCTGGACAGGACCTTGTGGGAAAAGTCAGGCCATTGGGCCAATTTTCACAAGAACATGTTCACGACCGAGTCGGAATCGCGCGATTACGCCATCAAACCCATGAACTGCCCGGGACATGTGCAGATTTTCAACCAGGGCATCAAAAGCTACCGCGATTTGCCCGTACGTTTCGGGGAATTTGGCTCCTGCCATCGCAATGAACCTTCCGGAGCCTTGCATGGCGTCATGCGCGTGCGTGGCTTCACCCAGGATGACGGCCATGTTTTTTGCACCGAAGCGCAAATCCAGGAAGAAGTGGCCGACTTCATCCGGCTGTTGCGCAAGGTTTACCGGGATTTCGGCTTTACCGACGTCCAGTACAAGCTGGCTACCCGGCCCGAACAGCGGGTCGGTTCCGACGAAATCTGGGACAAGGCCGAAGCGGCCCTGAAGCTTGCGCTGGAAGCCACGGGGGTACAGTTTGAAGTGCTGCCGGGCGAAGGGGCCTTTTACGGGCCCAAAATTGAATTCCACCTGCGGGACAGCATCGGCCGCACCTGGCAATGCGGCACCATACAGGCCGACTTCTCGATGCCGGGCCGTCTTGAGGCCAGTTACGTGGCCGAAGACAACACCCGTCAGGTGCCCGTGATGTTGCACCGGGCCATTCTGGGTTCGCTGGAGCGTTTTATCGGCATCCTGATCGAACATTACGCCGGAGCGCTGCCATTCTGGCTGGCGCCCACTCAGGTGGTGGTCATGAACATTTCGGAAGGGCAGGCGGATTATGTGGCCTCTGTGGTAAAAACCTTGAAAGATCAAGGGTTCAGAGTGGAAGCCGACTTGCGGAATGAAAAAATAACCTATAAAATACGAGAGCATAGTCTTCAGAAACTTCCTTATCAGCTGATTATTGGTGACAAGGAAGCGCAATCGAAGCAGGTAGCGGTTAGAAGTCGTGGGGGCGAGGATCTGGGGCAAATGTCCCTGGAGGCCTTGGTC
>JAJZRV010000095.1 GCA_021850135.1 Pseudomonadota bacterium
TTCCGATCAAGAATATACTGGCGTATCAGGCGCCGCACCACTTGGGAAGGGGTCAGGTCCTGACTTGCGCAAATCTCTTCAAAGATCTTCTTTTTGCGAGGATCGATGAGAAGCGTCAGTCGTGCCGTGCGATTTTCCATAGCTGCGCATCGTATGTTAATCAAATTATAATTGCAACCTAACCCTAGTCCAATGTAATTTACAGCCTATAGCAACATTATCAGAAGGGTCGTCGGGAAGACAATGCCTCTGGACTGGATTTTGACGCTCGTCCTGGCCTGGCTGCTCATAGGCGGCACCGGTGTCTTCGCCCTGCGTCGCCTGACCCTGGTGGCGCGCCTCCTGTTCCCCGCCGGGGGGGTTGTGGGCCTCCTGCTGTTTGCCGCTGCTGCGGTGGCCCTTCCGGAGGCGCCGCAGACGCGGATCCTGCCCATCGGTCTGCCCTCGCTCCCCTTCCACTTCCGCCTCGACAGCCTGGCCGCCTTCTTTCTCATGGTCATCGGTGCGGCTGCCGCGGGCGTGTCCGCCTTTGCGGCCGGCTATTTTCGCAGGGGCGAGGGCACCCCGCCCGGCCTGCTCTGCCTCGAGTACCACGTGTTCCTGGGCAGCATGGTGCTGGTGGTGCTGGCTGACGACGCCTACGCCTTCATGGTGATGTGGGAAACCATGGCGCTCGCCTCCTTCTTTCTCGTCATCGCCAATCACCGCATCCCTGAAATCCGGCGTGCCGGCTACCTGTACCTCCTGCTGGCCCACATCGGCGCCATCGGCATCCTGCTTTGCTTTGGCGTACTGCAGGCCAACACCGGCGACTACACGTTTGCCAACATGCGCGCCCAGCACCTCTCGCCTTTCTGGGCGTCGCTCGCCTTCCTGCTGGCGCTTTTCGGGTTTGGCGCCAAGGCGGGCCTCGTGCCGCTTCATGTCTGGCTGCCCGAAGCGCATCCGGCCGCGCCCTCGCCGGTATCCGCCCTGATGAGCGGCATCATGCTGAAAACCGCCATCTACGGATTGCTGCGCGTGACCTTTGACCTGCTGCACACGCCGCTGTGGTGGTGGGGGGTGCTGCTCCTGGGGCTGGGCCTCCTGAGCGCCCTCTACGGTGTGGTGTTCGCTGCCGTACAGGTGGACATGAAGCGCCTCCTGGCCTACTCCTCCATCGAGAACATCGGCCTGATGGTGGCCGGCATCGGCCTGACTGCCCTGTTCTCGGCCTACGGCATGCGCCCCATGGCCGCCCTTGCCCTCACGGCGGTGCTCTACCACGTGGTGAGCCATGCGTTTTTCAAAAGCCTGCTGTTCGTGGCCACTGGCTCTGTCCTGCACGCCACCCGCGAACGCAGCCTGGGCAAGCTGGGCGGCCTGATCCGCTTCATGCCGTGGGTGGCCTGGATGACGCTCATCGGCGCGTTGACCAGTGCCGGTCTGCCGCCCCTGGGCGGCTTCGTCTCGGAGTGGCTGCTGCTGCAAAGCTTTCTCTTTACGCCGGGGTTGCCCAACGCCTTCCTCAACATGCTCGTTCCCGTGGTCGCTGCCCTGATTGCCCTGGTGGCAGCGTTGGCGGGCTACACCATGGTCAAGTTTTTTGGCGTGATTTTTCTGGGGCAACCCCGCGAGGAAAAACTGACCCAGGCCCATGACGCCGGATACTGGGAACGCCTGGGCATGCTGTGGCTGGTGGCGGGTTGCGTGGCGCTGGGCCTGTTTCCCGTGCCGGTCATCACCCTGCTCGATGCCGTCACCCGCCCGCTGGTGGGCGCAGGCCTGGGGGCCGTCGTGTCCGGCAGCCAGTGGCTGCTGATTCCCGTCTCCATCGAACGCGCAAGCTACGGCCCCGCCCTCTTCCTGCTGGGCGTGGCCGCCAGCTTTGCCCTGGCCTTCCTGCTGGTGCGCGTCTTCTATCACGGGCGCCTGCGCCGTGCCCCGCCCTGGGACTGCGGCTACCCGTGGCAAAACGCGCGCATGCAGGACACGGCGGAAGGCTTTGGTCAGCCCATTCGCGAAATTTTTGCGCCCTTCTTCCGCATCGAACGGACGCTGCCGACTCCCTTTGACCGGGCGCCACATTACCACGTGCGCGTGGGCGATCATCTGTGGCACGGGCTATATCTGCCCGTGGCGCGCCTCGTGGAGCGCCTGGCCCGGCTGATTGGCCTGCTGCAGCGCGGGCGGATCGCCATCTACCTGCTGTACAGCTTCGTCACGCTGATTGCCGTGCTGATGGTGGTGAAACGATGAACGTCCTGGGCTACCTCTCGCAGATCCTGGAGATTCTTCTCGCCCTCCTGCTGGCCCCGCTTTTGACCGGCTGGATCAACCAGTGGCGCGCCTGGCTGCAGAACAGGTCGGCCCCCAGCCTCCTCCAGCCGTATCGCAAACTGCACAAGCTGTTCCACAAGGAACTGGTGCTGGCCGGGCACGCCTCGTCCCTCTACCGCGCCACCCCCTATGTGGTCTTTGGCTGCATGGCACTGGCCTGCGCCATCATCCCCTCGCTCTCCACCGACCTGCCGCTCTCCCCGGCCGCGGACGCCATCGCCCTGGTGGGTCTGTTTGCCCTCGCGCGCGTGTTCATTTCGCTGGCCGCCATGGACGTGGGCACGGCCTTTGGCACCCTCGGCGCGCGCCGCGAAATGCTGATCGGCTTTCTTGCCGAGCCCGCGCTGCTGATGGTGCTGTTCTCGGCCTCCCTGCTGTCCAGATCCACCTCGCTCACCACCATCGTGGACACGCTGGCCCACCGCGACCTGGCCATCTACCCCAGCCTCGCCTTTGCGGGCGTGGCCTTCACCATGGTGTCGCTTGCAGAAAACGCGCGCATCCCCGTGGACAACCCGGCCACGCACCTCGAGCTCACCATGATTCATGAGGCGCTCATCCTGGAATATTCCGGGCGCCATCTGGCGCTGCTCGAGTGGGCGGCGAGCCTCAAGCTCTTTGCCTATTCCTGCGCGGGGCTTGCCCTGTTCTTTCCCTGGGGCATCGCCGACGCCCTCTCGCCGCTCGCCCTGCTGCTGGCCCTGCCCATGCTGATCCTGAAGCTTGCCCTGGGCGGCGCCCTGCTCGCCCTCCTGGAGGGCGTCAGCGCCAAGATGCGCATCTTCCGCGTGCCGGAGTTCCTCGCCACGGCATTCCTGCTGGCGGTGATCGGCATGCTGGTCAACATCCTGCTGGGGGTCTGAGATGAGCGCCTTCATCACGCAGTTCATCAACCTCCTGGCCGCGATCCTGCTGATGCTGGCCTTTGCCATGCTCTCGCAGCGGCGCATCCTCTCCCTGATCTACCTCTACACCCTGCAAGGCGCCACCCTGGTGGCTGCCACGGCCATCGTCGGGTTCGTCACCGGGCAACCGCACCTGTATTTTTCCGCTGCCATCACCCTGGTGTTGAAAGTCCTGCTCATCCCGATGCTGCTGCACCGGGTCATTGACCGCCTCAATGTGCGCTGGGACGTGGAAACGCTCATCAACATTCCCACCACCATGCTGATCGGCATCGTCCTCGTGATGTTCTCCTTTTACCTTGCCGAGCCCATCTCCCAGATGTCTTCCACCATCGCGCGCGGCACCCTGGGCATCGCGCTCGCGTGCGTGCTGCTGTCCTTCATGATGATGATCACACGCTCCAAGGCCGTGCCCCAGGTGATCGGTTTCCTCTCCATGGAAAACGGCCTGTTCTTTGCCGCCACAGCCGCCACCTACGGCATGCCCATGGTGGTGGAACTGGGGATCGCGCTGGACGTGCTGGTGGGCATCCTGATCCTGGGCGTGTTCATGTTCCACATTCGCGAACAGTTCGACAGCCTCGACATCCGCCACCTTGAAAAACTGAAGGAAGACTGACTTGGACCTGCTCCTTCTGGTACTGGGCTTTCCGCTACTGGGCAGCATCGTGCTGGCTTTCATCGGCCACCGCGCGCAGGCCCGCGACGTCAACGTGGCATTCAGCCTGGGCACCTTCGTGGCCGCGTGCGCCCTGACGGTGGAGGTCATTGCGTCAGGCCCGCTGTTTGCCTGGAACCAGGAATTCTTCATTGATTCGCTCAACGTGTTCATGGTCAGCCTGACGGCGTTCGTGGGCCTCACCACCGCCCTCTTCTCCCGTCCCTACATGCGCGTGGAACAGGCCCACGGAAAGATGACACCCAACCGGCTGCGCCTGTACCACAGCATGTACCAGCTGTTCAGCTTCACCATGCTGGTGGCGCTCACCACCAACAACATGGGCATCCTGTGGGTGGCCATGGAAGCCGCCACGCTGACCACCGTGCTGCTGGTCAGCGTGTATCGCACCGCGGCGAGCCTGGAAGCCGCCTGGAAGTATTTCATCCTGTGCGGGGTCGGCATCGCCCAGGCGCTGTTCGGCACCGTGCTGCTGTACATGGCCGCCGAAAAACTGATCGGCCCCGAAAGCGGCGCCCTGCTCTGGACCAACCTCGATGCCGTCAAGGCGCACCTCGATCCGGAC
>JAJZRV010000096.1 GCA_021850135.1 Pseudomonadota bacterium
GTCAGACAAACAGGCAAATGTCCGTATCGCCGGCAAACTCCATGAACGTCGCCGCGCCGCCGAATTCGATGTTCTCGATGAAATCGCTTTTCTCGAAGTCAAACAGGTCCACGGTCATCTGGCAGGCGATGAACTTCACGTCCGCCTCCTGGCAGAGGCTGCGCAACTCTTCGAGGGAGGCCACGCCCTTTTTCTTGAGCTTGTCCTTCATCATCATGGTGGCCATGGTTTCCATGCCGGGCAGCATCTGCACCATGACCGGCATGGGCACCGGCATCGGCATGGCGGGATTGCCCAAGGGGCTGATCTTGACGTCGGAGAGGTCCTTGCGCAGCAGCTGCAGTCCGTAGAACGTAAAAAAGATCTGGACTTCGTAGCCCAGGGCCGCGGCTGTCGAACCCAGGATGAAAGGCGGATACGCCATATCCAGCGTGCCCTTGGTGGCGATGATGGCCATTTTTTTCATGCGACGCCCTCCTTCGGACCGGTTTATTTTTTCTTGAGCAGAAAGGTGTACTCGCCACTGGCTTCGGTGGTGGAGAGCAATTCATTTCCGGTCTGGTTGGAAAAAGCCTGCATGTCCTTCACTGAACCGCAGTCGGTGGAAACCACCTTGAGCACCTGGCCCGGGGTCATGTCCGCCAGCGATTTTTTTGTCTTGAGGATGGGGAGCGGGCAGTTCATTCCCCGGGCGTCCAGTTCCTTGTCTACTTGCATGTCGTGATATCTCCTTGTGTTTTAGATCAATTTTTTTATGCCACCCGGTTCGTGCCGTTGCGCGATCCAAGGTTGTCATTAGGTTGAATTACGGCCGGGGCGTCTATAGCTCCCAAGGGCTATGGGGTATAACCCATTGGAGCTACACCGCGGCTTTTCAGGTCTGTGCCCAGGGCAGCCCGTCGTAGCGCCAGCCGTTCTGGGCATTGCGATGATGCCTGTCGTCGAGATCCCCCTCAAAACCGTGCAGCACGTTGTAAACGTTCTTGAGTCCGGCGTTTTCCAGGGCCAGCCCCGCATCCACCGAACGCTTGCCCGAGCGGCAGATGAGGATGACGGGCCGGTCGGTGCTGGCCATTTTTTTGACCTGCGCCACGAAATTGGGATTGATCTCCCAGTCGGGCCCGTCAATCCATGGAATCAGCACCGACCCCTGGGGATGCCCCACGAACATGTGCTCCATTTCGCTTCGAACATCAATGAAAACGGCCTCGGGCTGGGACTCAAGCAACTCGTAGGCTGCCTTGGGCAACAAATGCCGCATGGGTGACTCTCCTTACAGAAATTGCATTGTGCATTGCAACAGTACTAACCATTGTAACCATTTCGAACAGGTATGTTATTCTCAAATCCAGCAGGGTTGACGGCACCCCTTGCAATGCGCCGCCTCACCCCACAGATAAAGGTTATGAGTCCGGGAGAGAGACTTGAATAACCCCCGTTTCAACGTCGGTACGACCCCACCCCCCCCAGCCCAGCGCGGACTGGAGGTGGACCTGTTTCCGGTCGAACCGGACAAACCGCTCGAGACGCTGCTCAACGGCTTTCTCAAGACCATCCTGCGCATGACCGGCGCGCGCGCCGGCGCCATCCGTCTGCTCTCACGGGACGACATGGAATTATACCTTGGCGCCAGCATCGGGCTGCCTTCTGAAATCGTTCACTGCGAATCGCAGGTTTCGCTGCATTGCGGTATCTGCGGCACCGCCGTGCAGGACGGCCTGATCCACAGCACCGACACGGCGTATTGCGCGCAACGCACCGACAGCGCCTTTTTCGGCCCTTCCTGCCAGGGCCTCGTGGCGGTCCCGCTGGACTTCCGGGGCAAATGCATCGGCGTGCTCAACCTGTTTTTTGAACAGAACCGGGTGATGGGGGAGGATGCAGAACAGATGCTGCGCTCCTACGCCGAGCTGATCGGCCTGTCCCTGGAAAACGCCCGCCTGAGCCGCGAAAACCAGCGCATGAACCTGATTGCGGAACGCCAGGCCATCGCCAACGAAATTCACGACACCCTCTCGCAAAACCTGTTCTACGGCCGCCTGCGCATGAGCGTGCTGTCCGAGGCGGTGCGCGCCGGCAACGGGGAACTGGTGCAGAAATGCCTGGGGGATATCAGCGATGCCCTCGACTCCGGACAGAAGTCGGTGCGCGAACTCATCACGCATTTTCGCAGCCAGATGGATCCGTTGGGCCTGCACCATGCCCTGAAGATGCTGATCGACGGCCTGAAGGTGCGCTCTTCCATCACTTTCGAGTACAGCCATCCGATCGCGCACCCCGAGCTCACCCTGGAACAGGAGCTGCAGGTGTTTCACGTGATCCGCGAGGCCCTCAACAACATCGTGCTGCATTCCAAGGCCACCCAGGCACGCCTGGTGGCCACCCATGACGGCGGCGTCCTGAAATTCCAGATCACGGACAACGGCATGGGCATGTCCAGCATCGCTTCGCCTGCGGGACATTACGGCCTGACCATCATGCATGAACGCGCCAAGCGCATCGGCGCCACTCTGGACATCCATAGCGCCGAGGGGGTGGGCACGCAGATCACGCTGTCCCTCCCTCCCGCCTCCTGACGGAACCTCCATGACCCAAGAACCCGCACCCATTCGCGTTGCCCTGGTGGATGACCACGGCCTGTGCCGGCGCGGACTGACCGAGCTGCTGACCAACCGTTACGGCATCCAGGTGGTGGGCGCCACCGACAGTCCGGTGGAGCTGGACACCCTGCTGGTGGAACAGAAACCCGATCTCCTGGTGATGGACCTGCGCATGGACCCCATCAACGGGCTGCAGCTGCTGGAAAAAATCCGCAAGGACGGCCACCAGACCCCGGTGATCATCCTCACCATGAGCGACACCGAATCCGATCTCGCCTCCGCGTTGCGCGCGGGCGTGCGCGGCTACCTGTTGAAGGACATGACCCCGGACGACGTGGTGGATGGCATTCGCCGCGTGGCGGCGGGAGAGATGGTGGTGGCTCCGTCCATGACGGCGAAAATGATTGGTATCCTGCAGAAAGGCGGTACCAAGGAGGACTACCAGAACTCGCTGAAACAGCTGACGGACCGCGAACAGGAAATCCTCGAGCTGCTGGCCGACGGCAGCACCAACAAGGCGATTGCACGCACGCTGGGCATCAGCAACGACACGGTGAAGCAGCACGTGCGCCACATCCTCAACAAGCTCAACCTGAGTTCGCGCGTCGAAGCCGCCGTGCTCTACGCCGTCGAGCAGAAGTCCATGGCCAAAAACACTTCCTGAGGCGGTCTCAGGCGCCGCCGACCAGCCGGTTGATCCAGTAACCGCCCACGCTCAGGAACAGGAACAGCATTCCCGCCAGCAACAAGGGTTTCAACCCGGCCTGTTTGAGGGCGCCCGCGGAGGTCCGCAGCCCCAGGGCAAACATCGCCATGGTCAGCAGGAACAGGTCGAACTGCACGATGGCGTCCACCACCGGGCGCGGCAGCCAGTCCAACGTATTGAAGCCGCTCACCACCACAAACCAGACGGCAAACCAGGGAATCGCGGGGGCCTGGCGGTGGTGCCCATGCCCCCCGGAAATGCGGCTGAGCGACAGCGAGAGCAGGATCAGGAAGGGCGAGAGCATCATGACCCGCAGCATCTTCTCGATCACCGCATTGCTGGCCGCAAGGTCGCCCACCGCCTTGGCGGCTGCCACCACCTGTGCCACTTCGTGCACCGTGGACCCCACGTACAGGCCGTAGGCCCCCTCGCTGAACCCCAGGTACGGGTAGAGCAGCGGGTAGATGAACATGGACAGCGTGCCGAACACCACCACCGTGGCGATGGCCACCGAGACCTTATGCGCGTGGCTGCGCACCACGGGTTCGGCCGCCAGTACGGCGGCAGCACCGCAAATGGAACTGCCCGCCCCGATCAGGATGACGGTATCGCGATCCATCTTGAGCCAATAGATGCCAATCAGCAGGGTGAGGCCAAAGGTCAGGGCAATCACCAGCACGTCCATGAGCGCGCCCGTCCAGCCAACGCTTGCAATCTGCAGGAACGTGATGCGAAAACCGTAGAGGATGACCCCCAGTCGCAACAGCGTGCTTTTTGAAAAATCCACGCCGCTGCCGCATATGGGCGCCACCCTGGCGAACACCGTGTTGCCCAGGAGCATGCCCAGCACGATGGCCAGGGTGAGTGCGCTCAGCCCCGTGTGCTGGACCGCAGGCACGTTGGCCAGCCACATGATGGCGAGGCTTGCCATGCCCGCCAGGAGCAGACCCGGCAGGCGCGTCATGAACAAGGAGGGCTGTGTGATGGCGTGCACGATATTCCTTTCCGGTCTATTCATAGGTTGTTCAGACAGAATGTGCAACAAATGGCGCCATAACTCCAATTGATTATTTTCATGGATTGATTACAATTGGTTATGAATATCAACTTCCAGCATTTGCGCGCCTTTGCCGAAGCTGCCCCGTCGGGGCAGCTTCAC
>JAJZRV010000097.1 GCA_021850135.1 Pseudomonadota bacterium
TGGCCCACACGCCCAGACCGAGAAAGGCCGGCCCCAGCAGGATCAGCGCCGCATAGATCAGCAGCCGGGAAAACCAGGGGCGCTGGGGCGCCGTTCCCCAGATGGCATTGAACGTGTGGTCCACCGTGATGACCAGGGAAAAGACCGTCCCCATGAGCAACGCCAGTCCGGCATAGGTGAGCTGGGAGGCATGGCCCGAAAACTGGGTCATGTAGATGCTGATGATGCGCCCTGCGGAATCGGGCAGCATGTTGGCCACCAGAAAATGCTGCACCGACTGCTTGACCTTGATGAATGCCGGAAAGAAGGAAAACAGGGTGATGCTCAGAGTAACCAGGGGCACCAGGGCAAAGAGCGTGGTGGTGGTCAGGCTGGAGGCGGATTGCAGACAGCGCCCGTGCCTGAACTTGCGACCCACATACCACAGGAAGCCTGCCACATCCCGGGCACAGGCCACCCACCCTTCATTGCGCACAGTCAGGTTCACCGGCACCCTTACAGCTGGGGGCTCATGCGCTCGACACGCACATCCAGTTTGTTGAGCGCGCTCAGGTAGGCCTTGGCGGAAGCCACCACGATGTCGGTGTCGGCGCCCAGGCCGTTCACAATGCGTCCGCCCCGCGCCAGCCGGACCGTGACTTCCCCTTGCGACTCGGTGCCGCTCGTGATGTTGTTGACGGAATAAAGCTGGAGCGAAGCACCGCTGTTGGCCACCTTCTCGATGGCCTTGAAGGTGGCATCCACCGGCCCGCTGCCATGCGACTGGGTGGTGCGCTCTTCCCCGCCCACCGAGACCACGAGCCGCGCCTGCGGCAGCTCGCCGGTTTCGCTGTGGGCCATGAGGGAAATCAGCCCGTAATGTTCGTTTTGCGGCTCGGTCAGTTCCTCGCTCACGATGGCGTGAAGATCTTCATCGAAAATCTCGTGCTTTTTGTCCGCCAGCTCCTTGAAACGCTGGAATGCGGTGTTCACGGCCACTTCCGAATCCAGTTCGATGCCCAGTTCCTTGAGGCGGGCCTTGAAGGCGGAACGCCCGGAATGCTTGCCCAGCACCAGCTTGTTGGCGTTCCAGCCCACGTCTTCAGCGCGCATGATTTCGTAGGTTTCGCGGTGCTTGAGCACACCGTCCTGGTGAATGCCCGATTCGTGGGCGAAGGCATTGGCCCCCACCACCGCCTTGTTGGGCTGCACCGGAAAACCGGTGATGGTGGAAACCAGCCGGCTGGCCGGCACAATCTGCGTGGTGTCGATGCGCGTGTCCACCTTGAACACGTCATGCCGCGTCCGGATGGCCATCACGATTTCCTCGAGGGCGGCATTGCCTGCGCGCTCTCCCAGACCGTTGACCGTGCACTCCACCTGACGCGCTCCGGACAAGACCGCCGCCAGGGAGTTGGAAACGGCCAGTCCCAGGTCATTGTGGCAATGGACTGAAAAAATCGCCCGGTGCGCATTGGGAACCCGCTTGATCAGGCTTTCTATGAGGGCGCCGTACTGAAACGGTATGGCATAGCCCACCGTGTCCGGGATATTGATGGTGCGGGCACCGGCATCGATGACGGCCTCGATGATGCGGCACATGAAGTCGGGGTCGGAACGCACGGCATCTTCGCAGGAAAACTCAACGTCGTCGGTGTACGTGCGGGCCAGGGTCACGGCCCGGATGGCGGCGTCCATCACCTGTTCTGGCGTCATGCGCAACTTCTTTTCCATGTGGATCGGCGAAGTGGCGATGAAGGTGTGGATCCGGCCGGAAGCCGCCGGGGCGATGGCTTCCCCTGCCCGCCGGATGTCGTTTTCCTGGGCCCGCGCCAACGCGCACACGGTGCTGTCCTTGATGACCGACGCCACCGCCTTGACTGCCTCGAAGTCACCCGGGCTTGCTGCCGGAAACCCGGCTTCCATCACGTCCACGCGCAGCCGTTCCAGCTGGCGGCCAATGCGCACTTTCTCTTCGCGCGTCATGGAAGCGCCAGGGCTTTGCTCGCCATCGCGCATGGTGGTGTCAAAAATAATCAGTTGCTGGCTCATGTTCGGCCCCGTTTCACGGAGAAGTTCCGGCAGGAAAACCCCAATTTTAGCGCACTCCACGGCGCCCGGGCGGCCCAGGGCCCGGCAGGCCCTGACCCGGATTTTTTCACTTTAAGACTCCCTTAAGGTTCGACGGGTTAAATGTCACCCAGATGCTGTCATCACCCCCTGATGGCAGTGATCTCCCCCCTTATTGGTGGCCGCCCCCGGCCACCTTTTTTTTGCCCCCTGTCCGGACGAAATCCATTAAGAAACCGTTAAGGATTCCCCACTACATTCCGGAGAAAACAATACCCAGGGGGAACCATGTCCGCCGTATCCTACCTCCGGCATAAAACCTACGACCCGCTGTTGCGCCTGGTGCACGCCTGGAATGCCTGCGCCATCCTGATGCTGGGCGTCACCGTGTGGCTGTCCGGGCTTTTTGAGTTTGGCCCGGCCCGGAAAACGCTGTGGCAGTTCCACGTCTATCTGGGATATGCCCTGGTAGTGGGACTGGCGGCACGCCTGGCGTGGGGCCTGGCAGGACCCACCCATGCGCGCTTTTCCGATTTGTGGCATCCCGCCGCCTGGCGCGACGCCGTCTTGCGCCGGGGATTCCCTCCGCCTCGCCTGGGGCACGACGCCCTCGCCAGCGCCGCTTACCTGGCGGTCTACGGATTGCTGCTCCTGATGGCGGGAACCGGGCTTTCCCTGGCCGCCGTGGAACAGGGCATGGGCCCTTTCGCTCCCTGGCTGACCGACATGAGCTGGCTCAAAAGCACGCTGAAACCGCCGCACGAACTTGCCTACGACGCGCTCATGGCATTTGCCGTGGTGCATGTGGGCGCCCTGGTCTGGCATGAATCCCGGCACCAGACCCCGCTCGCCCAGTCCATGGTGAGTGGCTTCCAGTACCGGGTCACGGAAGAAAAAGAGGATGAACTGCATGCGTAACCTGTTTGCATCGTGCCTGTGCCTTGTGGCCTTGAATGCACCGGCAGCCCCCTTTCAGGACCTCCTGAGGCAATACGAAACCCAGGCCCGCCAGGAAAATCCGGCATTCAGCGGGTTTTCCCCAGAGCGGGGAAAACGCTTCTATGAAGAAAAACGGGTCGCCAGTTCGGGAAGGCAGAGCGGCTGTTTCGATTGCCATTCGCCCGACCCTGCACAGTCCGGGAAAACCCACGCCAACAAAATCATCGACCCCATGGCCGTCAGCGCCAACCCCAAACGTTTCACCGACCTGCAAAAAACCGAAAAGTGGTTCCGACGCAATTGCGCTGACCTGATCGGCCGTGCCTGCACAGCCCAGGAAAAAGGCGATTTCATCGAATTCCTCGCCCATTACAAATAATCCTGGAGACTCCCATGAAGAAATGGCTGCCCTATATCCTGTTTGCCTCCACGGTGCTCTCGGTCACCACCCTGCTCGCCACCTCCGCAAACGGCCAGGAACATGAAGGCCAGGAACCTTTCCCCAAGGTTGAAAACCCGGCCTGGCACAGCGAATGTTCCGGCTGCCACATGCTTTATCACCCGGCATTGTTGCCGGCCCGCTCCTGGAAAAAAATCATGGACGGCCTCGACCGGCATTTCGGGGAAAACGCGAGCCTTGACGCTGCCCAGCGCGAGGAGATCACCCGCTTTCTGACCAGCCATGCAGCCGACCGCCAGTCCAACGCCCGTTCGCGGCGCATCGTGCAGTCCATCCCGCCTGACGACACACCGCTCCGGTTTTCAAGCACGCTCTACTTCATTGCGCACCACGATGAAATCCCCAACACCCTCTACCAGCGCAAAAGCATCGGCAGCGCATCCCATTGCTCGGCCTGCCATCGCGGGGCCGAACAGGGTGAATTTTCCGAATCCACGGTCAGGATTCCGCGATAATATATTTTCATGCGCACCTTACTGGTTGAAGATGACCCCCTGCTGGGGGACGGCATCCGGGCAGGACTGAAACAGGCCGGTTACGCCGTGGACTGGGCACGCGATGGCCAAACTGCCAAAGCCTCCCTGGAAACAGGAGACTATGCGCTGCTGGTGCTGGATCTCGGCCTGCCCAAGGTGTCCGGCATGGACCTTCTGAAGTGGCTGCGCACCAAGGGCAACCGCATTCCGGTCCTGGTGCTGACCGCGCGCGACACAGTGGCCGACCGGGTGGCCGGCCTGGATGCCGGTGCCGACGATTACCTCATCAAGCCTTTCGACCTGGACGAACTGATCGCGCGCC
>JAJZRV010000098.1 GCA_021850135.1 Pseudomonadota bacterium
ATACACCAGGCGACCGCCCGGTTTGACGAGCGTGGCTGCCGCATCCAGGATGGCCGCCTGCTTGACCACCAGTTCGGCCACCGAGGCTTCGTTCTGACGCAGCTTGAGGTCGGGGTTGCGGCGCAGTGTGCCCAGGCCGCTGCACGGCGCATCCACCAGGACCCGGTCGATCTTGCCGGCAAGGCGACGCACGCGCGGCTCCGTCTCGCTTGCAATCAGCACCGGGTTGAGGTTGGACAGGCCCGAACGCTTGAGGCGCGGCTTGAGGTTGTTGAGGCGGCGTTCCGATACGTCGAAAGCGTAGACGCGGCCCTGGTTATGCATCAGCGCGCCCAGCATCAGGGTCTTGCCGCCCGCACCGGCGCAGAAGTCCACCACCATGTCGCGCCGCCGCGGAGCTACCAGAAAACCCAGCAGCTGGCTGCCTTCGTCCTGCACTTCCACGTGGCCCGCTGCAAAGAGGGCCAGGCGATTGATGGAAGGCCGGCCCTCCAGGCGGATGCCGATGGGCGACCACGGCGTGGGCGCCGCCTTCAGGCCTTCGGCCTCGAGGGCCTGCAGCACGGCGTCGCGGGTGGTGAGCAGGGTATTGACCCGCAAGTCGAGCGGCGCGGGCAATTGCAGTGCTCGCCCCAGCGCCAGGATCTCTTCGGCCGGCGCATGCGTCAAAAGGCGCGTCACCACCCAGTCCGGCAAATCTGCCTGGATGGCAAGCGTGTCGGGCACCGGTTGGGTTTTGAGCGATTCGAGCCAGGCCCCTTCCTCTCCCTGGCACAAGGCCTGCAGCTCGCGCGCGCTGCGCCCCAGCACCCGGTACAGGGTGGCCAGCGCCATGCGGCGCGGCGCGGTCTGGGGTGCCAGCACTTTGATCAGCTCCACCCGCCGCAGCAGCGCATATACGCCTTCCGCCACGAAGGCCCGGTCCTGCATCCCCATCTCGGGGTGCCCGCGAAAAAACTGGTGCAGTGCCACGTCTGCCGGCATCGCCGCGGGCAGGACCATTTCCAGCGCGGCGACGAGCGCCTCGAACTGGCTTGCAGCGATGGATTTGCTGGCGGTTTTGTTGGGGGGACGACTCATTCGATCTCTACTCGCAGCATGCGCTGCTCCCATTGATGACCCCGTTCGGTCACTTGCATGCGAACGGGCGGATATCGCCGGTCTTCCGGCAGCCACAACTCGAACCGGGACGGCGCCCGCTGTCCTTCATCCGCCACGTGAAGCGTCTTGAAACGGCCCGCCTCGGTGGCGGTCTCGCCCGTATCCTGCAGCACCAGGTGGTGGATCTCCAGCTTTTTGCCGGTGCTCATCGGAATATCCCGGTTCAGCATGGCTGTTCCTGCCACACGGTACAGGTACTTGATGGACAGCATGTCCTGGGTGTCCGGTGCAAGCGGCACCGGTTCGGTCTTGCCATCGAAGTGCTGCTCCAGCACCCCGGTGTCCCAGTGGAAATCGGCGGCGAGCGCCCCGGCCTCGTCGCTGCGCTGGTGCTCGAAATGCGCGGGCCGCAGGGTCTGATCCGCGATCGTGCCGCTGCTGCTTTCCACGAAGGAGGGGGCGAGCCAGCGCAAGACCGGATAGGGCGTGGCCGTGCTGACGATGTGGTAGGCCTCGCCCGTGCGGGCCCAGACCTCGGTGACCTCTCCCACGGGGACACCGCTGTAGTACAGGCGATAGACGGCACGCACGGTGTCGTGGGAAGGACCGGCCGTTTCTTCCGCCACCGCCCCACCCCACGCCGCTGCCATCAGGAGCGCCCCGAGCCATGCGCCGGAACGCCGCAATGCCTTCATGCTTCCTCGGGCGCCATCAGGGTGCCGCTGCTCGGAAATTTTCCCTCAACCGCGATTCGGCCGTCATCCTGGTGCAGGCGGCCCTCGGCCCACCAGCGCAGCGCGCGCGGGTAGAGCACGTGTTCGCAGCGCAACACCCGCGCCGCGAGCAGGTCTTCGGTGTCCCCGGACAGCACGGGCACTGCCGCCTGGGCCACGATCGGGCCATGGTCGAGTTCGTCCGTGACGAAATGCACCGTACAGCCGTGGATGCGCACGCCCGCGGCCAGGGCCTGGCGATGCGTGTGCAGCCCCGGGAAAGCGGGCAGCAGCGAAGGATGGATATTGATGAGGCGCGCACGATAATGGGCCACGAATTCCGGCGTGAAGATACGCATGAATCCCGCCAGCACCACGAGCTGGGGGTCATGCCGGTCAATGGCGGCCATCAGCGCGGCATCAAACGCGGCGCGCGTGGCATACGCGCGGTGATCCACCACGGCGGTGGGAATGCCCTGCGCATCGGCCAGTTCCAGTCCGCCGGCTTCAGGCAGATTGCTGATGACGGCGGCCACTTCCAGCGGCAGCCCTGCGGCCAGGATGGCAGCCATGTTGGAGCCCCGGCCTGAAATCAGGATGACGATGCGCGGCTTCATGATCCCTCAGACCACCCGCGTCGGCGCGTCGTTGTCTGCACGCGGCACGATGCTGCCGATGGTCCAGGCTTCGAGGCCCGCCTTCCCGAGGAAGTCGAGGGTCGCCGCCGCTTCGCGGGCATCCACCACGAGGGTGAGCCCGATGCCGCAGTTGAAGACCCGGTGCATCTCCTCGTCCGCCACGCCGCCGGCTTGCTGCAGCCAGGCAAAGACGGGGGGCATGGGCCAGGCTTCGCGTTTCAGTACTGCGGCCAGATCATCGGGCAGGACGCGCGGCAGGTTGTCCACCAGGCCGCCGCCGGTGATGTGGGCCATGCCCTTGATCGTGACCTGCTGCATCAGGGCCAGGATGGGCTTGACGTAAATGCGGGTGGGTTCCATCAGCAGGTCGGCCAGCGTCTTGCCGGGCACCTGCCCGCCAGGAAGCGCCGCATCGAGGTCGGCGCCGGAGCGCTCCAGGATTTTGCGGATGAGCGAGAAGCCGTTGGAATGCGGGCCGCTGGAGGCGATTCCGATGACCGCATCGCCCGCCGCAATGGTGCGCCCGTTGATGAGGCGGGATTTCTCGGCCACGCCCACGGCAAAGCCCGCGAGGTCGTATTCCCCTTCCGGGTACATGTCCGGCATTTCTGCCGTCTCGCCGCCGATCAGGGCGCATCCTGCCAGTTCGCAGCCGCGCGCGATGCCCTGGATGACCGTGGCCGCCGTGGCCACGTCCAGGCGACCGCAGGCAAAGTAATCCAGGAAGAACAGCGGCTCGGCCCCCTGCACCAGGATGTCGTTGACGCTCATGGCAACCAGATCGATACCCACCGTATCGTGGCGCTCGAGGTCGAAGGCGAGGCGCAGCTTGGTGCCCACCCCGTCGGTGCCGGACACCAGCACCGGTTCGTTAAAGCGCTTGCCGATCTCCACCAGGGCCGCAAAACCGCCGATGCCGCTCAATACTTCAGGGCGCAACGTGCGTTTGGCAAAGGGTTTGATGCGCTCCACCAGGGCATCGCCGGCATCGATGTCGACGCCGGCATCCCGATACGACAGACCGCCTTGTGGTTTGGATTGGTTTGACACGAAAACTCTCCAGAACGATCGCCCCAGCAATCGGGGTGCGACCTGCTAAAATGTGAAATCGGGTGAAAGATGCCCTACAGGCCCCAAATTCTATCGCAAATGACTTCGACTCGCCCTGCTTCCCGCATCAACGTCTGGATGATGGCCCTGGCTGCGCTTGCCGCGTGGCTGGTCTATGCGCTCTCGACCATCCTGATGCCTTTCGTATTGGCCACCCTCCTGGCCTACGTCTGCCACCCGCTGGCGAGCCGCCTCACCCGCCCCTGGTTTCCGCCGGCCATGGCCGCACTGCTGGTGCTGATCCTGCTGACCGGCGTCGGCGCCGCCTTCGGCGTCCTGATCCTGCCCATGCTCTACTACGAACTCAACCAGGTCCTGGCCAGGCTGCCCTCTGCCCTGAACGGGCTGCGCGACGTCTCCACGCCGCTCCTCCAGCAGACGCTGGGTATCGATCTGCACACCAACCTCGACCAGTTGCGCGACATGCTGCAGCAAAACATCGGCAACACCGAAGCGGCGCTGCAAAAACTGCTGCGTTCGGCAGGCGAGGGCGGTGCGCTGGTATTGAGCGTGCTGGCCACCCTGCTCCTGGTCCCCGTGGTGCTGTTCTATCTGCTCAAGGACTGGAGCCGTCTCGTCGCCCTCGCCTTCGCCGCGGTGCCGCTCCGCCATCGCGCCCTGGTGGCCAGCCTCGCGCAGGAAATCGAC
>JAJZRV010000099.1 GCA_021850135.1 Pseudomonadota bacterium
CAGCGCTTTGCCGATGCCCTCCGGCAGCAGCACCCCCTGATGCGCCACGGCGACTGCAATGGCTTCTGGCATGGCGGCGCCGGGATGGCCCGGATCACCCCCCCGTTATCCCATTGATGCCGCCCCCTGGAGCGTGACCCCGATGACCTTTGCCGATGTGCTGACCCCGGAAAAACTTCCTCCGCAGTTGCTGCGCCTGCTGCCCCCGCCCCGTGCCCTGGCGCATGCCCTGCGCCTTGTCCCGCCCGACTGGCAGGGACGCACGCTGACCCGGTTTTTCAACCGCATGGTCGTGGCCGCACTGCCTGCGGCGACACTGGCTTTCCTGGAGCAGCGCCGGCTGGCCATCGAGGTGGAAGACCTGGGATTGCGCTGGGTCTTCATGGGGACTGGAGGGCACCTGCAGGCGCTTGCGGCGGATGCAGGCGCCGAGGCCACGATCCGAGGCCGCGCGCTCGATCTGCTCTTGCTGGCGAGTCAACTGGAGGATGCGGACACCCTGTTCTTTCAACGCCGCCTGACCATGACGGGGGATACGGCACTGGGACTGGAAACCCGCAACGTGCTGGACCAGCTGCCCTGGGAACGGCTGACGCCCGGGTTGCGCATCGCGCTCAACCGCATCGCCCGCCTGGCCCAGGCCGCACACGATGTGCGCGGCTCACGGCCCCCCCACCCGCTGGCGCCATAATTCCCAGGGGCGGTTGACGGTTTTTTCGATGGTCTGCTGCGACTTGGCGGCTTCGCCCGCCGTCAGGTAACGCGGCTGCCCCATTTTCATGGCTTCGGTCTGGATGATGGCATTCTGTATGGCATAGACGGCCCTGAAGACCGCCTTTCGAATGGAATCCGCTGTCGCCACATAACCGTGCCCGCGCATCAGCACGTAATGGCCCTGTCCCAGGGTCTGGGTCAGCGCATCCCCCAGCACGGGATTGCCCACGAACATGTCAGTGTCCGGATCGGGCCTGGCAAAGCGGCTGATGTCAAAAACCGGCGCACCCGCTCCCAGAAAGGCCCCCATGTGATACACGGGTTTCAGGGGCGTGCCCGTCAGCCCGAAAGGCAGCACGGCCGGTGCGTGGCCATGCACGACCGAATTCACATCGGGGCGATTGCGATAGATGCTGCTGTGGATAAAGCGCTCTCCGTAAGGGGTGCGGGCATCGCCATTCAGGGCCTTGCCGTCCAGGTCAAACTCGATGATGTCCCCCACCTGCACCGAGGATGGCGCGACGCTGCGCGCCAGAAAGAAGGTGTCCGGATTTGCGGGGTTTCGCACACTGATGTGCCCATAGCCATCCACCGCCCCCTGGTCGTACAGGATATGGTTGGCCGTGACGAGTTCCTCGATGGCCGTTTTGACGGCCGGGAATTGCGCCATCTGTTCCTGGATGCTGGCAGCCCCCGCCGCCGCAGGCAGCCCCAGCACGCAAAGCAGCATTGCGACCTGTATCAAAAACGACGTTTTCATCTTTCTCCCCCACCCATGGTTGTCCCCCCCTGCATTTTAGGCGAAACTTCACCGTCCCATCCGCCAGCCAACATCAGGAGCATTTCTTGAAAAGCCTTGTTTACGTCCTTGCCGTCGTGGCCACGTTTTCCGGAATCCTCCCCACCCGTGCGCTTGCGGAAGCATCGCAGCACCCGCAGCAGGTCACCGTCAACGGAAAAACCTACCTCTGGCCCACAAGGCCGGTGGTGGTGGTGCTTCTGGATGGCAATGATCCGGCCTACGTCAAG
The DNA here is from genome assembly GCA_021850135.1 of Pseudomonadota bacterium. GTDB lineage: Bacteria > Pseudomonadota > Gammaproteobacteria > Burkholderiales > Ferrovaceae > JAJZRV01. Next base: position 1,744 of record JAJZRV010000099.1, read on the forward strand.
GCCGCCATGGAAAAAGGCATGGTGCCGAACATGAAGAAGTTCATCACCGAGGGCTTTGGCGCCGAGGCCCTGGGCGCGATGCCCAGCTTCACCAACCCGAACAACCTGTCGGTGATCACCGGCGTGCCCCCTTCGGTTCATGGCATCTCGGGCAACTATTTCCTCAATCCCGAAACCGGCGAGGAAGCCATGATGAACCGGCCGGAATTCTTGCGCACCGAAAGCATCCTGGCCCGGTTTTCGCAGGCCGGCGCCAAGGTGGTGGCCATTACGGCCAAGGACAAGCTGACCCGGTTGCTCGGCCACGGCATCAATCTCCGGAACGGCATGGTCTTTTCCGCCGAAAAGGCGGACCAGTGCACGACCGAAAAGAACGGGATTGCGCATTGCCTGGAGTACGTAGGCCGGCCGCTGCCCAACGAATACTCCGCCGACCTGTCGCTGTTCATGCTGGAGGCCGGCATCAAGGTGCTCGAGCGGGAGCGGCCCGACCTGATGTATCTCTCAACGTCCGATTACATGCAGCACACCTATGCGCCGGGCTCGAAGGAGGCAAATGCGTTCTATGCGGCCATTGACAGCGCGTTGGGCCGGCTGGTGGCGCTGGGGGCCATCGTGGCCGTCACCGCCGACCACGGCATGAACGACAAGGCCAGGGACGATGGCTCGCCGAACGTGGTCTTCCTGCAGGACCTGCTTGACGAAACCCTGGGCCCGGGCAAGACGAAGGTCATCCTGCCCATCACCGACCCCTACGTCAAACACCACGGCGCGCTGGGCTCCTTTGCCACGGTGTATTTCAGGGACAAGCTGACACCGGCCGAAGTCATGAAGATCATCTACAGGCAGCCCGGCATCCAGCTGGTGATGGAACGCAGTGCGGCGGCCCGGGCCTACGACCTTCCTGCCGACCGCATCGGGGACCTGATCGTGACCGGCGACAGAAACACCGTGATCGGCACCCGGAAGTCGGAACATGACCTCACCCAGCTGGCAGGACATCGCCTGCGCTCCCACGGCGGCCTGGAAGACCGCAACACCTCTCTGATGTTTTCCCGCCCGCTCAACGACGACTATGCGGCCATCGCCGCTTCACGCCGGCTTCGCAACTACGATGTGTTTGATTTTGCGCTGAACGGGCTCGCGCCCGAGGCGCGCTAAACGGAGGACCCGGGCAGCGGCGTCACCTGGAGCGGGCCGCCGCCCCACAGGCGGCTGATCAGGACGCTGGCCTGCGCGGCATTGCCGCTGGTCCAGAAGGACGCTTCGCCAAGGCCCTGGCGGGTCGTTGCGATGCCGCCGGACTCCATCCGCTGACGCAGGCGGCTGGCCACCGCTGCCCCCGTATCAATGAGGGCCATCCGCCCGCCGACCACCTGCGCGATCACCGGGCGCAGAAAAGGATAATGGGTGCAGCCCAGCACCAGCGTGTCGGCGCCCTGTTCCAGCATGGGCGTGAGATATTCCTGCAGCAGGGCCTTCACCTCGCCACTGTCCAGATCCCCCCGCTCCACGCATTCCACCAGGCCCACGCCGGCCCTGGCAATGATCCGCACCCCTGCGCCATACTTTTCCAGCAGTGCCGCAAACTGGGCGCTTTTGAGCATGCCGCTGGTTGCCAGCACGCCGATGACGCCGTTCTGGGTGGTCGCTACCGCCGGTTTGACCGCAGGCTCCATGGCCACGATGGGCAGGGCAAAACGCTCGCGCAGCAGCGCCGCCGCCGATGCCGTCGCCGTATTGCAGGCCACCACGAGCGCCTTGACGCCCTGACCCACCAGGAATTCGGCGAGGGCGAGTGAGCGCGCCTGGATTTCAGCCGGAGAACGGGGCCCATAGGGCGCATGGGCGGAATCGGCCACGTAGAGCAGGTTTTCGTGCGGCAACTGATCCCGAACATGCCTGAGCACCGACAGTCCACCGACTCCGGAGTCGAACACGCCAATCGGGGAATCGTTCATATCTGCTGAATGGAATTTGAGCCGGGTTGAGGTTGTCGCGGTGAAACAAAGATTTTGACGTCGCAGCGGTCGTGAAACCACCGCGGAATTCTCACGTCCTGGACTGAGCCTGTCAAGGGCGCAGATCG
>JAJZRV010000100.1 GCA_021850135.1 Pseudomonadota bacterium
CCATCATCCGAGACGGCCTCAAAATGATCCTGGCCGACACGGACGACCTGATCGTGGCCGGAGAGGCCAACGATGGCAACACGGTCCTGGACCTGGTTGAAGCCCGCTCCTGGGACCTGGTCGTGCTCGACCTGTCCATGCCGGGGCGCAACGGCCTGGAACTCATCAAGCTGCTGAAGGTTTCCCGTCCGAAGCTGCCCATCCTGGTTTTCAGCATGCACCCGGTCGAACAATATGCCGTGCGCGCCATCCGGGCGGGGGCCTCAGGCTACCTTTCCAAGGAGGAGGACAGCGAGCTGCTGCTACCCGCCCTGCGCAAAGTGGCGGCCGGCGGCCTGTTCATCAGCCCCAAGGTGGCCGAGCTGCTGGCCACCGACGTGTCCTCGGGATCGGACCTCGAGCCGCACCGGGCGCTGTCCAACCGCGAATACGAAATTTTCACCCGCATCGTGCGCGGCGTCAGCCTGACCGACATTGCCGAAGACCTTTCCCTCAGCATCAAGACCGTCAGCACCCACAAAACCCATATCCTGGAAAAAATGGGCATGGCAAGCCAGGTGGACCTGGTGCGCTACGCCATCGAACACCGCCTGCTTGACCTGGAGCGCGAATAGGAACACTCCGAGTCGCCATAGGAATTTTCCTATGGCGATTTTCAATGTAGTCCTATATTTTTTCGCAACGCAAAAAATCAAAATTCACCTCAGGCGTGAAGTGTCTTGACCCATCGGGTCCAAACACCTCACGCAAGCCAACCGGCCTGATTACCGAGGTGAAAAAATGAAAAAACCTGCACGCTCTGCGCTCTCCGCAACCCTGGCCTGTGCCGCCCTGCTCCTGCTTGCCCCCGCAGCCCACGCCGTCGATGCCGAAGCGGCCAAAGGCCTGGCGCGCCAGAATAACTGCTTCAAATGCCATGCCGTCGACAAGGACAAGGATGGTCCTTCCTACAAGAAGGTGGCCGAAAAATTCCGCGGCAAGGCCAACGCCGAATCCCGCCTGATCGAACACATCACCTCCGGTGAAAAAGCCAAGTTCCCGGACGGACACGAAGAAGAACACAAGATCATCAAAACCTCGCCTCCCAAGGACATGGACCAGATCCGCAACCTCGTGCAGTGGATCCTGGCGCAATAACGGCGAACTGAAGCCATCTGACAAACGGGACAGGGGATAAGCACATGAACGTCATTCGAAAACTGCTCGCTGCCTGCATGCTGGCGGGAAGCCTGGGCGCGGTACCGGCCTTTGCCGCACCGGCAAGCAAATTGCCGGAACTGGGCGGCGATGTGGCCAAATCCAAAGCCGAACAAGCCCAGACTTCCCTCCGGAAAGACGCGATCTGCACGCGCTGCCACGATGAAAGCGAAACCGTGCCGGTGCTGTCGATTTACCAGACCAAGCATGGCGTGAAAGGGGACCCCCGCACGCCCACCTGCCAGTCCTGCCACGGGGAAAGCGAAAAGCACCTCAAGGGCGATCCCAACGTCAAGGGCCGCCCGGCGCCGGACATCGTGTTCAACAAGAAAACCTATCCGGCCTCGGATGACAAGGCGCGCGCCAGCCAGTGCCTGACCTGCCACAACGGGACCAACCGCAACAACTGGGATGGGGGCACGCACCAGAACAACGGCCTTGCCTGCAACGACTGTCACAAGGTGCACCAGCCCATGGACAACGTGCTGGCCAAGAAAACCCAGACGGCCGTGTGCTTCACCTGCCACAAGGAGCAGCGTGCCGACAGCCACAAGATGTCCACCCACCCCATCGACGTGGGCAAGGTGGTTTGCTCGGATTGTCACAATCCGCATGGCTCCACGGGTCCGAAACTGCTGAAGAAGAACACCGTCACGGAAACCTGTTTCCAGTGCCATGCCGAAAAACGCGGCCCGTTCCTGTTCGAGCATCAGCCGGTGGTGGAAAGCTGCACCAACTGCCATACGCCGCATGGCTCCAACATCACGCCATTGCTCAAATCGCGCCCGCCCTTCATGTGCCAGGAATGCCATGACGGCACCCATGCCAGCGGTTCGCCTGCGGGTCCCGCAGCAGCCGGAAAACAGGCTGGGTTGACCTCGGCACCCAACAAGAATCTCGTGGGTCGCGCCTGCATGAACTGCCACAGCCAGATTCACGGCTCGAACAGCCCAGCCGGCGGCTACTTCCAACGCTAATTTCTGGGATCGGAGTTTGCTATGAAAAACATGAACCCGCACTTCAAGCTGAGCGTGCTGGCCCTGGCCGTGGCTGCCGCCCTCACCGCACTGCCTGCCCAAGCCGACGATCAGGAAGCCGCCGCACTCAAAACGCCTTCCAACTTCCTGGAACTGGGGCCCATTTATAACTCGGCCGATTCCGCCAAATACGGCGAATATACCGGGCTGGACCGGTCCGGATGGTACCTGGGCGGCAACATGGGCATCCGGGGCGGCAACGCCTACAACAACAATGAGGGAGGCGGAACGGAACGCTGGTCCATCTTCGGCGACGATCTGGGCCTCACTTCCCGCACCCTGAAAGGCACCTACAGCAACCAGGGCAGCTGGAGCGTCGGCGTGGGTTACGACGAACTGCGCCATTACATCACGGATACCTATCAAACCCCTTACATGGGGGCGATGGGCAATAATGTGTTCACCCTGCCTTCCAGTTTCGGCACGGCGTCCAACACCACGACCCTGAACAGCGCCCAACTGGGAGCTTTCCATCCGCTGGAAATCAGTTCCACGCGCGCCAACACGTCATTCAACAGCAACCTGATCATCAACTCGCGCCTGAACCTGAGCTTCGACTACAACCACCTCGACCAAAGCGGCGCCAAACTGATGGGGTTTGGTGCTGCGGCCCTGAACGGGGCCAACGGCGAAGTGGTGTCGATCCTGCCCATGCCCACCAGCTACCAGACCGACACCATCAACCTGGCCCTCAACTGGAAAGGAGACAAGGGCCATATGACTGGCGGGTACTACGGCTCCCTGTTCCGCAACAACTACAACCAGGTCACTTTCCAGACATTCGGCGGTGCCAATACGCTGCAGAACATGAGCACCGCGCCCAGCAACATGTTCCATCAGCTCAACCTGGCCGGGGGCTACAATTTTTCGGAGCGCACCAAATTTGCCGGCAACCTCTCCTACGGCCGCAACACCCAGGACAGCGGCTTCGTGGTGGACCCCGGCATGATGCTGAGCACCATGCCGCGCTCGTCGCTTGACGGCCTGGTCAACACCACCCACGCCGACATGAAGCTGACGGACCAGACCACACGCAAGCTCAAGCTGTCCGCCGGGCTCAAATACGATGAACGCGACAACCAGACTTCATCCAACATCTACAACTTCAATGCCATCAGCGGGGAAACGGGCAGCATTGCCAATTACCCCAACACCCCCCTCAGCACCAGGAAATACCAAGTGGAACTGGCGGGCGACTACGCCCTGGCCAGGAAACAGAACCTCCGGCTGGCCTACACCTACGAAGACACGTCGCGCTGGTGCAACCAGTATGGGGTCAATGCAGGATATCCGGCGGGGACCAATTGCGTGGTGGCCACGTCCACCAAGGACAACCGGATGGACGCCACCTACAAGCTGCAGCCTTACGAGAGCCTCAATGTCCGCCTGGGGTATGTCTACAGCGACCGCAACAGCAATTTCGACCCCAACGCCATTGCGGCCTTCATCGGCACCAAAGGCAACCCGGTCACGGCCACCACCCTCATCCCAGGGCTCAATGCGGGCGACTTCCCGGGT
>JAJZRV010000101.1 GCA_021850135.1 Pseudomonadota bacterium
TCCAGGTAGAAGCCACATTCCCCGATGGCACCAAATTGGTGACCGTCCACCAACCGATTGTGTAGGGGCCAGGATGATACCGGGTGAATGGAGGCTTGAAGCGGAAGAGATTCCTTTGAACAAGAATCGCGAGACGCTTGTGCTTGTGGTGGCCAATCGCGGTGATCGTCCCATCCAGGTGGGTTCTCACTACCATTTTCATGAAACCAACGACGCATTGTCGTTTGATCGTGACAAGGCCCGGGGGATGCGTTTGAACATTGCGGCAGGAACGGCCGTGCGATTTGAGCCCGGCCAGGAGCGGACCGTGGAACTCGTGGCCTTTTCCGGAAGCCGGCGGGTTTTTGGATTTCAGGGAAGAGTTCAGGGGGAGTTATGAAACAGTATCAGAAACAACGCATTGTGCAGGTCGGAGCCTGTGTCGCAGCCTGTTTTCTGCCTGGTCTGGCGTTCGCCCATCCGGGACACGGAACGGGAGGATTTGTCGAAGGTTGGGCGCATCCCTTTGGAGGCCTGGATCACATGGTCGGCATGGTATCCATGGGCATCTGGACGGCGATGGCTTCCTCCTACCGCCAGCGAGCTGCCGTCCTGGCTGCTTTCCTGGCAGGCATGCTGGATGGCGGTTTGCTTGGGATGCAGGGCCTGTCCCCCTCGTGGGTGGAATCGCCCCTGATTGCAAGCGTGCTTGCCACAGGCACGCTGCTGTTGTGGGCCAAGCCATGCCCCATATCGGTGCGTATGCTGGTGGCAGCCTGCTTCGCCATGTGGCATGGGCTTGCCCATGGCCTGGAAATTCCGGCGATGGCGGGCCCTTCGAGTTATGTCGCCGGATTCATGCTGGCCACAGGCCTGCTGCTGAGCCTTGGAGTTGCAATGGGGCAATGGATACATCGCTCCCTCAGCAGAACCCGCTGGGCAGGTGCCGGTGTGCTCGGTCTTGCCTTGGTCGTCATGGGAAGCTGAGGCCATGGCGAGTACCTTATCCCGTCGTTCCTATGCGGAAATGTTTGGTCCGACCGTGGGCGACCGACTGCGTCTGGCTGATACCGAATTGTGGGTCGAGATCGAACAGGACCACACAATTTACGGGGAGGAGGTCAAATTTGGCGGCGGCAAGGTGATTCGCGACGGCATGGGGCAGTCGCAACAGAATGCCGCCGAAGTGGCCGATACCGTCATCACCAATGCCGTGATCCTGGATCCCATGTGCGGGATCATCAAGGCGGATCTGGCGATCAAGGGAGGGCGGATTTGGGGCATCGGCAAAGCCGGAAACCCCGACATACAGCCCGGTGTCACGATTCCCATCGGAGCCGCCACAGAAATCATTGCCGGTGAAGGCATGCTGGTGACAGCCGGTGGCATAGACAGCCACATCCATTTCATATGCCCCCAGCAGATTGAAGAAGCATTGAGTTCAGGGGTCACCACCATGCTGGGCGGCGGGACCGGGCCAGCCACTGGCACATTTGCAACCACGTGCACGCCCGGACCCTGGCATATCCACAGCATGCTCCAGGCAGCGGAAGCATTTCCCATGAATTTGGGATTCATGGGAAAGGGGAACGTGTCGCTGCCACAACCGGCCATAGAACAGGTCAAGGCAGGAGCCATTGGATTAAAACTGCACGAGGACTGGGGCAGCACTCCTGCAGCAATCGACAATTGCCTGTCGGTCGCCGACGTGTATGACGTGCAGGTGGCCATTCACACGGACACCCTCAATGAATCGGGCTTCCTTGAAGAAACGCTGAGTGCATTCAAGGGCCGGACGATCCACACGTTCCACACCGAAGGAGCCGGGGGAGGACATGCCCCGGACATCATCAGGGCCGTGGGGTTGAAGAACGTGTTGCCTTCGTCAACCAATCCCACGCGACCTTATACCGTCAACACCATCGATGAGCATCTGGACATGCTGATGGTGTGCCATCACCTGGATGCCGCCATTGCCGAAGATGTGGCTTTTGCCGAATCGCGGATTCGGCGTGAAACCATTGCTGCGGAAGACGTACTGCAGGACATGGGCGCCATTTCCATGATGTCGTCGGATTCACAGGCCATGGGAAGGGTGGGGGAAGTGATCCTGCGCACCTGGCAGACGGCACACAAAATGAAGGTTCAGCGTGGCCCACTGCCCGAGGATTCGCCTCGCAACGACAATTTCCGCGTGAAGCGGTATCTGGCCAAATACACCATCAACCCGGCCATTGCACACGGTATCAGCCACGAAGTGGGATCCATTGAGGCAGGAAAACTGGCTGACCTCGTGATCTGGAGGCCGGCATTTTTTGGGGTGAAACCTTCCACCATCATCAAAGGCGGAATGATTGCCTATGCCCTGATGGGGGATGCCAATGCATCCATTCCTACGCCGCAGCCGGTACATGGACGGCCGATGTTCGGCAGCTTCGGGCAGGCGCTGTCCCATTCGGTGACTTTTGTTTCGCAAGCATCGCTCGACAATGCTTCTGTCCAGGGGCTTGGATTGCGCAAACCCCTGGTTGCCGTGAAACACACCCGCTGCCTGGAAAAAAAGGACATGGTCTACAACGACGCATTGCCACAGGTTCAGGTCGACCCTGAAACGTATGAAGTGCGCGCAGACGGAAAATTGCTGTCGTGCGAGCCGCTGGATGTCCTGCCCATGGCCCAGCGCTATTTCCTGTTCTGAGGTTCCCATGGTTGTGGTTGAACAGTTGGCATCCAGTGAAATGAAGGCAACGGAGTCCCTGACCCTGTCGTTTGAATATCGCTGCAAAAATCGCCTGCAAACCAGTCTGGATTCGGGTGAGGAGGTTGGGTTGTTCCTCAAGCGGGGAACCGTTCTGCGAGGCGGAGATTATCTTGTATCACAGGACGGTCGCATCATTGCCGTCAAGGCGGCAATGGAAGCCGTGATGGAAGCGCGCTCGGCAGACCTGCAGCGCCTGATCCGGGCCGCCTACCATATGGGAAACCGGCATGTGGCCCTTGAAGTGACAACCACCTGGCTGCGGTTTGCACGGGATCATGTTCTGGCGGACATGGTGCGTGGGCTGGGTATCGAGGTGGAGGAGGTCATGGCGCCGTTTGAGCCCGAGTCGGGAGCCTATGGGAAGCATGTGGGACATGCACACGGGCACAGCTTTGATGGGATCGGCCGTGGTTCAAGAATTCACGACATGCGAACACGGTAAGACGATTGCTTTGCTGAGGCTGCTGCAACTGGCGAGCCCTGCGCTGCCGGTTGGAGCTTACAGCTATTCGCAAGGGTTGGAGTGGGTTGTAGAGCAGGGGTTGGTGACTGACGCTTCCGGTGTTTTGAGGTGGGTCGGCGATGCATTGCGTGACGGCATGGCGCATTGCGAGGCCATATATCTGGTTCATATGTTGAGGGCTTGGCGCATGGGAAATGTGGCATTGGCGATCAGGCACGATGAAGCGTTCATGGCGAGCCGGGACACCAGCGAGCTGCGGGCCGAGACCTTGCAAATGGGCTTTTCCATGAGGCAACTGCTGGGGCAGATGGGAGTTTCATTGCCTGAAGAAGCGATGCGGATGACGCAAATCACTTTTCCGGGAGCCTGGAGCTATCTGGCCCATCATTGGGAGCTGTCGGAGAGGGAAGCCGTGACAGGATACCTGTGGTCGTGGCTGGAAAATCAGGTCATGGCCGCCGTGAAATGTGTGCCATTGGGCCAAAGCGAAGGACAGCGGCTGCTTTTTGAGCTGTCCGGGCAGATTGACCTCCACCTCGAC
>JAJZRV010000027.1 GCA_021850135.1 Pseudomonadota bacterium
GCTTGCCCCGCACTGGACTTATATCCATCGATAGTTCCCACTAAAAACAAGTGGGAACTATCGGCTACATCATGAACCCATTTCAATGAGTGATTCTTGGACGCTTACGATCCCTACACTGCCGGTCACGAACGCCGCGTGTCACAGATTGCCGTTGCCATCGCTGAAGAACTTGGACTGGATGAAGAGCAGCAGGAAGGCATCAGGGTTGCCTGTAATCTGCATGACGTGGGAAAGATCATGGTTCCAGCAGAGATTCTTTCCAAACCCAGCAGGTTAAGCGCCATCGAATACGCCCTGGTCCAGGGGCATGCCCAGGCGGGCTACGATATATTGAAAGACGTGGCTTTTCCATGGCCAGTGGCACTCATGGTGCTGCAACACCATGAACGCATGGATGGCAGCGGCTATCCCCAAGGGCTTAAGGGAGAATCGATCCTGCTTGGGGCACGCATCCTGGCCGTGGCCGACGTGATTGAAGCCATGAGCTCGCACCGACCCTATCGCCCGGGGCAGAACATCGAACGAGCCCTGAAAGAGATCTCCGCCTATCGAGATGTAAAATACGACGCAACAGTAGTTGATGCCTGTCTCAACCTCTTTCTGGAAAAGGGTTATGGGCTACCTGAATGAGCTCACTTGTGTTTATTCACGGTTGGGGCATGGGGCCAGAACTCTGGTCTCCGATCATCAGCAGGTTGCCTGGAGTTACCCCACGGCTTGCAGACCTGGGATTTAGGGGGGCACCCGACAAGCCTGTCGTTAGCAATCCCCTGGTCATTGCCCACTCCCTGGGGGTCATGTGGGCAATACGCCACCTGCCCCTCCCCTGGGCCGGACTGGTGTCCATCAGCGGCTTTACCCGTTTTACACGTTCGGACCACTTTCCGGGTGTCGCCCCCCTACTTCTGGAACAAATGAAATTCCGTTTGCGTGAGAACATGAACGGCGTTCTAGACCGTTTTTTGCGCCGCTGTGGCATGACCCATCCAATCATCCAAGGGTTTGACCAGGACATGCTCTCACAGGGACTGGAATGGTTGTCGGATTGGGATACGCGGGCACAATTTTCCCGTATGGATTGTCCGGTTTTAGCCATCTGCGGAGCATCGGACCCGATCATCACCGAATCCCACAGCCGTGCCTGCTTTTCCAGCAACCCACTGATCATCGTTAAGGGAGGCGGACATCTAATACCCCTAACACATGCGGATTGGTTAGCTTCCCATATTGCTGCGACACTCGAAGGAGATGGGTCGACATGATCAGACGAGAGCGCATCGCCCACAGTTTTAATCGGGCAAGTGTTACTTATGATAAATCCTCTGAGCTTCAGATGCGCGCTGCCCAATTACTGTCAGAGCGCATATTTAAATATGCTTGGAATCAGCCGAATGCCCTGGAAATCGGGTGTGGCACAGGTGGACTGACTCGCTTATTATTGCCCCATCTGCCCGGCAACTGGATAATCTCGGATATCGCTCCAGCCATGCTGGCTACTGCACACGCCCAATTCCCAACCGCCAACGCCGAGTTCCGCGTCATAGATGGCGAAGCCCCTGATCTGCCCGCAGGCAGTCTTGATCTGATTGTCTCGAATCTGGCAGCCCAATGGTTTGAGGATCTGCCCAGCGCGGTGAAACGAATGGCCGAGTGTCTAGCCCACAGTGGCCGTCTGCTCATCACCACTCTGGGCCAGACCAGCCTGACCGAATGGCGCGGTGCTGTAGCAGACGCAGGCTACCATGCAGGAACTCCCGATTACCCTACAGCACAAGCTCTGACAGATGTGTTGCCCCAGATGCAGGTTGGTTCACATCTCATCACCATGACCTACGACGATTCCAGAGCGTTTCTGAGATCCCTAAAAGCGATCGGTGCAGCCATCCCAGTCAGAGACTACAAGCAACTGCCCACTGCAGCCATGCGGAGAGCCATGAATTATTTGGGCACACCCTGCAATGTCAGCTATGAAATATTGATCCTGGATTGGAAAAAACCATGAACAGGGCGGCATCCATTGTCCGGCGCTTGGCAAACCCGCTGAAGACACGGTCGATTACTAGGCTAGTCATAGAAAAAATGAAACTTCATTGAATCGCAGTTTACGATGCTTGTTTAGCTTGAACATACCCCCCTCAGCCAAAGGTGGTGTTCAGGACATCATCGTATATTGTTGCACAACATAACTACTGCTTTTACAAACGGTTTTATACGTTTTTGTCAGCACTAATATGGTTATGTATGTAAATACACTTATACTTCAATAAGTAATGCGGTCTACTAACAACCTCATAAACCATGTCAAGGTGGTGCAACCAGCTGAGCTACGCGCCTGTTGTAAACAGCACGCCATTATCGTTTGATCCCCATGGTAAGTCAATTCTGACGCAACGGCCTGACTGCCCGCGCCCGAGGATCATGACCAATTTTTATTTAAAATTTTCAGCTTTCGTGCCGATATCTACAGGATCACCACTGGTCAAGACGAATCCCATGCCCTCAAAACATGTGCCCTCCCTCAATACCCGCCTTTATTTCCTGCTGGGGACCATGCTGTTCGGTCTGATGTTGTTTGGCGGATACGCCGTGTTTGATTTGCGTTCGCACATCATGGACGAGAAGAAACTGGCCATCCAGGCCATCGTCGACACCGGCATGGGCGTCATCAGACAACAATATGACTTGTACAAGGCCGGGAAGCTGACCGAGGAAGAAGCCAAACAGCTCGCCAAGGACAACCTGCGCAAAAGCCGGTTCAACAACGGCGAGGATTACCTGTTCATCTACGACATGGATGGCACGAATGTCATGCATGCCGCAAAACCCGAACGGGAAGGAAAGAATTTTCTGGAGATTCCGGATTCCAATGGAAAGCTGTTCACCAAGGAGTGGATCGCGCTCCTGAAGAAAAATGGCAGCGCGCATATCGAGTTTACCTTCCCCAAGGCCGGATCCAAGGAACCGATCAAGAAAGTCGGCTATGCCGCAGTGTTCCAGCCTTGGGGTTGGTGGCTGGGAACGGGCGTCTATATCCAGGACGTGGATGCCGATTTCTGGCAAGCGGCATTCAGATCCATGGGTTTTCTCACGGTGATTGCGATCCTGCTGGGCGTGATCGGCTGGACGATCCAGCGCAGCGTCATGAACCAGATTGGCGGCGAACCTGCCGTTGCAGCACGCCAGGCCGAGGGCTTTGCCGACGGCGACCTGACCCTGCATATCGTCTCATCCAGCACCCGACCGGGAAACCTGTTGTCCACCCTGGAAAAGATGATGAACCGGCTCGCGGGCATCGTCCGCAATATACGAAGCAGCATCGAAACGCTAGCCAAAGAATCCAACGAGTTGTCCCTGGCGGCAAACGAGATCAGCGTGGCCACCAGCAAGCAGGCGGAGTCGAGCGCCGCTTCTGCCGCAGCCATCGAGGAACTGACCGTCAGCATCAATGAAGTCTCCGAGATTGCCACGTCAACGGAAATCAACTCCCGCCAGACATCCGAGCTCGCCATCGAAGGCGGAAGCGTCGTGCGGCAGGCGGCCGAGAAGATCGAGCAGATTGCAGAGTCGGTTTCCGATTCCACAAGGCGCATCCGTTCCTTGGTGAATCGCTCCCAGGAAATCGGAAAAATCACTTCGGTCATCAAGGAGATTGCCGATCAGACCAATCTTCTGGCGCTCAACGCCGCCATCGAAGCCGCCCGTGCGGGAGAGCAAGGTCGCGGCTTTGCGGTGGTTTCCGACGAAGTCCGAAAACTGGCCGAAAGAACGGCCCAGGCCACCGCGGAAATCTCCCAGATGGTCAGCGCCATACAGGACGATACGTTGCAGACCGTGAATGCCATGGAAAGCGCCACGCCGTTGGTGGCCAAAGGCCAGGAACTTGCTTTGGAAGCCAGAAGCGTTTTGGACAATATCGAGCGCCAGGCGACCGACTCCCTCTCCAAGGCCAGGGATGTTGCCAACGCCACCAAAGCGCAAGCGGAAACCGCCAATGAAATCGCTGGCCATGTGGAAAACATCGCCTCGATGGCGGAGGAGACGAATGCAGCCAGCCAGAGCAATGCGGCCGCTGCAAACCAGCTCAATACGCTGGCCGGAAAGCTTCAGGAGGAAATTGCCTACTTCAAGGTCTAGCGGCAACAGCAACCACGGCTCAGGTCCGCCAGCGCTGGCATTGTCTCTGCACGACTTCGGAATGGGAGCGGGTCTCAGTCCACTCCTTGCGCAGCAGCCCGGCATCGCTGCGCGCCTCCAGGACATCCTGGCGCAACGCGGCGCAGGCCGTGTCAGCACGCAGCGCCATGGCATGGGGCTCGATTCTGTCGAACGTCCCAAGAATTTCATCGGAAAGCAGGCGGTGCTCGTTGGATGACGGATCCACATACGTGGCCTCGTAACCAAACCGGCAGGCCTGAAAGCGGTTGAACGTATAGACCAGGTAGTCGCGATCGCTGAGGGCAAAGGGCCGCTCCAGGGTCACGTAACGCGCCACGGACTGGATGAAAGCCGCCAGTTGTGCAGCACGCGCAATGGTCAGCGGCGTGTCCATCACGCGGACCTCGATCGTGCCGTATTCCGGTTTGGGCCGGATATCCCAGTAGAAGTCCTTCATGCTTTTGACGATGCCCGTGGCTGCCATGGCGTCAAAGTAGCGGCAAAAATCTTCCCAGGTGTCCACAAAGGGCGCCCGGCCGCTCAATGGAAAAGCGAAAACGGAATTGAGCCGGGCTGACTGAAACCCGGTATCGTGCCCCTGGACGAACGGCGACGCTGCGCTGAGTGCGATGAAGTGGGGAATGAAGCGCGACAGGGCATGTAATGTGTAGAGCGCCGAATCTGGATCTGGACAGCCCACATGGACGTGCTGGCCAAAAATGGTGAACTGTTTTGCGAGATACCCGTAGAGACCTGAAATCTGGTCAAAACGCGGGGTCGCAAAAATCCTGCGCTCGCCCCAATGCTGGAACCCATGGGTACCGCCACCGCAAATGCCCACATTCAGACGATCCGCGCACGCCACGATGCCGTCCCTGATCTCCGTCAGCTGTGCCAATACTTCCGAGTAGTCCGCACAGACGCCCGTGGCCATCTCGATCATGCTCATCGTGATTTCAGGCTTGACGTCCCAGGGCTGTTTTTTCTTTTCCAGAACGCGCAACAGATCCGACGCTGAAGCCACCAAGTCGTAATCGTGCGTGTTCACGATTTGCAGTTCCAGCTCGACCCCCAGCGTCAGCGGGGCCGAAGACATGAATGGGCCGATGGTCATGATGTCTGTTCCCTCCCCGTCTCTCCTGTGTAGCGCAGTGCCCACTGCACGGCAACCGGACCCGCAAGCTCCATGACGGCCATCATGCTTAAAACGACGGCCCCCACCCTGTCCCCAAAATCCGGATAAAGCACCCTGATGTCTTCCACGAGAAGAAACGCAACCGCGGACAGGGGGGCCAATGCCAGGCCCAGCGCCAGGGATTGCCGCACGCTCAAACCGCTCGCGGGGCCGAACAGCGTCACTCCCGCAATCTTGGCCCCCCCTCTCACGGCCAGCAGGATGAGCGCTGTCGTACCTCCCGCAGCGACACTGCCCCAGGTCAGGGACACCCCCGTCATCACAAAAAGCACGATGACGAGGATCGCACCCGCTGTGCCAAAATTCCTGGGCCACAGGTGCGGACGGGGGTCGAGGTATTTCACCATCATGCCGCCCAGCAACGGGGCCAGCGCAACGGGCAGCCCCAGCATCTCGAGCAGCGCCAGTGCGAGCAACAGCAGCGCAAACAGCACCGCAACCCCCTGCTCGTCCGAGAGCGCAAACCCGCCTCGCAGCAATTTGAATGCCAGCGCCAGGGCCGCCCCGACCCCGAGTGAACCCAGCAACACGTAAAGCGGATGGATCACGGCAATCAGCCAGTCCCCCCGGAATGCCCCGTGCAGTTCTCCCAGGATCAGCTTTGAAGCGATCACGGAATAGGTCATGTTGAGCGCACAAAGCACAAAGAGCCGCTGCGTCACCTGACCCTGCGCACGCGTCTCTGCAACGACGCGCATGATGATCGCCGGCGACGTTCCGATGGCGATCGCCGCAATGCTGGCAGACAGCCTGGCATCGTTTCCCGTCAGGACGAGTGCCGCAAACACGGCACCAAAGGTCAGGACGGCCTCGACCAGGCTGGAGGCCACGACCCAGGGGTTGTCACGCAGCCAGCGCAGATGCACGTGGATTCCAAGCTCGAACAGCAGCAGGGACAACGCAAAGTCCATCAGCACCCTGAAAAGGGGCAGATCCGCAGGGCCAAACCAGCCCAGCCCCAAGGGGCCCAGAATCAGGCCCACCAGCGCATAGCCGGTGATGCGTGGCAGGCGCGCAAAATGCCACAACCCCTCCCCGGATAGGGCCGCGCACAGCAAGGCTGCGGCAGCGCGCATCAAAATTCCGGTTTCGAACGGTCCGACAGGCAGGAAGTCGTGGTTCATTGCGTCTGCTTATGTTGGTGGAAACAAGTCTTACGCATTGTAAGCACGCAACACCATGCAACAAGGCCTTTGCGCGTCGCCAAAATGCGACGCATGAAGCGATCACGGACGGCAGCAGCTTGATCCGGCTGGAAATGTGCCTGTCGCCAATGGACAACATCCCAGCAGGGGTAACATTTTTTTACAGCAAAGCAGGGGAATCAGCCTGAGATTCCGGCAGGCTTGTCTTCAAAGTAGGGATAGAGCACGGGCAGCACCAGCAGCGTCAGCGAGGTGGAGGACAGCAGACCGAATATGACGACGACCGCCAGGGGCCGCGTGACTTCCGAACCCGGCCCCGTGGAGAAAAGCATGGGCAGCAGCGCCAGCATCGCCACGCTGGCCGTCATCATCACGGGCCGGAAACGGCTCAGGCAGCCTTCATAGACCGCCTCCGCGGTGGACATGCCCTCGTCGCGCAATTGACGGATGAAGGAGACGAGCACCACGCCGTTGAGCACGGCAATCCCCCACAGGTTGATAAAACCCACGGCTGCCGGCACGGAGAGGTATTCGCCGGAAACAAATAGGCCGAACACCCCGCCGATGGAGGCAAAGGGCAGGACGAGAATGATCAGCGTCCCGATCCTGATGGAGTTGAAGAGCACGAAGAGCAGAAAGAAGATGGCCAGAATGGTGGCTGGGATGATGATCATGAGCCGCGCCATGGCCCGCTGCATGTTTTCGAACTGGCCGCCCCAATCCAGGGTATACCCCTGCGGCAGGTTGACCTGCCTGGCAATCCTGTCCTGGGCTTCCTGAACGAAACCGCCCAGATCGCGACCTTCCACGTTGACGCCAACCACGAGCCGCCGTTTTCCCGATTCGCGGGAGATTTGCGAGGGGCCATCCACCACCTTGATATCCGCAAGCTCCTTGAGCGGAACCAGCGCGCCACCGGGGGAACTGATCGTGATGCTGCTGAAGGCCTCGACGCTGTTGCGGTAGGAGGCGGGATAGCGCAGCACCAGGGGAAAACGCCGCTCGCCATCGTAGACCTGTGTCGCCACGCGTCCGCCGTTGGCTATCTCGATGACGTTGTTGACGTCCTCGACATTGAGACCGTAGCGCGCAATGGCCTCGCGATCAATCGTCAAGGTGAGGTAGTTTTGCCCCGTGGCCTGTTCGATGCGCAGATCGGTCGCCCCCTTCATGCTTCCCAGGACCCGTCCAATCTGGTTACCCAATTGGCGCAACTGGTTGATGTCGTCGCCAAAAATCTTGACCGCCACCTGCGAGCGCACCCCGGAGACCATTTCGTCCACACGCGCCGCGATCGGCTGCGAAATGGCCGTTTCCACCCCCGGCAAGGTACGCAACGCGTTGCGCACCCTGTCCGCGATCTGCTCCTGACTGAGCTCACGCTGGTCTGCCGGCTTCAGGGACACAATGGGATCGGACTCGTTGGGCTGCCCGGGATCGGCTGCCGACTGCCCGCGCCCCAGGCGGGAAACCACCCGCTCCACCCCCGGGATTGCAGCAATGCGCTTGAGCGCCTCGAACTCCAGCTTCACCGACTCATCCAGGGAGATGTTGGCCGCACGCGTGATGACGGGCGTGATTGCGCCCTCCTTCATGATGGGAATGAACGCCTTTCCCAGAAACGGAAAGACCGCAAGACACAGCACCAGGGCCCCGATGGCATACGCGACCACCTGCCGCGGATGGCTCAGGGACCACTTCAGGCTTTTGAGATACGGGGCCTTGAGGCGCGCAACGAGCGGCGTGTCATGCTCGCCGCCACCCTTGAGAATGTAGGAACACAACACGGGAGAGAGCGTGAACGACAGGATGAGCGAAATGCTGAGCGCAATGCCGATGGTGATTGCCAGCGGTGCAAACATCTTGCCTTCCATCCCCTGCAGGGACAGCAGCGGCATGAACACCAGGATGATGATGCCGACCCCGAAGAGAACGGGCTTGCCCACTTCGGACGCTGCCTCCAGGATGACCCGGGCTTTGGGTGGCTTCTTTTCCGCATGTTCGCCCAGGCGGGCAAACGTGTTCTCCACGACGACCACCGATCCGTCCACCATGATGCCGATCGCGATGGCCAGTCCTCCCAGCGACATGAGGTTGGCGGTGAGTCCATACTGGTTCATGACGATGAACGTCAGCAAGGGGGTGAGGACGAGCGTGGCCGTGACGATGATGGAGGAGCGCACATCGCCAAGGTAGACGTAGAGCACCACGATGACGAGAAGAATCCCCTCGATCAGCACTTTGGCAATATTGGTGAGCGCTGCGTTCACGAGGTCGGTCCGGTCGTAGAAGGGAACGATCTGCAAGCCGTCCGGCAACAAATGGCGCTTGTTGATGTCGGCGACCTTCTCCTTGATGCGCGTGACGATTTCGCGCGCATTCCCGCCCCGCTGCATCTGGATGATCCCGGCCACCGACTCCGTCACGCCGTTCTTGACCACGGCCCCCTGCCGCACCTCGGTACCCAATTTGACCTCGGCCACGTCGTGCAGAAAGATCGGCGTGCCGCCCACTTCCTTCAGCACGATGTTTTCAATGTCCTGCAGGCTGCCAATCAGGCCCACGCCGCGAATCAGATAGCGTTCGGCATAGACGGGCAGTTGCCCGCCGCCGGAATTGGCGTTGTTGCGCGCCAGCGCTGCATACACGTCCTGAAGCGAAATGCGCTGATGACGCAGCCGCTGGGGATCCGCCAGGACCTGGTACTCGCGGACATAACCGCCCATGGTGTTGATTTCTGCGACCCCCGGGATATTGCGCAGCATGGGGCGCAACACCCAATCCTGGACGATCCGGTGTTCCGTCAGCTCTTCAACCGTCAGCGGCCGGTTGCCATCGGAAGGATGTTCCAGCGTGTACTGGTACACCTCGCCCAGCCCCGTGGAGACCGGCCCCAGAACGGGGGTCACCCCCGTCGGCATCTGGCCCATGACCTCGATGAGCCGCTCCAGGACGATCTGGCGCGCAAAGTAGACGTCTGTTTGATCGGTAAAGACCAGCGTCAGCACGGCAACGCCGTTGCGATTGAGCGAGCGCATCTCGCTCAGGCCGGGCAACCCGGTCATGGCAATTTCGATGGGAACCGTCACGAAGCGTTCGACTTCTTCCGGCGATCGGCCCGGAACTTCCGCGGCGATCTGGACCTGGACGTTCGTCACATCGGGAAAGGCATCCACCGCGAGGCGATTGACGGCCAGGGCCCCCGCAACGAGCAGGACGATGGCCAGCACGACCACGATGATGCGTTGTCCCAGCGCAGTACGAACGACGGCACGGATCATTGTCTGGAGGTTCTCCTAGCCGCCACTGAGGCGTTTTTTCCGCTCGTTGTTGAGGTGGTACGCCTGGTCCGTCACGATCGGCGTACCAGGCTCCACACCGGAGAGGACCGGCCGCATGCCGTTGCTCTCCGGACCCAGCTTGACCACCGTCAGGCGAAAGCGGGTGGGCGACTCGGACACGAAGACATGGTCATAGCCCTCTTCGCGCACCACGGCGCTGGCGGGAATGACGGGGCGATTGACCGGTTTGCCAAAAATCAGCATGTTGGCCATCATGCCCGGCTTGAGTTCGCGGTCCGCATTATCCACGCTGGTGCGCGCCGGAACGGTGCGGCTGTCGGCACTGACCAGCTCGCCCACGTAGATCAGCTTTCCCTTGAAATTGCGGTTCTTCAGGGCCGGCACTTCAATCAGCATTTCCTGACCACGCCCGAGGAGATAGGCTTCCTGCTCCGGAACCTGGGCCGTCACCCAGACCTCGGACAGATCCGACACGGTGAACAGCGCATCGGCGGGCTGGACCACCTGGCCCTGCACGATGCGTCGTTCGACTACCGTGCCGGGCATGCTGGCAATGACCGGCGCGATGGAATTGACGGCGCCCGTTTTTCCCAACGCATCCACCTGTTCGGCAGACAGGCCCAGCACGCGCAGCTGGTCTGCCATGGCGCGCCGTTCCGCCTGGGCCGTGGCGGCCTCGCTTTCCCGTCGCTGAAGGTCGGCCTGGGCAATGACGTTTTCCCTGAAGAGAATGCGCGCCCGACCGTAGGCGTTGCGCGCCAGTTCGTCCGCCGCGCTAGCCTTGAGGTACGCCAGCTGGGCCTGGCCCAGCTCGGTCGAGTTGATGCGCGCCAGGACACTGCCGCGCTTGACCTGGTCGCCGGGTGCGGCCACGATCTCCGTGACGCGCCCGGTCACCGTGGCGCCAATGCGCGCCACCCGGTGCTCGTCAAAATCCACTTTGCCCGTTACCCGCAGCGTTTCCGAAAACGGCTGGACGACCACCGGCGTGACGGGAATGGCCCAGCTGAGGGCAGGCTGGTCCGCGCCGCCCCCGCCCAGGTCCACGATGAAGGGATCCTGCCCCGTTTTTTCCTGCGGCTGCGGCTTGGGTGCCCCGATGGGGAAAAGCAGCCAGAGGCCCAGCACGAGGACGGGCACGAGCACAGTCAGGGCCAGGACCCATGTTTTTTTCCGCGGCGGAAGCGCCTGCAGGCTTTTGAAGACGTTCATGGCAATGTGGGCCCCTGGGGTGAACGATGAGGTGAGGCCGCCGTCGCGTCCAGGACCGGCCGGGAACGCAGCCGGTCAATCTCGACGGAGACTGCGGCCAGCTCATAGCGCGCGGTAATCAGTTCATTGCGTGCGGCGCGGTAGGTGCGCTGCGCATTGAGCCATTCCAGGATGCCGCGCTCACCGTAGCGATAGGCGGCTTCGGCAATGCTCTGCGCCGCGGCTGCCTGGGCCAGGAGCTGGTTTTCCAGCATGGACACCTGATTGCTGGAAATCTGATACAGGCTGTACGTGGCTTCGAGCGATTCGCTGAGCATCTGGCGCCGCGACGCAGCGAGGTTGCGCGATCGCGACAGATCCGCCTGGGCCTGGGCCACCTGACCGCCACGCCAGTCCCACAGCGGAATCGTCAATGCCACCCCGGCCCGGGAGGACGACAGGGTCGGGTCCACGTCGTGCTGCGCCAGCAGGGAAATTTTGGGAAGGCGTTGCGATTTTTCAAGGTCGAGGCGGTGCTCTGCCGCGGTACGCTCGGCCTCGCCGCGCTGCAGGTCCGGGTTGCGATCGGCCAGTTCCTGCTTCAGCTCTGCCAGCGACGGCAATGTCACGACCTTGGGCAGCTCTCCGACAATCTCGGCGCCTTCCGGCAGGGCCCGGCCCACGGCCATGCGCAGGTTGGCCCGGGCCTGCTGGACGCGCAGCACCGAGGCGTCACGGTTTTTTTGGGCGTTCAGCAGCTCCGTTTCCGCGGTGATGAGATCGAATTTCGGGGATTCTCCCACGCCGTAGCGCAGTGCGATCCGGTCCCGAATCTGCTGCGTCAGCTGGAAGTCTTCCAGCGCGGCCTTTTCTTCGGCCTGACGGCGCAGCAGATCGTAGTAGGCCAGCTTGATGCGGGCCGCCGCCTCGTCCTCAAAGGCCTGCCGGCCTGCGTCCGTAGCTTGGACATTGGCATCCGCAGCGTCAATGCGCGCATTTCGGACCATGGGATATTCGATGGGCTGGTTGAGGCTGATGGAGTACACCGAGCCCGAGAGCGGGGTGAGCGTGTCCCGCTCCTGCCCGCGTCCGGTCTGGCCGGTGATTTCCGGATTGGGATAGGCCCGGGCGATTTCGGCGCTGCCCCGCGCGGCGGCCACCTGGTCCCGCGCCGCAAGGACGGAGGGGTTTTCGCTCAGACCGATGCGCAGGAGGTCGTCGAGACCCAGCAGCGGCGCAGCATACAGACAGGCCGGCAGCGACGACAGGACGAGACAGCCGGCAAACAGCGCCCCACCCAACCACCCCGGCCTGGGGCGCACGCGTTGTTCTTTTTGGGTCAGCGTCGTGTTCATCGATGAACAATATCGGACCAAGATTATGGGAGGCTTAAAACGCCCGGAACCGTCCTCCCTTCCGCCATCCTACTCGCTTTGCCCCAAAACGGGGCAGAATCGGATCGCGCTAATCCTGTTTCACGCAGTCCACATAAAACCGGGAGTCGCCGTTGAGCCCGGTTTTGGACAGCCCGTGGATATCCGTCTCGAAGCCCGGGAAACGCCCGTTGAAGTCGCGCGCAAACTTGAGATAGCGCACGATCGTGGCGTTGAAGCGCTCGCCGGGAATCAGCAGCGGGATGCCGGGTGGATACGGGGTCAGCAATACCGAAGTGATGCGCCCCTCGAGGTCGTCGATCTCGACGCGTTCCGTCTGGCGGTGTGCCATGCGGGCAAACGCGTCTGCAGGCTTCATGGCTGGCACCATGTCGGAAAGATACATCTCGGTGGTCAGCCTCGCCACGTCATTGGTGCGGTACACCTCGTGGATCTGGTCGGAAAGCTGCTTGAGCCCCCAGGTTTCGTAACGCGGGTACTTGGCCACAAACTCGGGCAGCACGCGCCACAGAGGCTGGTTCTTGTCGTAATCGTCCTTGAACTGCTGCAGTTCGGTCACCAGGGTGTTCCAACGGCCTTTGGTGATGCCGATGGTGAACATGATGAAGAAGGAATAGAGCCCGGTCTTTTCGACCACCACCCCGTGTTCTGCCAGGTACTTGGTCACTACGGCCGCGGGAATGCCCATGTCGTGGAAATCGCCGTCCACGTCCAGCCCCGGGGTGATGACGGTGGCCTTGATGGGGTCGAGCATGTTGAATCCAGGGGCCAGATCGCCGAACCCGTGCCAGCGCTCGCCGGGTTTGAGCATCCAGTCGTCGCGGCTGCCGATGCCCTCCTCGGCCAGATACTCGGGGCCCCAGACCTTGAACCACCAGTCGGCGCCCCACTCCTCGTCTACCTTGCGCATGGCGCGCCTGAAATCCAGCGCTTCGTTGATGGACTCTTCCACGAGGGCCGTGCCGCCGGGGGGCTCCATCATGGCGGCAGCCACGTCGCAGGACGCAATGATGGCGTACTGGGGGCTCGTGGAGGTATGCATCAGGTAGGCTTCGTTGAAGCAGTCCCGGTCCAGCTTGCGGGTCTTGCTGTCCTGGATCAGGATTTGCGAGGCCTGGCTCAGGCCGGCCAGCAACTTGTGCGTGGACTGGGTGGACATGACCATGCTTTCCTGGCAGTTTGGCCGATCGCGCCCGATGGCATGCATGTCCTTGTAGAAATCGCTGAACGTGGCATGGGGCAGCCAGGCCTCGTCGAAATGCAGGGTATCGATCTCGCCGTCCAGCATCCCCTTGATGGTTTCCACGTTGTACAGGATGCCGTCATAGGTGCTCTGGGTGATGGTCAGCACGCGGGGCTGCAGGGTGCTGCCCTGCGCAAAGGGGTTGGCCGCGATCTTGCGCCGAATGTTTTCCGGCTTGAATTCGCTCAGCGGAATCGGTCCGATGATGCCGTAATGGTTGCGCGTAGGCATCATGAACACCGGAATGGCGCCGGTCATCATGATGGCGTGCAGCACCGATTTATGGCAGTTGCGGTCCACCACCACCACGTCGCCCGACGCCACGGTGGAATGCCAGACGATCTTGTTGGACGTGGAGGTGCCATTGGTGACGAAAAACAGGTGATCCGCGTTGAAAATGCGCGCTGCGTTGCGTTCCGAGGCGGCCACCGGGCCGGTGTGATCCAGCAGTTGCCCCAGTTCGTCCACCGCGTTGCACACGTCGGCGCGCAGCATGTTCTCGCCGAAAAACTGGTGGAACATCTGCCCCACCGGGCTTTTGAGAAAAGCCACCCCGCCCGAATGGCCAGGGCAATGCCAAGAGTAGGAGCCATCCGAGGCGTAATGGGTCAGCGCCCGGAAAAATGGCGGCGCCAGCGAATCCAGGTAGACCCGCGCTTCACGCGCAATGTGGCGCGCCACGAACTCGGGGGTGTCCTCGAACATGTGGATGAACCCGTGCAGTTCCTTCAGCACGTCGTTTGGAATGTGACGCGAGGTCCGGGTTTCGCCGTACAGGAAAATGGGAATATCGGCATTGCGCCAGCGAATTTCCTGCACGAACGCGCGCAGGTGCTTCAATGCCGCCTCCATCTCGTCGGGCGAGCCGCCGCCGAATTCCTCGTCATCAATGGAGAGGATGAACGTGGAAGCACGGCTTTGCTGCTGGGCAAAGGAAGCCATGTCGCCGAAACTCGTCACCCCCAGTACTTCCAGACCTTCCTTCTCGATGGCGTCGGCCAGCGCCCGAACCCCCAGGCCACTGGTGTTTTCAGAGCGAAAATCCTCGTCAATGATGACGACCGGAAAACGGAATTTCATGGGGGGTCTCCCTTCAAGAAGGGCAGAATTATAGACCCCTTTGGGCCCGCAGCGCGGCTTTATTCAATTTACCCGTAGCGGTATGGGGCAGGCTGTCCACAAACACGATCTCGTCTGGAACCCACCATTTGGCAATGCGCTGCTCGAGATAACCGCGCAATTCACCGGCAGTGACCTCCTGCCCGGACTTTTTGACCGCCATCAGGAACGGGCGCTCGCCCCAGTGGGGATGCTGCACGCCGATGACGGCGGCCTCCAGGATGGCCGGATGCCCGGCTGTCACCTGCTCGAGCTCGATGGAGCTGATCCATTCCCCACCGCTCTTGATCATGTCCTTGGCCCGGTCGGTGATCTGCATGAAACCCTCTCCGTCAATGACGGCCACATCACCCGTGGGAAACCAGCCCTGCTGCAAGGGACTGGCAGGCTCCTTGTAGTACCCGTCGCAGACCCAGTGGCCCTGGACCTGGAGGTGCCCACAAGTACGTCCGTCGTGAGGCAGGGGCTGCCCCTGATCGTCCACGATTTCCATGTCCACCCCGAACAGCGCCCGCCCCGAACGGGCCAGCCAGTCGCGCCGGGCCTGGCCCTGCAGGTTGGCCTGGCGTGCCTTGGGCTGTGTCAGGGCCGCCACCGGGCTGGTTTCGGTCATGCCCCAACCGGGCAGGACGGTGACTTTCTGGACATCCTCAAAATAGCTCAGGATGGTCTTGGGGCAGGCCGCTCCGCCCACGCCCAGCCGCTGGAGGTAGTGAAGCTGGCGCCCCTCGGCCTGCAGGTACTGCATCAGGTTGTTCCAGACAGTGGGTACGCCAGCGGTCAGAGTCACCTTTTCCGACTCCAGCAGCTGGTACAGGTGGGCCCCGTCCAGCAGCGGCCCGGGCAGCACCAGTTTGGCACCGGTCAATGCAGCAGCGTAGGGAAACCCCCAGGCGTTGGCATGAAACAGGGGCACCACGGGCAACACCGCGTCACGCGCCGAAAAGGACAGGGAATCCGGCAGGGACACGGCCCAGGCGTGCAGCAGGGTGGAACGATGGCTGTAGAGCACGCCCTTGGGCTTGCCCGTCGTGCCCGAGGTGTAGCACAACGCCGCCGCGGTGAGCTCGTCCATCTCCGGCCAGACATAGTCGCTGGAAGCCACGTCCAGAAGCGCTTCATAGGCCAGGAGCGGGAGGGGCGACGGCGGGAGGGGCACGCCGGCCTCCCCCATCACGATCACGTGGCGCACTGCGGACAGCTGGGGGGCGAGCGACTCCAGCAGGGGCAGAAACATGGGGTCCAGGAGGAGGACGCTGTCACCGGCATGCTGGATGATGCCGGCAATCTGCTCGGGAAACAGGCGCGGATTGATGGTATGACAGACCGCGCCCATGCCCGAGATGGCGTAATACGCTTCCAGGTGGCGGTGGTTGTTCCAGGCCAGCGTCCCGATCCGGTCCCCCGGGGCGACCCCCAGCCCCTGCAGGGCATGCGCAAGCCTGCGGCTGCGCTCGTGGACCGTATGCCACGTCCCGCGATAGAGGGTACCTTCCGCATTGCGTGAAACGACCGGGGTGCTGCCATGGTGCCTGTCTGCATGCTGGATCAGGGACGAGACCAAAAGGGGGCGATGCATCATCAAACCGAGCATGAAAGGGCTTCTCCGTGAAATTTTCCTGATGCTACCGTAATCGAAGTGTGACAGGACAGTTATAATGTCAGACCAGCCATCATGAAAACCACTTTGCCGCACTTGCAAGACGCCCTCGGTCGTCCCCTTCAGGATCTCAGGATCTCGGTGACGGACCGGTGCAATTTTCGCTGCACCTACTGCATGCCCAGGGAAATCTTTGGCCCGGACCATGCCTTCCTGCCGCGCCCGGCCCTCCTGACGTTCGAGGAAATCACGCGGGTCGCACGCCTGTTCGGCACCTTGGGGGTCCATAAAATCCGGCTCACGGGGGGCGAACCCCTGCTGCGCAAACAGGTGGAGTCCCTGGTGGGGCAACTGGCAGAAATTCCCGGGGCTGACCTCACCCTCACGACCAATGGGGCGCTGCTCGCCAGGAAGGCCCAGGCCCTCAAGGACGCCGGCCTGCAGCGGATCACGGTCAGCCTGGATGCCCTGGACGACCCGACGTTCAAGCGCATGAACGATGCCGATTTCAGCGTGGCCCAGGTTTTGCAGGGCATCGAGGCCGCGCAGCGCGCGGGCCTGCACCCCATCAAGGTCAATGCCGTGATCCAGCGCGGCGTCAACGAACACGCCATCCTGGATCTGGCCCGACACTTCCGCGGCAGCGGCGTCATCCTGCGTTTCATCGAATTCATGGACGTCGGCGCCACCAATGGGTGGCAGCTGGACGACGTGGTTTCTGCCGGCGAAATCCAGCAGCGCATTGCCGCCCATTGGCCCCTCGCGCCGCTCGACCCCAACGCTCCCGGCGAAGTGGCGCAGCGTTACCGCTACTGCGATGGCGCCGGCGAGATCGGCCTCATCGCCTCCGTCACACGGCCCTTTTGCCGCAACTGTTCGCGGATTCGCCTTTCCACGGATGGCAGTCTGTTCACCTGCCTTTTTGCCAGCCAGGGGTTCGACCTCAAAACGCCGCTGCGCGCCGGCGCCGATGACGCGGCCCTGCTGCAGGCCATCACCTCCCTGTGGC
Source organism: Pseudomonadota bacterium (assembly GCA_021850135.1). GTDB lineage: Bacteria > Pseudomonadota > Gammaproteobacteria > Burkholderiales > Ferrovaceae > JAJZRV01. The sequence continues at coordinate 17,357 of JAJZRV010000027.1, forward strand.
GCCAACGGACGGACCGCTACTCCGAAATCCGCTCGGAAGCGGCGCAGGACCAGCGTAAAATCGAAATGTCCTATATTGGAGGATGATCATGACGATTGCCGGTTGTATCCTGGCTGGCGGGGCCAGTACCCGCATGGGCGGGCAGGACAAGGGCCTGCTGCCGTGGCATGGCCATCCCCTCATCGAAGCCGTCCTGGCGCGTTTCGAACCCCAGGTGGATACCCTGATCATCAGCGCCAACCGGCACCTGGAACAGTACGGCCACTATGGCCATACCGTGCTCTCCGATGCCGAACAGGGCTATGCCGGCCCCCTGGCCGGCATCGAACGGGCCCTTTCGCACGCCCATGCCGCCCATGAACTGCTCGCCGTCGTCCCCTGCGATGCCCCGCTGCTGCCGCGCGACCTCGTCGCCCGCCTGCAGGCCGCCCTGCGTGTCGAGGATGCCGACATCGCCTATGCGGTGACGGTGGGAGGCGATCAGCCCGTATTTTCCCTCATCAAGACGGCATTGCTGCCCAGCCTCTCGGAATACCTGCGGGAGGGAGAGCGCAAGGTCCAGCGCTGGTATGCGCGTTGCCCCACCGTGACCGTGCCGTTTGACGATGATCCGCAGGCATTTACCAACATCAACACACCCGAGATGCTTCACAGCGTCACGCCCAGCCCCCGATGAATACGCCAGACGCCCCCAACCTCGCTTCCCGTGTTGACGATTACGACCCGCAGTCCATGACGGTCGCCCAGGCCCGCACGTTCATCGCAGGCCATCTCAAACCCGTGGACGGCACCATGCGCGTGCCGTTGCGCAGTGCCCTCAACCGCTTCCTTGCGGAAGACATCCTCTCCCCCGTGGACGTGCCGGCCCACATCAACGCCGCCATGGACGGTTATGCCGTGCGCTTTGCCGATCTTGCCGCCGACGGCGAGACGGCGCTCGTGGTCGGCACCACGGTGCTGGCCGGCAGCGCCCGGCCCGAACCGCTCTCCCCCGGACAGGCCGCGCGCATCATGACGGGCGCGCCCATTCCCGAAAACGCCGACACGGTGGTGATGCAGGAGCAGGCCCGTCGCGACGGGGATCGCGTCTGGATCCAGCCGGGCCAGCACGCGGGCCAGCACGTGCGCCTGGCGGGTGAAGACCTGCACAGGGGCGCCACAGCCTTGCGGCGCGGGCACCGCCTGCGCGCCGCCGAACTGGGCCTGATCGCATCGCTGGGCATCGGCGAAGTCAGCGTGTTCCGCCCGTTGCGGGTCGCGTTTTTCTCCACCGGAGACGAACTCGCATCCATCGGCCAGCCCCTGGCGGATGGCCAGATTTACGACAGCAACCGCTACACGCTCTTTGGCATGCTGGCGGCAGAGGGATTCGATTGCTTCGATCTGGGGGTGGTGCGCGACCATCCTGTGGCCATCGAGAACGCTTTCGAGGAGGCGGCCCGGATGGCCGATGTGGTCATCACCAGCGGCGGCGTCTCCGTGGGCGAGGCCGATTTCATCAAACCCCTTCTGGCCCGGATGGGCGAAGTGGTGTTCTGGAAAATTGCGATGAAGCCGGGCCGCCCGCTGGCCTACGGCCGCCTGGGCACCAGCCATTTCTTTGGCCTGCCGGGCAACCCGGTGGCCGTCATGGTGACGTTCTATGCCTTCGTGCGCGATGCCCTGCTGGCCCTGGCCGGCGCCAACCCGCCTGCCGTCGTGCCCCGACTGACCGTGCGCACCACGACCCCGCTCAAAAAGGCGCCGGGGCGCACCGAGTTTCAGCGCGGCATCGTCAGCCAGGATGCGCAGGGCGCATGGACGGTGCGCTCCACCGGAAACCAGGGTTCGGGTATCCTGCGCTCCATGACCGAGGCCAACTGCTTTATCGTGCTGCCCCAGGACATCGGCTCGGTGCCGGCCGGGGCCGAAGTGGAAGTCCAACTGTTCGAGGGATTGATCTGACTCCATGACGCGCCTGCACGACCTTCCGCTGCGCAATCTTCAGTTTTACGCCACGGCTCCGTACCCGTGCAGCTACCTGCCCGGACTCGAGGCGCGTTCCCAGGTGGTCACGCCGGGCTACCTCATTGACCAGCCGCTCTATAGCACCCTGGTGGACTCGGGGTTCCGGCGCAGCGGCGCTTTCACTTACCGCCCGCATTGTGACCGCTGCAACGCCTGCGTCCCGGTGCGCGTGGACGTCAATGCCTTTCAGCCCAACCGTTCCCAGCGCCGCGCCTGGACCCGTCATGGCGCGCTCACGGCCCACCAGCTGCCGCTGCGCTTCAGCCCGGAGCATTACGCGCTGTACACACGCT
>JAJZRV010000028.1 GCA_021850135.1 Pseudomonadota bacterium
GAAGCACAAGACCGGGGGCAGCCCTTACAGCATGGATGCCAACCTGCTGCATATTTCCTACGAAGGCAAAGTGCTCGAGGATCCTGCGCGTGAACCCGAAGAGGATATGTGGCGCTGGTCGGTTTCCCCTGAGGCGGCTCCGGATCAGGCGGAGTACCTTGACCTGGAGTTTTCCAAGGGCGACGTGGTGGCGCTCAATGGCAAGTCCATGACCCCTGCCACCGTGCTGACCGAGCTCAACCGTCTGGGCGGCAAGCACGGCATCGGTCGCCTGGATCTGGTGGAAAACCGCTATGTGGGCATGAAGTCGCGCGGCTGCTACGAAACCCCGGGGGGCACCATTCTGCTCAAGGCGCACCGTGCCATCGAATCCATCACGCTGGATCGTGAAGTGGCCCATCTCAAGGATGATTTGATGCCGCGTTATGCCTCGCTCATCTACACCGGCTACTGGTGGAGTCCCGAGCGTCGTGCCCTGCAAACGCTGATTGATGAAACCCAGACCCATGTCAACGGTTGGGTGCGCGTCAAACTCTACAAGGGCAATGTGATGGTCGTGGGCCGCGACTCCAAGACGGACTCGCTGTTTGATGTCAATATTTCCACTTTTGAAGATGATGGCGGCGCCTACCAGCAGTCGGACGCAGCCGGCTTCATCCGTCTCAACGCGTTGCGCATGCGCATCGCGGCACGACTGCGCAAAAACTGATCGGAGAAACCCGTCATGCCGTCCTTCGATATCGTCTCGGAAGTGGACAAACAGGAAGTCCGTAACGCCGTCGAGCAGGTCAACCGCGAAGTCAGTACGCGCTTTGATTTCAAGGGGTCAGACGCACGCGTGGAACAGAGCGAGTACGATTTGACGGTCTTTGCCGACGACCCCTTCAAGCTCGACCAGGTCAAGGAAGTGCTTAACCTCAAGCTGGTGAAGCGGGGTATTGATATCCGGTCGCTCGACTTCAAGACCGTGGAGACCATTGGCGGCGGCAAGGTCAAGCAGGCAGTGACGGTCAAGGTGGGCGTGGAGACCGAAATGGCCAAGAAGATCGTCAAGCTGCTGAAAGACAGCAAACTCAAGGTGCAGGGCAGCATCCAGGGTACGGCCGTGCGTGTGAGCGGGGCCAAGCGCGATAACCTTCAGGAAGCCATCGCCCTCGTCAAATCCAGCGATCTGGGGCTTCCCCTCCAGTTCAACAACTTCCGCGACTAGCCACGCGTGCCCTGCGTGAGTTGCAGGGCGCGCTCGTAGAGCAGCTTCCGTCCGGTTCCGGTGACCTGCATGGCAATCCGGACGGCATCCCCCAATGACAGCTTTTCCAGCAAGGCCAGGAGTAGCGCGTCGTAGCGGCTGGGGTCGGTATCGGCGGGTTGCGATGCGCCTTCCACGGCCAGAACGAACTCACCCCTTTGGCGGTTGGGGTCGGCTTCAATCCAGGGCAATGCGCCAGCCAGCGTGGTTTTATGGACGGTTTCAAACAATTTGGTCAGTTCACGGCCGATGACCACGCGGCGTTCCCCTCCCAGAACTTCGGCCAGCGCCGCAAGACAGTCCTGGATGCGGTGCGGCGCTTCATAGAACACCAGGGTAGCCTGTAGACCCTTGAGACCTTCCAGTTCGCGAGCCCGGGCGCCTGCCTTGACCGGCAGGAAACCGTAAAAGAAGAAGTGTCTTGCGCTGAATCCGGAGACGGACAGGAGGGTGGTGAGCGCACTGGGGCCGGGGATGGGAACGACCCGAATTCCGGCAGCCATCGCTTCCTCAACCAGTAGTGCGCCCGGGTCGCTGATGGCCGGGGTGCCGGCATCGCTGACCAGCGCAACAGATGAGCCGGATTGCATTTTTTGTATCAATGTCGCAGAGGCGCTGCGCTCATTATGTTCATGCAGCGCAGTCAGGGGCGTGCGAATGCCGTAATGTTGCATCAACTGACCGGAATTCCGGGTGTCCTCGGCTGCAATCAGGTCCACGGAACGAAGGGTGTCGAGCGCGCGCGCCGAGATGTCTTCGCGATGGCCGATGGGTGTGGCCACGACAAACAGGGTGCCGGACGACTGTGACATGGATGAAAACCTCTTGAAGGAAGCATGCATTCTCAACTGTGAGGCCGGCGGATGCAAGAAACCCTCCCCGGGGATGGATGCCGCAAGGCGCGGGCGCGAGGGGGAGCGGCGGGCGGCCCGTTTTTTGGTGCAATCCGGGCTCGCGATTCTGGAGCGCAACTACCGGTGTCGGCGCGGCGAAGTGGACTTGATCGCGCAGGACGGCGACACACTGGTATTCGTGGAAGTGCGCTGGCGCACGGGATGTCGACTGGGAGGCGCAGGAGAGAGCATTGACCGTCATAAACAGCGGCGCCTGGTCGCAGCGGCCCGGTACTACCTGATGCGCCATCCGGAAGAGGCGCCTCCATGCCGTTTTGATGCCATCCTGATGGACGGGGCGGGCATGACGCTTCGCTGGCTCAAGGACATCCTCTGGGTTTAAGGTGTTTTACCCACAGCCGGCGGCGTTGACATACAATACCGGCCATGGACCTCATTACACGTATTACCGGGCACTTCAACGATAGTGCCAATCTCAAGCTGGCAATTGCACACGAACTGGCTGCCCCGATTGCAATGGCCGCCGAAAGGATGGTGCAATGCCTGCTTTCCGAAGGAAAAATCCTCGCATGCGGTAACGGCGGCTCGGCCGCAGACGCCCAGCACTTTTCTGCCGAATTGCTCAACCGTTTCGAAATGGAGCGCCCTCCCCTGGCGGCCATTGCATTGACGACTGACTCTTCCACGCTGACTTCGATCGCCAACGATTACCATTACAACGACGTGTTTTCCAAACAGGTCCGGGCGTTGGGTCAGAGCAGGGACGTCTTGCTGGCCATTTCCACCAGCGGCAACTCGCCCAACGTCATCGAGGCCATCAAGGTGGCGCACGAAAGAGAAATGGCCGTGGTTGCACTGACGGGGAAGGGCGGCGGACAGATGGCAGAGCTTCTGGACGGAAATGATGTCCACATCAGCGTAAATGCCAAAAGCACAGCGCGGATCCAGGAAGTGCATATTCTGGTGCTGCATTGTTTGTGTGATGCAATTGATTGTGTTTTGTTGGGAGTGGAGTGAAGTGAGCATGAAGCAATCCTGGTTGACCCTGATTTTGGTTGTGGCGACCCTGCCTGCCTTGCAGGGATGTTTTCCCCTGGTGGCGACAGGCATGGTCGGCACCGGGTTGGTGGTAGCCGATCGACGCACGTCAGGGGCGCAACTTGAAGACGAAGGCATCGAGCTACGTGCCAGCCACGCCATCGGCGAAAAATACGGCGAAAAAGTTCACGTCAATACCACGAGTTTTAACCGCAATCTGCTGCTGACCGGGCAAGTGCCCGACCAGGATACGCGTAATGGTGTCGAAGCCCTTGCCCGGGCGACCACCAACGTGCGTTCCGTCATAGATGAGACGACCGTTGCTGGTGACAGTTCTTTTTCCGAGCGCGCCAACGATTCCTACCTCACGACCAAGGTGCACGCCCGTTTGATGGCAGACGCCAACGGCCAGTTTTCGCCGGTTCACATCAGTGTCACTACTGAGGACAGCGTTGTATATCTGATGGGCCTCGTGACACATGCCGAAGGGGATGCAGCCAGCAATATCGCCAGTACCACGTCGGGTGTGCGGCGGGTGGTCAAGGTGTTTGAATATCTGGCCAAGGCGCCTGACGAGGGCAAGACCGGTGCGGCTCCGGTAGCCCCTACGGCAGCCGCAGCCAAGCCTGCGGACATCCAGCCTCCCGCGCCTCAGCAGGAAGAGACGCTTCCTCCTGCCCAACCCGTCACGATGTAGGGACGGGCGGTCCCGTGGTCCGTTATCCGGCACCCGGCTTCGAGCAAAAAATTGCCTCGCCTGGCGCGTGGCTGGAACGTATCCGGCTGCTTCCACGCCCGCTGGTCTTTACCAATGGCGTATTCGACATCCTGCACCGCGGGCACGTCACTTATCTGGCCCAGGCCCGTGCCTTGGGGGCAGCCCTGGTGGTGGCGCTCAACTCGGATGCATCGGTGCGTCGATTGGGAAAAGGGGAAGACCGTCCGATCAACGCCCTGGCAGACCGCATGGCCATCGTCGCTGCCCTGGAGTGTGTAGACGCCGTGACCTGGTTTGACGAAGATACGCCACTGCAACGAATTTTGGAGTGCTGCCCCGATGTGCTGGTGAAGGGCGGGGACTGGGACGTGAAACAGATCGTTGGCGCGGATGAGGTCCTGTCCCGTGGCGGCCGGGTGCTCTCCATTCCGTTCGAGCACCAGCGTTCCACCACTGCGCTCCTGCAACGCATCCGCCTTTAATCCAGCATCAATCGGGCCAGACCCTCCAGTACCAGATATTCCACGGAAACCACGGGGCGTTCGAGATGGGGGAGCAGCAGCGGGCCATGCCCGCCACTCAGGATGCAAACGACAGGCCTGGACTGCTGGGATTGCAATGTCTGTGCGAGCCGTTCTATGGCGCCCACCGTCGCCAGGATCTGTCCGGTTGCAATGGCATCTGCGGTGGATCGTGGAAATGATGTGAAGTGACCACAAACTTCTGTCGTAAGCCCTGCTGTGCCGGTGCGCAACGCCTGCGCCATGAGCGACAGCCCGGGAAGGATGATTCCCCCAAGAAACTCTCCCCCTGCACTCAGGGCATCTGCCGTGGTGGCAGTGCCAGCGCAGACGACCACTGCCGGCTGGTCGGTCAGGGCATGTGCACCAATCAGGGCGGCCCACCGATCGGGGCCCAACTGTTGTGGGGATTCATAACGATTGGTCACGCCGCCAGCCTGCGCCTCAGCGTGTACCCAGCGCAGTGGCACCCCCGCATTTTTGCAGCACAGGCTGACGCCAGCGGCGACTTCCGGACCTGCCACCTGGGCGGCGAGCACCTGCGTCAGGGGAAGATGTTCGTGCAACAACGACTCCAGCATGGGCCAGGAAGCCGTCGGCAGTGCCCCCAAGCCCTGCCAATGGTTTTTTTTGCGGAGTCCCCATTTGATGCGGCTGTTGCCGATGTCGAGCGCCAGTTGCATCAGGCCAACCGCAACGAAACATCGCCAGCGTGATAACGGACGATTTCGCCGCGTTGTCGCAGCAGCAGGGCGCCATTGTCTGACAGGCCGACGCACTCGCCGACTTCGATGCGCCGGTTGGGCAAAGTGAGGCGGATCGTGCGATCCCGATGCGCGCAGAGCGCAAGCCACTGGGCCTGGAAAGGCTGGAAGCCTGTTTTTGAAAACTGTTGCAGGTGCGGGATCAGCGTCCTGAGAATGGTGGCCAGTACAGTGTCGCGCGCCGGGGCCTGTCCCTCGGCGTTGCGCAGATCGGTGGCCGGGTTCTGGAGGAGGTCGGACAGCGCTTCTTCAAGCACCACGTTGAGGCCGATGCCGATGACAGCCCCGACAGAGCCATCCAGCGCATCCGAAATTTCCACCAGGATTCCCGCAATCTTCCGACCATGCCGAAGCAGGTCGTTGGGCCATTTCAGGGCCAGTCCATCAACGTTCAGGTGCTCCAGGGCCTGGGCAACCGCAAGCGATACGACCAGAGGCAACCCCGCAAGCTGCGAGGCGTCGCCTTGAAATCGCCACAGCAGGGAAAACGTCAGCGAACCGTCGCCGTCAGAGAGCCAGGAGCGGCCTTGGCGCCCTCGTCCGGCAACCTGATGTTGCGCCACCAGGCAGTAGCCATTGGGGGCACCCTGGTCGGCCAGCATCAGCAAATGCTGGTTGGTGGAATCGATGCGGTCCACCATCACCAATTGGACGAACTGGCCTTCAGGGCCCAGAAGCCGCTGGATATGTTCAGGTTCCAATGCAGGCATGTTTAGAATTCCAGGCGGTGTTCAGCATGACAGGCGGCCATTTCGCGCCGGTAAGCGATTTGGGCCATGATGGCGTCCAGCAGCAGGGACACGCGGCCGGCAAGCTTGCTGCCTGCGCGATAGTCCGCAGGCGCAATGAAGTCCACGCGTTTGGCGGAAAGCAGCTTGACGCAGGTGTCCCGGTCTTCCCTGTTGCGGGTGGGGTAAACGGCGATGGTGTGCCCCCCGCTCTTTTTTGTGAGCGCCATGCTGGGCACGTCGGTCATGCCGTCCCCGATGTAGATGATATTCTGGAAAGGGATAGGCCGCTGATTTTCGGGCATGTGCTCGTTGATGGATTCCTCCAGGGTTTCCTTGCCCTTGTTGACCCGGAACAGGTACTGGGTTTTGGTGGTGTCCGTGATGAGCAGCTTGGGAAACGTGGCGATGCCCTGGAAATTGAAGTGATACTCCGAAGCGTAGATCTGCTGAAAATGGCGCCTGATGGAAATGCCTTCCAGAATTTCCTTCATGCCTGCAGACACAATGTAGTGCTGGATGTTGATCTGCCCGGCCCCCCGTTTTTTCACATGGGCATTGATGCGGTTGAACCATCCCTCGACACCCGGAAAGTAGGGAATGTCCTTGCCCATGGCCTGAAAATCGCGGCGACCGATGTTGATTTTTCTGGCATGAGCCTCTTCCAGCAGCAGGCGCATGTAGACCAGCATCTTTTCCGAGACGGTCTCGGCGGACTCCCTTTCCACCTGCATCCAGAAGTCACGAGGCTTGATCCCCAGTTTGGGGAGCACCGTGTACTCCTGCATGGGCTGCGGCGACAGGGTCCCGTCAAAATCGTAGACCATCGCGATGGTGTTCTGAAAGAAAGCTGATTTGGGCATGAGTTACCGCTCCACCGGTCTTTGGGATATTCTAACGGATTGGCGTCCCGGGCGGCTTGATGTAGAGTGTCCACCTGTTGATGCCAGTCCACTTTCGGTCGTCCCATGTCTACTCCAAATTCAGCACCCAGCACGAATTTCATTCGAAATATCGTTTCCGAGGACCTTGCCAGCGGCAAAACGCTGGGACGCATTGCAACCCGCTTCCCGCCGGAGCCCAATGGGTACCTGCACATCGGCCATGCCAAATCCATCTGCCTTAATTTCGGCATTGCCCGTGATTTTGGCGGGGTATGTCATATGCGTTTTGACGACACCAACCCCACCAAGGAAGACACCGAGTATGTGGATTCCATTCTGGATACGGTGCGCTGGCTGGGGTTTGACTGGGGTCCCCATCTTTACTATGCCTCGGACTATTTTGAACGGTGCTATGCGTACGCTGAAGGGCTGATCGAGGCGGGCAAGGCCTATGTGGACAGCCTGAGCGCTGACGAAATTCGCAGCCATCGCGGCAGCCTCACCGAACCGGGGAAGAACAGCCCCTGGCGTGACCGTTCCGTGGCAGAAAACCTGGATTTATTCCGGCGCATGCGCGCCGGTGAATTTGCCGACGGGCAACATGTGCTGCGCCTCAAAATCGACATGGCTTCACCCAACCTCAATTTGCGCGACCCGGCCATTTACCGCATCCGCCATTTTCCCCACTGGCGCACAGGCAACACCTGGTGCATCTATCCCATGTACGACTATGCCCATGCGCTGTCTGATGCCGAAGAGCACATTACCCATTCCATCTGCACCCTGGAATTTGAAGACCATCGTCCGCTGTACGATTGGGTGGTGGAGAATACTCCGGTGCCGTCGCGCCCCCATCAATACGAGTTTGCGCGCCTGAATTTGACCTACACACTGATGAGCAAGCGCAAGCTGCTGGAGCTGGTGGAAGAGCACCATGTGTCGGGTTGGGATGATCCGCGCATGCCCACCCTGGTCGGTTTGCGTCGCCGCGGCTATACGCCAGAATCCATCCGGCTCTTCTGCGACCGGATCGGGGTCTCCAAATCCGACAGCCTGATCGATGTGAGCGTGCTGGAGGATTGCCTGCGCACCGATCTCAATGAGCGCGCGCCACGACGGGTTGCCGTGCTCGATCCGGTGCGCCTCATCATCGACAATTATCCCGAAGGACAGGTGGAGCTGTGCGAAGTGCCCAACCATCCGCAAAAACCGGAATGGGGGAAGCGCACCATTCCGTTTTCGCGCGAACTGGTCATCGAGCGCGAAGACTTCATGGCTTCACCCATCAAGGGGTTTTTCCGCATGGTTCCGGGGGGAGAGGTACGATTGCGCTACGCCTATGTGGTGAAGTGCACTGGATTCGTGACCGATCCGGACAGCGGCGTCGTCACCGAAATCCATTGCGATTACTACCCTGAAACGCGCAGCGGGACGCCGGGTGCCGACGCGCATAAGGTCAAAGGCAACATTCACTGGCTGGCGCGGGATCACTCCCGGGAAACCGAAGTGCGGCTTTATGATCGCCTCTTTAGCGATCCCAATCCTGCCGGAGCCGAGGACTACCGCACCTTGCTGAATCCAGACTCCATCCAGGCGCGTCCCCACTGCCGTGTGGAGTCCGCGTTGATGGAAGCGCTTCCCGGCGAATGCTTCCAGTTTGAGCGCAACGGCTACTTTGTAGTGGACAGTCGGGATGCCGCGCCGGGACGGCCGGTGTTCAACCGGGCGGTGACCCTGCGCGACGTCTGGGCCAAGCGGTCGTGATCAGTGGGCGGGATTGCTGCGCTTGTCGCGTTCGATGAGCGCATAGGCGGAGTGATTGTGGATGGACTCGAAGTTCTCTGATTCCACCACATAAGCTTCGATGCGAGGCTCGACGTCAAGACGGTGGGCCACGTCGCGCACCATGTCTTCCACGAATTTCGGGTTATCGTAGGCCCGCTCGGTGACCCATTTTTCGTCGGGCCGCTTCAACAGGCCAAACAGTTCGCAGGAAGCCGATTCCTCGGCAATGCGGATGATTTCTTCGATCCAGACGAACTTTTTGATCCTGGCGGTAATGGTGACGTGGGATCGCTGGTTATGTGCGCCGTAGTTCGAGATTTCCTTGGAACAGGGGCAGAGGCTCGTTACCGGCACCACGACTTTCATCGTGAAGGATTGCTTGCCATCCATGATTTCGCCGATGAAAGTGACATCGTAGTCAATCAAGGACTTTACGCCGGACACTGGCGCCGACTTGTTGATGAAATACGGGAAGCTCATCTCGATGTGGCCGGCGCGTGCTTCCAGGCGCTGAACCATGGTCGAAAGAATGGTGCCAAAGGATTCCACAGAAATTTCACGCTCTTCACGATTCAGGATTTCCACGAAGCGGGACATGTGCGTGCCCTTGAAATGCTGCGGCAAATGGACGTACATGTTGAAGGTGGCGATGGTGTTTTGCACCCCCCCCTGTTCCCGGTCTGAAACCCGGACGGGATGGCGGATGCCCTTGATGCCCACGCGGTCGATGGCGATCTGTCGCGTATCCGGTGTGGCCTGGATATCAGGGATGGGGTTGGGGTCGCGAGCGTTCATGAAGCGGTCTCCTGGTCGGAAATTAGGAATGTCTGTTGGATGTGGGTCAGGCGCTGGCCATGCCGCCATGCAGGGATTTCATCTCTTGCAGGCGCTGTTCAATGGCGGCGACGATGCCCTGGGCATTCAGCCCGCATTCGGCAAGCAATAGCGCCGGATCACCCTGGTCTACGAAGCGGTCCGGAAGCCCAAGCTGAAGCAGGGGGGTTGCGATGTTTTCGCGTGCCAGCGCTTCGCTGACGGCACTGCCCGCCCCTCCCTGGGTCGTGTTCTCCTCGACCGTGACCAACAGGTCGTGGGAGAGCGCCAACTTGGTGACCAGCGCCTCGTCCAGAGGCTTGACGAAGCGCATATTGGCAACGCTGGCATTCATCTGGTCGCCTGCCTCGAGGGAAGCCGACAGCACGGCGCCAAATGCGAGAATGGCTATGGCACGGCCCTGTCGGCGCATTTCCCCTACGCCCACGGGAAGGGCGGTCATGTCATGTGCCACTGCAACCCCAGGACCGCTTCCACGCGGATAACGCACCGCCGCAGGTCCGTCCAGCTGGAATGCGGTGAACAACATCTGACGGCATTCGTTTTCGTCGGAAGGGGCCATGACCGTCATGTTGGGCAGGCACCTCAGGTAAGTCAGGTCGAAACTGCCGGCATGGGTTGCCCCGTCGGCGCCGACTAGGCCAGCGCGGTCAACGGCAAGCACCACGGGCAGGTTTTGCAGGGCGATGTCGTGAATCAACTGGTCGTAGGCGCGCTGCAGAAAAGTGGAGTAGATGGCCACGACAGGTTTGAGCCCCTCGCATGCTAGCCCGGCCGCAAAGGTGAGGGCGTGCTGTTCGGCGATGCCCACGTCAAAGTAGCGCTCCGGGTAGTCCCTTGAAAACCGGACGAGGCCGGAACCTTCGCACATGGCAGGCGTGATGGCATACAGTCGCGGATCGCGTGCCGCCATATCGCACAGCCAGTCGCCGAAGATCTGGGTATAGGTGGGCTTGCCAGGCGCTTTGGGCTGGATTCCGACGACAGGATCGAAGGGCGTGACGCCATGGTAGAGGATGGGGTCGGCTTCTGCAGGAGCATATCCCTTGCCCTTTCGGGTCACGACATGCAGAAACTGGGGGCCTTCCAGTTTTCTGACATTGCCGAGGGTGGAAATGAGGGTGTCGAGGTCGTGGCCGTCGATCGGGCCGATGTAATTGAAACCAAACTCCTCAAACAGGGTTGCCGGTGGGTTGACCATCCCCTTCATGTGCTCTTCCCAGCGTTTGGCAAACTCCAGGATGGATGGGGCAACGCCCAGAACCTTTTCTCCGCCCCGGCGCACCGTGTTGTAGACGCGGCCGGACATGATGCGTGCCAGGTGATTGCTGAGCGCGCCCACTGGGTGGGAAATGGACATCTCGTTGTCGTTCAGCACGACGATCAGGTCGGCGCCGGTATGCCGCGCATTATTCATGGCCTCGAAGGCCATGCCTCCCGTGAGGGCGCCGTCGCCAATGATGGCAATGGCGCGCTGCTCGCTATTTGCCCGTTTGAAGGCTGTCGCCATGCCCAGGGCCGCACTGATGGAAGTGCTGGAATGCGCGGTACCAAAAGTGTCGTATTCGCTTTCGCTGCGCCGGGGAAACCCGGAAAGGCCATCCTTCATGCGCAGACGGGACATTCCTGCTCGACGCCCGGTCAGGATCTTGTGGGCATAGGTTTGGTGGCCCACGTCCCATACCAGGCGATCGCGCGGGGTATCGAACACGTAGTGCAGCGCGATGGCCAGCTCGATCGTTCCCAGATTGCTGGACAGATGTCCGCCAGTACGTGCGACCGATTCCACGATGAATTGCCGCAGCTCCGCCGCCAGCGACACGAGGTCGCGGCGTTCGAGCGCGCGCAGCTCATGAGGCCATTGAATCTTGTCGAGGAGCGGTGTGGGTGACATGACGTGTTGTGCCCTTCAACTGCGGCGGTTAACAATGAAATGGGCCAGTTCTTCCAGCCGGCGACGACGGTGGCCGAACGGAGCCAGGGCCTCGTGCGCTGTCCAGAGAAGTTCCCTTGAAAAATCCTTGGCTTGCGATAGCCCCATTATACTCACATAGGTCGGCTTGTTGGCTGCGGCGTCCTTTCCTGCGGTTTTTCCCAGCGTTGCCGTATCCATTTCCGCGTCCAGAACGTCGTCCACCACCTGAAAAGCCAGGCCCAGCGCATTGGCGTACCGGGACAGGTGCTGCTGCTCTTCGGTAGTGAGCGGTCGGCCGCAACCGGCCCCCAACAGTACGGCGGCACGGATCAGCGCGCCGGTCTTTTTGAGGTGCATGGCTTCAAGCTCGGGCAGGGGGAGCGTGCTGTCGGTACTTTCGAGGTCGATGGCTTGCCCCCCACCCATGCCCCGCGACCCGCTGGCTACGGCGAGTTGGTGAATCATGAGCAGCTGCTGGCGCGGGTCGGGGTGCAGTGGAAATTCGGAGAGCCACTGAAAGGCCAGGGATTGCAGCGTATCGCCCGCAAGCAGGGCAAGGGCTTCGCCAAACTGGACGTGACAGGTGGGTTTGCCCCGGCGGAGCGTGTCATTGTCCATGGCTGGCAGATCGTCATGCACCAAGGAATAGGCGTGGATCAACTCGATGCTGGCTGCGACGACCGTCACGGAGGTGAGGGGGGCTTCGGCCAATTCCCCAGCAGCAAACGCCAGCAGCGGGCGGACCCTTTTGCCACCATCCAGCACGGAAAAGCGCATGGCTTCGTGGAGCCGACGGGGGACGATGCTGGCTTCCGGGAGATGGCGTTGCAGAAAATCTTCCAGCGTCTTGCAAAGGGTCCCGGACCACAGGTCGAAATCAGTCTGAGGAGTCATTGCCCTGGAAATCCTGAAGGGTATTGCCTTCCAGTATCTTGATGCGCTGCTCTGCATCGGCCAACTGGGACTGGCAGTAGCCTAACAGGAGTGCGCCGCGACGGTAGGCCTCGATGGATTGCTCCAAGGACAATTGCCCCCCCTCCAGGCCGACGAGCAGCGTTTCCAGCTCGTGGAGCGCGGATTCGTAGTTTTCGGGTTGTTTGTCGGAAGATTTTGCCATGGGAGGGTCACATTATCCCAGGCACCGCACGCTGGTCAAACGCCGTCCAAAAAGTCTTATAAATCACTTGCTTCCCATAATGGCCCCGGGTTAGAATTCCGCCTTTGTCCGTCGGGTTTGTGTTCTCGGCCCAACAATCATCAATCTCCTGCATTCTTTGCTCCCTGGAGGGTGTGGATATGGCTAATTTGGGATCATTCAAGCAGCTTGCCACTGTTTCTCCGCAGCTTCCCGTTCGCTGGTATTCCGATCCGACCATTGCCGAGCTCGAGCAGCAGACCCTGTTTGCCCAGGGGCCGCGTTATGTGGGTCATGAGTTGATGGTGCCTAACGTCGGCGACTACATGACGTTGCCCTGGCGAGATCATGGGCAGGTGCTGGTCAACAATGGCGAGACGGTTGAGCTGGTCTCCAATGTCTGTCGTCACCGCCAGGCCATCATGCTGGAAGGCAGGGGAAACGCCCATCACATCGTGTGCCCGCTGCACCGATGGACTTACGATCTCAAGGGGCAACTGGCGGGCGCGCCGCATTTCCCGGGAAACCCCTGTCTTGATCTTGATCGCGCAGCGCTCTCGCGCTGGAATGGCCTGCTGTTTGACGGCCCGCGCGATATCGCAGCCGATTTGCGCCATTGTCTCGCCGCCCGCGATCTGGACTTTGCCGGATATATGCTGGACTCGGTCAAGACGGCGCACCACCAATTCAACTGGAAAACTTTCATCGAGGTTTACCTCGAAGATTACCATGTGGTGCCCTTTCACCCCGGGCTTTCCGGGTTTGTGGATTGCAACGAATTGCGCTGGGAATTTGGCGAGTGGCACAGCGTTCAGACCGTCGGCGTCAAGGAGCATCTGCGCCGCGCCGGTTCACCCGTCTACCAGGAGTGGCACGAGGTGGTGCGGCGCTACAACCGCGAAGTGGACCCGCCCTTCGGTGCCATCTGGATGGTGCTCTATCCCAACATCATGGTGGAGTGGTATCCGCATGTGCTGGTGGTGAGCACGGTCTGGCCCGACGGCCCGGAAAAGTGCACCAACGTCATCGAGTTTTACTATCCCGAAGAAATCGTCCTGTTCGAGCGGGACTACGTGGAAGCGCAGCAAAAGGCCTATTTCGAAACGGCGCTCGAGGACGACGAAATTTGCGAGCGCATGGCGCGTGGGCGCAAGGCGCTGATTGCCCGCGGAATGGAAGATGGCGGCCCCTATCAGTCCCCCATGGAAGACGGCATGATGCACTTCCATGAATTCGTGCGACGCCAGATCAGCCCGCTCCTGCCCGGAGATCGCTGACGGTGTTTGGGCTACCTCCGCTCAGGTCAGCCTGGATGCTGGTGGCCGGTTTCAGTTTTGCAGTGATGGGGCTGTTCGTCAAATTGGGTGCACCCTATTTTTCGCCTGCGGAACTCGTGTTTTACCGTTCCTTTTTCGGTCTTCTTCCCATCGTACTGTTCGCGCTGCGCCAGCGGCAGCCGCTCACCAGCGTGCACTGGCGTCTGCACCTCTTTCGTAGCGTTTCCGGCCTGATCTCGCTCTGGCTCTATTTCTACGCATTGACGCAGCTGCCGCTGGCCACTGCGGTGACGTTGAACTATACGTCGCCGTTGTTCCTGGCATTTCTGATCACCGTGTTGTCCCGCGAGAAAATGAATGGCCCCCTGATGGCGACGCTGATGTTCGGGTTCGTGGGCATCGTGTTGGTGCTGCGGCCCCACCTAGGCCCCAACGAATGGTTTGCAGGATTGATGGGATTGCTCTCGGGGTTCGGCGCGGGAGTCGCTTACATGAATGTGCGCGCGATGGGCGAACTGGGTGAGCCAGAGTGGCGCATCGTACTGTACTTCACGGCGCTTTCAACACTGGTGCTGGGCCTCTACCTGCTGTTCACCCCCCGCCATCCCGTCACGCTCTCCAACATCGGCATTCTGGTGGCCCTGGGGCTGGCTGCCACGGTAGGGCAGCTCTCCATGACCCGGGCCTACCGTACCGGCGCTACCCTGCTGGTGGCTAATTTTGCGTATAGTGCCATCGTCTATTCCAGTCTTCTGGGTATCCTGTTTTTTGGCGAATGGTTGCCCTGGACGGGGTGGTTGGGCGTGGCTATCGTTATTCTGGCTGGCATCGCAGCCAGCCGTTTTGTCCGCCGGCCTGTCCCTCTTTCTGAAACGGAGGCATCCTGATGAAACCTTTGGTCTCCACTGAGCTTCTGGCGCAGCATCTGCAGGACTGGGTCGTCGTGGATTGTCGGCACAACCTGCAGGATCCCGAGGCAGGTCGACGCGCGTACCTTGCCGGGCATATTCCGGGAGCGCATTTTCTGCACGCGGACCAGGATCTGTCCGGGCCCATGACCGGAAGTAACGGACGCCATCCCTTGCCCAGCCCCGAAGCGTTTGTCGCCACCCTTGAAAGGATCGGGGTGGGGCCCGAGCAGACGGTGGTGGCCTATGACGACATGGGGGGCGCCTTTGCGGCCCGGTTGTGGTGGATGATGCGATGGCTGGGACACGATCAGGCGGCGGTCCTGGATGGGGGCTGGCAGTGCTGGACGGCGGAGGGGCGGCCGGTGGACACGGCAGTTTCCGTGCCCCGGCCGACGTCTTTGCGGGCAAAGGCCCGTGCAGGCGCCACGGTGGACACTGCCTTCGTCCTGAGTCACCTGCGGGATCCGGCGATGTGCTTGGTCGATGCGCGTGCCGCAGACCGCTTTCGCGGCGAGAACGAAACCCTCGACCCGGTAGGCGGGCACATCCCGGGGGCGCGCAATCGTCCATTTCGTGACAATCTCGATGCCGAAAGCAGGTTCAAGCCGCCCGCCATCCTGAAAGCCGAATTCGAAGTGCTGCTGGCGGGCGTGGCCCCGGAAAATGTGGTCCACCAATGCGGTTCGGGTGTGACCGCTTGCCACAACCTGCTGGCCATGGAGTACGCGGGTCTTGCGCCCGGGCGTCTGTACCCCGGTTCGTGGAGCGCTTGGTGCTCAGACCCGTCGCGCCCAGTCGCTTTGGGAAGTCCTTGATTTTTTGATCCATATTTCATATAATTGTCGGCTTTTTCGGAATCGGGATTTCCCCGAGGCCCAAACGACAAAGGTTGGAAAGAACCATGGTAGTGATCCGATTGTCTCGTGGCGGTGCCCGTAACCGTCCTTTCTACAATGTGGTGGTTGCCGATTCGCGCAATCGCCGTGACGGCCGCTTCATCGAACGTCTCGGGTTTTACAACCCGTTGCGCCCGGAAGGTCCCGATGGCCTGCGCCTGGATCTGGCCCGCGTGGAATTCTGGAAGAGCCGTGGTGCACAGGCTTCCGATGCCGTTGAAAAGCTGATCAAGCGCGTTCCGGCAGGAGCCACCGCTGCCTAATCTGTGGGTCGTCATGGGGCGGGTGTCCGCTCCCTACGGCGTGCGGGGCTGGTTCCGCGTACAGGGTTTTACCGGGGAACTGGATGGGCTGGCGGCCTACCCGCGCTGGTGGCTGGGGCATGAGCCCAGCTATAAGGAATACGCAGTAGCCGAATGGCGGGTGCATGGTGGCGCGCTGGTGGCACGCCTGGAAGGCGTGACCGACCGGACGGTTGCGGAGTCCTTGTGGGGGCTCGACATTGCAATCCCACGCGAACAACTCCCCCCGGCCGCCGAAAACGAGTTCTATTGGGCCGACCTGATCGGTCTTGAAGTGGTCAACCTGGCAGGCGAGCATCTGGGGCGGGTCACGGACATGATCGAGACCGGCGCCAACGATGTCATGGTGGTGCAAGATGCCGAGCGCCAGCGCCTGATTCCCTATCTGCAGGATGTGATCCTGCAGGTTGCCCTGAAGGAAGGGCGGGTGTTGGTGGATTGGGGACTGGATTACTGATGGCATTCGTTTTCGATGCAATCACGTTGTTTCCGCCCATGTTCGAGGCACTGACGCAGCATGGTGTGACGCGCCGTGCGCTGGAACAGGGGTTGTGGGATTTCAGGTCCTGGAACCCCCGCGATTTCACCACCGACAACTATCGGACGATCGATGACCGTCCGTACGGTGGCGGGCCTGGAATGGTGATGCTGGCGCGCCCGCTGGCGCTTGCGATTGACGCGGCAAGGGAAAGGCAGCGCACTCTGGGGATTGAACGCCCTAAAGTGGTGTACCTCAGCCCCCAGGGGGCGGTACTGACCCATGCGAGGGTCATGGACTATGCGGCAGGCCCGGGGCTGATCCTGCTGGCAGGGCGTTACGAAGGGGTGGACGAGCGCTTGCTGGCGCAGGAAGTGGATGAAGAGGTGTCGATCGGCGACTATGTGCTGTCAGGAGGCGAACTCCCGGCCATGGTGCTGATGGATGCCATACTGAGGCAGTTGCCCGGCGTATTGGGCGACGCCCAGTCCGTGCAACAGGAGTCGTTCGTGCACGGGTTGTTGGACACGCCGCACTACACCCGGCCTGAGGTGTACGAAGGCATGGCGGTGCCCGCAGTGCTGATGTCCGGAAATCACGCGGAGATCATGCGCTGGCGGCGCAAACAGGCGTTAGGCAGGACCTGGCAAAAACGTCCGGATATGTTGGTTGACCAACCGCTGTCCGGGGAAAATCAAAAACTGTTGGACGAGTTCAAAGCCGAACTCGAATCGAAGGAGTAGAACCATGGATGTGATCAAGCAACTGGAACAGGAAGAAATGGCCCGTTTGGGGAAAACCATTCCCGACTTTGCCCCCGGCGATACCGTGGTGGTCAATGTCAACGTGGTGGAGGGCGAACGCAAGCGGGTTCAGGCATTCGAAGGCGTTGTCATTGCGCGCCGCAATCGCGGCCTCAACTCCTCCTTCATCGTACGCAAGGTATCCTCTGGCGAAGGCGTGGAACGAACCTTCCAGACCTGGTCGCCCATGATTGCAAGCATCGAGGTCAAGCGTCGTGGTGCCGTGCGTCGCGCCAAGTTGTACTACCTGCGTGACCGTTCCGGCAAGTCTGCGCGTATCCGCGAAAAGCTGGTGTCGCGCGCGACTCCGGCAAATACGGAACCCTCGGCCAGCTAAGTCATCCGTTCAGACCTGCGCGAGATCCTTGACCGGTTTTGCGACAGCCTGTGGCTGGAAGACGGGCTGTCGCGCAATACGCTTGAAAGTTACAGGCGGGATCTCGCCCAGTTTGGCGAATGGTTGACCGCGCAATACCCGGGTTGCAGCCTGTATCAGGCCGAAGCGCTTCATCTGCAGTCCTGGCTGTCCTACCTGTATGGCACGAAGCAGATCAAAAGCCGTACTGCCGGGCGGGCACTCTCAGCCTTGCGCAGGTTTTACCGCCACGCCCTGCGCGAAGGACGAATCTCAGAGGACCCCACTTTACGTATCGACTCGCCCAAGCTGCCGCGGGCGCTCCCCAAATCGCTTTCGGAAGACGCCGTGGAGCGTCTGCTTGAGTCACCCGATCATCAAACGGATCTGGGTCTGCGCGACCGGGCCATGCTGGAAGTGCTTTATGCCAGCGGTTTGCGCGTATCCGAATTGGTCGCGCTGCCGCTCTCAGGCGTTGCCCTGGACAGCGGTGTGGTCCGTGTGACGGGAAAAGGGGGCAAAGAACGCCTCGTCCCCATCGGGGAAACGGCCCTGGACTGGTTGCAGCGTTATCTGGCGTCGGTGCGTCCGACCCTGTTGGCGGGACAGCCCCATTGGGCCCTCTTCGTTACGAAACGCAAACAGGCCATGTCTCGCCAGGCCTTCTGGTATCTCATCAAGCGCTATGCCATGAAGGCGGGGCTTCAGGTGAACCTGTCGCCGCATACGCTGCGACACGCGTTTGCCACCCATCTCGTCAACCACGGCGCCGACTTGCGCGTCGTGCAATTGCTGTTGGGCCATGCAGACATTTCCACAACCCAGATTTATACGCATGTGGCGCGCGAACGATTGCGCCAGCTGCATGAAAAACATCATCCGCGCGGCTGATCCCGCCTATACTGTGCACCCATGACATCACCCATTCTGCTGGCTTTTGCCGCATATCTCGTTGGCTCCCTTTCCTTTGCCGTCGTCGTCAGCCGCCTGATGGGGCTGCCCGATCCACGCACCTTCGGATCAAGGAATCCTGGCGCCACCAATATGTTGCGCGGCGGCAATCGTTGGGCCGCAGCCTGGGTATTACTGGGCGATGCCTTCAAGGGGTGGATTGCCGTGTGGTTGACCGCAACGGTCGCCATTCCCCTGGGGGCCGCACCGCAATCCCTGGCGGCAGTCTCTCTCGCCGTATTCATCGGGCATGGCTATCCTGTGTTTTTCGGGTTCAAGGGCGGCAAGGGGGTGGCGACGGCACTGGGGGTGCTGCTGGCGATCCATCCAATGCTTGGCCTGTGTACCCTGATTGTCTGGATGTCCGTAATGGCCGTGACACGCATTTCTTCGCTGTCCGCGCTTTGCGCCTCCGTGGCAGCGCCCCTCCTGGGTCTTCTGTTTTTACAGGATGGGCTGTTGCGCCTGACGGTGCTGGCGATGGCGGTCATCCTGCTCGTCCATCACCACAGCAATATCCGCAAGCTGCTCAACGGTGAAGAAACCGTCTTTCGGAATAAAACTCAGTGAAGTCCCGGCATCAGGCCTTTCATGCCGCGCATCATTTTGGCCAACCCGCCTTTTGACATCATCTTCATCATTTTCTGCATCTGCTCAAACTGGGTCAGCAGCCGGTTAACTTCCTGAACCTGCACGCCCGAACCCGCGGCAATACGCCGTTTTCGCGAAGCCTTCAAT
>JAJZRV010000102.1 GCA_021850135.1 Pseudomonadota bacterium
CCGCGGGCAGATCTTCGATGCGGGTCTGGGTTTTGGACAGCCACTGGCGGTAGGGGTGCGCTGCCGACAGTTGTTGCTTGAGCTCGGCATCGCTGACGATGCGCCCCTGCTCCAGATCGATCAGGAACATCTTGCCGGGCTGCAGACGCCATTTCTTGATGATCTTGCTCTGCGGAATATCGAGGACACCCATTTCCGAGGCCATCAACACGATATCGTCGCTGGTCTGCAAATAGCGCGCGGGGCGCAATCCATTCCGGTCCAGGGTGGCACCAATCTGGCGGCCATCGGTGAAGGCCACGGCGGCAGGCCCATCCCAGGGTTCCATCAGGGCTGCATGGTATTCGTAGTAAGCGCGCCGTTCTTCGTCCATCAGCGGGTTGCCGGCCCAGGCTTCGGGAATCAGCATCGTCATGGCCTGCACCAGCGGATACCCGCCAGCCACCAGCAATTCCAGCGCATTGTCGAAACAGGCCGAATCCGACTGGCCTTCCACGATGAGCGGCCAGATCTTGTCCAGGTCTTCGCCCAGGAAGGAGGATGCGGTGGCCCCCCGGCGGGCGGCCATCCAGTTGACGTTGCCCCGAAGGGTGTTGATTTCACCGTTGTGGGCAATCATGCGGAAGGGATGAGCCAGATCCCAAGTGGGGAACGTGTTGGTGGAAAAACGCTGGTGCACCAGGGCGAGCGCGGAGACCATGGCGGGATCGTTCAGATCGCCGTAATACTGGCCCACCTGGTCTGCGAGCAGCATCCCCTTGTAGATCAGGGTGCGTGACGAGAGGGACGGCAGGTAAAACTGGGTACGCCCAATGCCTTGTTTTGCAACCAGATGTTCGGCGCGCTTGCGCAGCACGAACAGTTTGCGTTCAAACGCGTTCTGATCGGGGCATTGTGCTCCGCGGGCCAGGAAAAGCTGCCGGATTACGGGTTCCACCAGCTTGACGCTCTCACCCAGGCCGCGATTATCGGTGGGGACGTCGCGCCAGCCCAGCACGATCTGTCCTTCCTCGGTGGCGCATTGCGTCAGGATGTTCTCGCAGGCTGCCCGCGCTGCTGCGTCCTGGGGCAAAAACACCATCCCAACGGCGTATTCGCCCAGGGCAGGAAGGGTGATCTGGAGCGCGGCTGCTTCCTTGCGCAGAAAGGCGTCCGGCATTTGAATCAGGATTCCCGCGCCATCGCCAGCCAGCGGATCTGCTCCAGTGGCGCCGCGGTGCGTCAGGTTTTCCAGAATCTTGAGCCCCTGCTGGACAATGGTATGGCTCTGGACCCCCTTGATATGGGCGACAAAACCCACACCACAGGCATCGTGTTCGTGGGCAGGGTCATACAAGCCCTGACGGGGGGGCGTCGAAACGTGGTTCAATCGAGTAACCTCTGCGTTTTCAAATGATCAAGTGCAAGGGGGCGCCGGAGTCAAACCGCAGGCGAAGGCAGGGCTGTACGTGTACGCACCGGGCATAGGATGATACAGCCATCCCCCTTGCGGGGCAACATTTAGGCTGGGGATTCGCAGGCGTTCCCGATAAACCGACCCTGTCCGGGGGAAAGAATGGCGGCCACGGATTCAGGCGGCGCTTCCTGGGTCAGTACAGCGTGCCCCAGGCCCTTGAGCAGCACGAAACGAAGTTTTCCAGCAGCCACTTTCTTGTCCGAGGCCATGAGCTTGAGGTAACGAGGCACCCCGAGGTTTGGGGCGCGGCAGGGCAGACCGGCCCGTCGCATCAGTGTTTCGATGCGCGCCACCTCGACGCTGGTGATCCAGCCCAGACGCTCCGATAGGTCAGCCGCCAACAGCGTTCCCACGGCAACCGCTTCTCCATGCAGCCAACTGCCGTAACCCATGCCCGCTTCGATGGCATGTCCAAAGGTGTGTCCGAGGTTGAGCAGGGCGCGCACACCGGTAGTTTCAAACTCGTCCAGGGCAACGACTTCTGCCTTGTTACGGCACGCATCCAGGATGGCCTGGCTGAGAACGTCCGGGTCGCGCTGGACCAGGGCCTCCAGGTGGCGGTCCAGCCAGTCCAGGAAAGGAAGATCGCGAATCAGGCCACATTTGATGATTTCGGCGACCCCGGAGCGGAATTCTCGAACGGGCAGCGTTTCCAGCGTCCGCGTGTCGGCCAGGACCAGGCGGGGTTGGTGGAACGCGCCGATCAAATTCTTGCCCAACGGGTGGTTGATCCCGGTCTTGCCGCCTACCGACGAATCCACCTGAGCCAGCAACGTCGTGGGAACCTGGATGAGCGGGACGCCGCGCAGGAACGTAGCCGCAGCAAAACCGGCCAGGTCGCCGATCACGCCCCCGCCTAGGGCGATGACGGTGGTATTGCGCTCGCAGCGATGGGTCAGCAGCGCATCGTGAATCTGGTGAAGTGACTCGCGCGTTTTGTGGGCCTCGCCGTCAGGCAGCACGATGGCCATGGTGCGTACCCCCACCGCATGGAGGGTGTGTTGTAATGCTTCAAGATAGAGCGGGGCCACGGTCGTGTTGGTGACGATGGCGACGTCGGGACGCGCCAAATGGGGGAGGATCAGGTCAGCCCGGGTCAGCAGATCGGGCCCGATGTGAATGGGGTAAGGGGCGCCCGCGAGGTCAACAGTCAAGGTTTTCATGGGGGTTCTGTCGTGCAATTTCAGTTTCCAGTTGGGCCACCAGTTTCTGTACGCTCTGATGTGCGGTATCAATGATGATGTGCGCGGTTTCGCGGTATAGCGGGTCCCGCTGTTCATAGAGTTGCTGCAATTTTGCCTTGGGGTCCCCGATTTGCAACAAGGGCCGTGAACGGTCGTGGCGGGTACGGTGCCACAGGTCTTCGGCACAGGCGCGTAGGTAGATTACGGTGCCGTGTTGACGCAGCAGCGCCCGGGTTTTTGGGCTCAGGACGGCGCCCCCGCCCGTAGCCAGAACGATTCCCCGGCGTTTGACCAGTTGCGCGATGGTATCCTCCTCGCGCGTGCGGAAGCCTGCCTCCCCCTCCAGTTCAAAAATCGTGGCAATGCGAACGCCGGTCCGGGCCTCGATTTCGTGATCGGAATCGACAAAGGTCCGTTGCATGCGACGGGCCAATGCGCGCCCGACCGTCGTCTTGCCAGCCCCCATCAGGCCGACCAAAAAAAAATTGTGATCTGCGTCCATGTTCCCATTGTATCCGAGCGACCCCTTATAATGCGGATCAGTCCATAGAAGAGTGCGCCATGTCGCCACGAAGCTTCCTTTATCCTTTGGCCGTGCTGGCTACCCTGGGCCTGGTGGGGCTGGGCATCATCGTACTGACGCTGGCGCTGCTCTATCCCAACCTTCCCAGCCTGGAATCCATGACGGATTATCGCCCCAAGGTCCCGTTGCGGATTTTTACCGCCGACGACCAGTTGATCGGCGAGTTCGGCGAGGAACGACGTGCCGTGCTCAAGCTTCAGGTTGTGCCATTGCGGATGCGCCAGGCCATCCTGGCCGCCGAAGACGACCGTTTTTACCAGCATGGCGCCGTGGATTACCAGGGCGTGATGCGCGCCCTTCTGGCCAACGTGTTCTCGGCCAGCGCCAAGGAGGGGGCCAGTACCATCACGATGCAGGTG
>JAJZRV010000029.1 GCA_021850135.1 Pseudomonadota bacterium
CACAGTTTTGTGGCTTTTTTTCGCCTTGGGGAAATGGAATCCCGGCGCATTGATACAAATCAATACGATTGTTATCTTTTCATTACCATTTGTTACATCTTGTTACTTTTATGTCACATTGTTCCTGGCCCGGCCGGCGCTTGGAATCCGGAATCGAAAATTTCAAGATTTCGCATTGTTATCAATATGTTAAACAATCAGCCAGAGCCGGGAGAAAAAATCATATAACTATATTTTGGAGCGTAGGTAATGAAAAAATCGTTATTGGCAGCTGTCTCCCTGAGTGTTGTCACAGGCGTTGCCCATGCAGACGTGACGCTTTATGGCCTGATTGATATCGGCGTCGCCAACGTCAGCCATGGCCAGAACATCGATGGTTCCGCCCCGGCCCCCCTGCCCTATGTGGTCAACCCCAAAAGCACCAACAAATCGGTCACGAGCATCACATCCAACGGCTTGAGCCAATCCTTCCTGGGTTTCAAGGGCAGCGAAGCCATCAGTCCCGACCTGACTTCCGGCTTCCAGCTGGAGGCGGGTTTCGAGCCCGGATCAGGCAATATCGCTGACGGCGTCCAGGGACTGCAAACCGGGACGTCCAACACCACGACGGGTAACGATTCCAGCCGTGCCGGACAGCTTTTCAACCAGCGCAGCCTGGTTTACCTGGCCTCAAAAAGCGCCGGGACGCTCTCCTTGGGCCGGCAATACACCCTGTCCCTGGATTACATCGGCAGGAATGACCCGCTGCAAGGCTCCCAGGCCTTCTCGCCCCTGGGGTACTACGGCAGCTACGGCGGCGGCGGATTCACCGAAGATGCCCGTCTGGATAATGCCTTGAAGTATAACGGCAAATTCAGCAACATCCGCGTGGACGCGCTCTACCAGTTTGGCGGCATCGCCGGCAACAGTTCCTCCAACTCGGGCTGGCAGGCGGGCCTGGGCACAGACATGGGCAGCCTCTCCGTGGATGCCGTGTACTCCCTGAAGCACGACGGCCTCTCGGTTTCTCCAAACAACCCCGGATTGAAAGGCACGATCGCAGACATTCGGGACTACGGGGTGTTTGCCAAGTACGTGATGGGGCCGGCCACCCTCTCTGGCGGCGTGATGCGCTATGAATACAGCGCGCCTTCCGATGGGGGCGTAGGCTACAACACGATTGGCGGGTACACACTGGTATCGAAAAACATCACTGCGGCGGCGGGCAAGAAGCTCGATCTGGCCTTTGGCGGCCTGCGTTACGCCATCACGCCCAACTTCGACCTCACAGGCGCCTACTATTCGGTGGAACAGAACGATTTCAGCGGCACCGGCTGTTCCAACAACAGCAAGAGCTCCTGCAGCGGCAGCTACGAAGCCTATTCCCTGGTGGCTGACTACAAATTGTCCAACCGTACCGATGTTTATGCCGGCGTAGGCGAATCAAACGTCAGCGGTGGGGTATCCAACGGATTTGTGGCGACCAGCAATACCACCACCATGGTCGGACTGCGCCATCGCTTCTAGGATTGCCATTTCATGCTGTGCGTATGACCTCAGCCCCTCAACCGCCCCTCCCGGGGCGGTTTTTTTGTCTCTGCGACCCTGTAGCTAGCCAAAGTTGCATTTTTTTGCCTTGTTCTATGTCAATTTCTGATACGAAAAAATCCCATTTTTTTGCAGTGCAGTATTAGAATGTGTCGGTTTAAATTGGGTCCAACCTTGCCTAAAGGCAAAGAGAGTACCCCTTGCAAAGGTGTGACATTGACGCATGCAACCCACAACAAGTTTCGTAACACATTGATTTTACTAATATCATGAAAAAACTCTGGATGACGCTGCTCCCGTTGCTGTGGTTTACCCCCCCCGGAATGGCCTGTGAAGGTGACTGCGGCAACAGTCACTGGGCCATTCTGGATCCCAAAGGCCCCATTGCCGCTGATGAAAAACATCTGATCCTCACTGCCTTTGCCCTCATGCTGATCGTGGTGATCCCCGTGATCGTCATGACCTTTGCCTTTGCATGGAAATACCGGGCCTCCAACACGCGTGCCGCGTATACCCCGAAATGGGACAACTCCCACCTGATCGAAGGGGTGGTGTGGTTTGTGCCAGCCGTCATCGTGGTGATCCTGGGGACCCTGGTGTGGCGCTCCACCCATGACCTGACGCCGGAAAAGCCGCTGGTCTCCGACGTCAAACCGCTGACCGTGCAGGTGGTGGCCATGAACTGGAAGTGGCTTTTCATCTACCCCGAGCAGGGAGTGGCCAGCGTCAATCAGCTGGTGATGCCGGTGGGCACGCCAGTCAACTTCCGGATCACTTCGGATTCCGTCATGAACTCCTTCTTCATCCCGCGCCTGGGCGGACAGATCTACGCCATGGCAGGCATGCAAACCCAGCTCAACCTGCTGGCGGATACGCCGGGAACCTACCGTGGACTGGGAACCCAGTTCAGCGGCGAAGGCTTTGCCGGCATGTCCTTTGAAGCCCGGGCCACCTCGCCCGAGGCGTTTCAGCAGTGGGTCAGTGAAGCGAAGGCCAGCCCTCATGCCCTCGACGGCACACGCCTCAAGCAGCTGGAAGTGCCCAGCGAGAACGTCCAGCCGGTTTACTTTTCCGGCGTCGAGCCGCAGATTTTTGAATCCATCCTGCAGAAATACGCACCTGACTCCGCCCAGCGCGTCTCGGCACTCTGCGTGACCCCATCCCGCCTGATGCAGGCTCAAAGATAAAAGGACGTTGAAATGATCTCACCGGCTTTTCTTGGCAAGCTCACGCTATCAGCCATCCCCTATCAAAACCCCATCATCATGGGCGCCGTGGGCACAGCAGGCCTGCTGGGCCTGCTCGTGACAGGCTGGATCACCCGGATTGGACGCTGGGGCTACCTCTGGCGCGAATGGCTGACCAGCGTGGACCACAAACGCATCGGCATCATGTACATCGTCGTGGCCGTCATCATGATGCTGCGGGGGTTTGCAGACGCCATCATGATGCGCACCCACCAGGCTTTGGCCGAAGGAATGAGCCAGGGCTACCTCCCGCCGGACCACTACAACCAGGTGTTCAGTGCCCACGGCACGATCATGATCATTTTCGTAGCCATGCCCTTCTTCATCGGGCTCATGAACTATGTGGTGCCGCTGCAGATCGGCGCGCGCGACGTGGCCTACCCCTTCCTCAACTCCGTGAGTTTCTGGCTGACCGTGGCCAGCGCCATGCTGATGATGGTTTCCCTGGCCATTGGCGATTTCTCCCAGGCCGGCTGGACGGGATACCCCCCGCTTTCCGAATCACAATTCAGCCCCGGGCCAGGCGTGGATTACTGGATATGGAGCCTGCAACTGGGTGGCATCGGTACCCTCGTGACCGGGATCAACTTCTTCGTCACCATCCTGCGCCTCCGCGCGCCGGGCATGTCCCTCATGAAAACGCCCGTGTTCACCTGGACCATTCTCGTGACCACCGTGCTCATCATGCTGTCCTTTCCGGTCCTGACCGTGACGCTGGCCCTGCTGACCCTGGACCGTTACCTGGGCATGCATTTCTTCACCAACGACCTGGGCGGCAACCAGATGATGTTTGCCAACCTGTTCTGGATATGGGGTCACCCTGAAGTCTATATCGTGATCCTGCCCGCCTTCGGCATCTTCTCCGAAGTCGTGTCCACATTCTCCCGCAAGCGCCTGTTCGGTTACGTCTCCATGGTTTATGCCACCGTGGCCATCGCCGTCCTCTCCTTTGGCGTCTGGCTTCACCACTTCTTCACCATGGGTGCCGGGGCCGACGTCAATGCGTTCTTTGGCATTGCCACCATGGTGATTGCCGTGCCCACCGGCGTGAAAGTGTTCAACTGGCTCTTCACCATGTACCGTGGCCGGATCGAGTTCACGACCCCCATGCTGTGGAGCCTGGGCTTCATCGTCACATTCACCATCGGCGGCATGACCGGCGTCCTGCTCTCGGTTCCGGGCGCGGACTTCGTGCTGCACAACAGCGAATTCCTGGTGGCCCATTTCCACAACATGCTGATTCCAGGCGCCCTGTTCGGCTATTTTGCTGGATACACCTTCTGGTTTCCCAAGATGTTCGGCTTCCGCCTGGACGAAAAATGGGGACGCCGGGCCTTCTGGTCCTGGCTGACCGGTTTCTACCTGGCCTTCATGCCCCTCTACGCCCTGGGTTTCATGGGCATGCCGCGTCGCCTGGTCCATTACGACAACCCGATCTGGCAGCCCTATCTGCTGGTGGCACTGCTGGGCACCTTCCTGGTGGCCCTGGGCATTTTCTGCCAGGCCATGCAACTGGTGGTGAGCATCCGCAACCGCGAAGCACTGCGGGACACCACCGGTGACGTCTGGAATAGCCATTCCCTGGAATGGTCCGTGACCTCTCCCCCGCCTTTCTACAACTTCGCGAAACTGCCCCAGGTGGAAACGCTGGATGCCTTTTCCCACATGAAGGAACAGGGCATTCCTCACCGCGCACAGGCCCCTTTCGCCCCGATTCACATGCCGCGCAACACCAGCGTCGGTGTGATCATGGGCGCCATCACCTTCGTGTTCGGTTTTGCCATGATCTGGCACATCTGGTGGATGGCTGCCGGCAGCGCCGTCGCCATGCTGGCAACCATCGTGATGCGTGCCAACGACGAAGACGTGGATTACACGCTGAGCGCCGAGGATGTGGCCCGCTTTGAAAAAGCTTGATCTGAAAATTTTAGGATGAATCTCATGACTGCCACCGCACTACACGCCGAAGACCACGGCCATGACGGCACCGAGAATGCCGTATTTGGCTTCTGGCTCTATTTGATGACCGATTGCATTCTCTTTGCCTGCCTGTTTGCCACCTATGCCGTACTGCACCAGAACTATGCCGGCGGCCCCACAGGCAAGGACCTGTTTGAACTGCGCTACGTGTTCGTCGAAACGATGTTCCTGCTCTTGTCCAGCTTCTCCAACGGCATCGCCATGCTTTCCCTGCACCGGAAGGCACGCCGCGCCACCGTGCAATGGCTGCTGGTCACGGCACTTCTGGGGTTGGGTTTCGTCGTCATGGAAATCAACGAGTTTTCCCGGCTTGTCATCGAAGGCAACGGCCCGGATCGCAGCGGGTTTCTCTCCGCGTTTTTTGGACTGGTGGGCACGCACGGGGCACACGTCAGCATCGGCCTGATCTGGATGGCAGTCATGATGGGGCAGCTCATCTACAAGGGCATCACGCCCGCGACCACGTCCCGGCTGCTGCGCCTCAGTCTTTTCTGGCACTTCCTGGACCTCGTCTGGATTGGTGTGTTTACCGTGGTTTATCTGATGGGAGTGCTCTAACATGCAAACGACTTCGCACGGTGCATCGCACGGCTCGTTGCGCAGCTACACGCTGGGCTTCATCCTCTCGCTGCTCCTGACGGTGATTCCTTTTGGCCTGGTGATGGAGGGGCTGTACCCCGTCTCGACCACCCTGGCCCTCATCGTGGCCGCAGCCGTACTGCAGATCGTGGTGCAGATGCATTTCTTCCTGCATCTGGATACCTCCTCCTCGCAACGCTGGAACGTGATGGTGCTGATCTACACCCTGATCATCATCGCCTTCCTGGTGGGAGGATCGCTCTGGATCATGCACAACACGGCCATTCGCATGATGCCCATGCCCATGGGCAGCTAGCATGGATAAGCTCAGGGACTACTATGCCCTGACCAAGCCCGGCATCATCATGGGCAACCTGGTGTCCGTGGCTGGAGGCTTCCTGCTGGGCAGCCGGGGACAGGTCAGCATCACCACCTTTGCCGCGACCTTGCTGGGCGTGGCCTTGGTGATTGCCGGTGGCTGCGTGTTCAACAACTGCATTGATCGGGATATCGATGCGCTCATGCAGCGTACCCGCAACCGCCCCCTGGTGCGCAAGCGGGTTACTCTGGCTGAAGCCCTGACCCTGGGCGCAATCCTGGCCCTCAGCGGCTTTCTGGTTCTGGTGCTGTTCACCAACCCCCTGGTCAGCCTGATCACGCTGGCCGGGTTTCTGGTTTATGTGGTGCTCTACAGCCTGAGCCTGAAACGGACCCGGCACGGGACCTGGGTGGGCAGCCTGTCCGGGGCGGTCCCGCCGCTTGCTGGGTATTGTGCCGCCAGCCATCAGCTGGATGTTGCAGGCCTGATCCTGTTTGCCATGTATGCCCTCTGGCAGTTTCCCCATGCCTACGCCATCGCCGTCCTGCATTTGCAGGATTACGCGCGCGCCTCGATTCCGGTGCTTCCCGTAGTGCGCGGCGTAGCCCGGATAAAGCGGCACATGCCCGCTTATGTGGCCGCCTTTACCGCATGCGCATTGCTGCTGTTCTTTACGCACAACGTGGGTTGGGGCTACCTCACGGTACTGCTTGCCATGGGGTTTGCCTGGATGCGCTCGGCCTGGCACGGCCGCAACGGCGAAGACGATCGGCGCTGGGCAAGAAAGTCCTTCGGCTATTCCGTCCTGATGATCATAGCCCTGAGCATCATGATGTCCGTGGATTTTGCCTCGCCCAGAGCCAGTATCCAGTCCGCTCCCCTGGCCACCGCCAGTTCCCTGCAGCCGGCCTCAAAAATCATCATCGCCTTCCTGGGTTTTGCGCCCTGAGCCAGGAGGCTGGAGCGATCTACGCAAGAAGCCGGCCTGCCGGGGTGTATTCGATGCCGAGCGCTTTGGCAACGGCCTCGCAGGTCATCTTTCCTGCATGCACGTTCAGTCCCGCCAACAGGTGCGGGTCCTCCAGACAGGCCTTTTTCAGGCCCTTGTCCGCCAGGGCCAGGACAAAGGGCAGCGTTGCGTTGTTGAGCGCGTAGGTCGAAGTGCGCGGAACGGCACCCGGCATGTTCGTCACGCAGTAGTGGATGATGCCGTCCACTTCAAAAGTGGGCTCCTGATGCGTGGTGGGATGCGATGTCTCGAAGCACCCGCCCTGATCAATGGAGATATCCACGATCACGGCGCCCCGGTGCATTTTTGCAAAATGCGTTCTTCGGACCAGTTTGGGCGGTGCTGCCCCAGGGATCAGCACCGCACCGACGACCAGATCCGCCTCCGTGACAGCTTCCTCGATGGACTCCGCGGTGGCGTAGACCGTGCGCACCCGGCCACGGTGGATATCGTCGAGCTTGCGAAGCTTCGGCACTGATCTGTCCAGAATGGTGACCTGGGCCCCCAGGCCTGCGGCCATCCTTGCCGCATGCGACCCCGCAATGCCTGCGCCCAGAATCGCCACCCGACCGGGCGCCACCCCAGGCACGCCGCCCAGCAAAATGCCCCGCCCCCCCGAAGGTTTTTGCAGGTAAGCAGCGCCCATCTGGATGGACATGCGGCCGGCCACTTCACTCATCGGCGCCAACAGGGGCAGCCCCCCATCGCGATCGGTGACCGTTTCGTAAGCCAGCGCCGAGCACCCTGAGCGCTGCAACAACTCGGTCTGCTGCGGATCGGGCGCAAGGTGGAGATAGGTAAAAAGCATCTGCCCCTGACGCAGCATCCCGCATTCTGCGTGTTGCGGCTCCTTCACCTTCACGATCAGTTCGGCCGTTCCATAAATCTCTTTTGCCGAGCCTGCGATTTTTGCCCCCGCCTCCAGATAGTCTGCGTCTTCGCAGCCGATGCCCCGGCCGGCCCCCGTTTCGACCAGCACCTGGTGTCCTCGCGCCACGGCTTCCCTGGCAGAGCCGGGGGTCATTCCCACGCGGTACTCGTGAACCTTGATTTCTTTGGGGACGCCAATCAGCATGATGTTTGAAACCTCCTGCAAAAAACGAGACGGGGTTCCGGTTTGAAGTGCGATATCAGCCCCGGGGAAACCGCTTCATGCAGGGCTTACGCAGCGTAACCGAGCACGGCGAAGAAATGGCAACCGGTCCCGACGACGACAAATCCGTGCCACACGGCATGAGCGTATTTGAAACGGGAGTCCAGCATGAAAAACACGACACCGGCCGTGTATGCCAGCCCGCCGGCAACCAGCAATTCCACGCCCGGAAGCGGCACGCGTTCGACGAGTGGTACGGCTGCAATCAACACCAGCCAGCCCATGACGAGGTAAAGCCCGGTTGAAATCCAGGGATGCGACAGCCGGTCGAAGGCCTTCAACGTGGCGCCGATGATCGCAAGCGACCAGACCAGCCCGAACAACGTCCAGCCCCAGGGGCCGGCCAGCGCGCCCAACGCAAATGGCGTGTAGCTGCCTGCGATGAAGACGTAAATTGCACCGTGATCCAGCTTCAGGATGACGCGTTTGGCCCGGCCTGCAGGCAGGGCGTGATAGATCGTCGAGGTCAGGTACAGCAATACCATGGTCACCGCAAACACGGTGGCACCGACGACGTTGGCGACGCTGAGGTGACGCGCGGCAGAAATGAGGAAAGGCAAGGCCGCAATGGCTGCAAGAAGCGCCACGCCGTGGCTGACGCTGTTGGCGATCTCTTCTCCCAGGCTCTGAGGACGTTCGATCATGGTGCGTGGATTATCCCACGTTTGAGGAGGAGACTCTATTTCTCCCCTGTCGCTTGGCTTCGTAGAGCTGCATGTCGGCGACGCGAATCAGGTCTTCCAGATCGTCCTGCCCCGCCCGCTGCGCGACACCGAAACTGGCAGTCAGTTGAACGCTGCCCTGCCTGACGTGCAGCCGAATTTCCGACACCTTCTGCCGAATGCGTTCGGCAACGGCAACGGCCTGCGCCCCATCCGTTTCGGGCATGAACATGATGAATTCCTCTCCACCCCAGCGCGCCACGATGTCCCCAGCCCGGCACTGTTCCGTCAACAGGCGGGCAACCCTGACGAGGGCATGGTCGCCGGCGTCATGACCGTGCTGATCGTTGATCTGCTTGAAATGGTCCATGTCTATCATGAGCAGGCTGATTGGCCGGTTTCCGCGCACTGCCGTACTCCAGATAGGGGCGACAGACGCCACGAATGCGCGACGGTTGTGCAGGTTCGTCAACGGGTCCAGTCGTGCAAGTTGTTCGGCGCTCAGGCTGGCCTGTTGGTAATGGCGCATTTGATGCGCCAATGCCAGGGCCAGTAAAGTAGCCTCGAGGACGATGCCCAATTCCACGGCATGGTAGGTTTCCGTCATGAATGGCAACCAGCCCCAGACCGCAAGAGCAGTGGAAAACGCCCCCAGCAGGCCGCATATCGTGGCAGCCAGGAAATAGCGGCCTGCCTCACGACCCTGGCTGATGCTCAGCAACCCCAGCACAAACATGAAAACCGTAAACAGGCTCACAAAAGAAAATGCGACGAGCGCTGCGCCCAGATGGCTCCCTGCGATCATGCATAGGACCATGGCTGCCGCACCGGCCCCGATGAATCCACGCACAAGCCGCTGTGTGTGGGGGGCATGCTTTTCCAGTGCCAGAAAACGGCTGGCGAACAGGAGACCACAACAGCCCAGCAACACCATCCCCACCAGGATGACGTAGCGCTGCAGCAGGAAGTGACCTGGCCATATCCAGGCCAGGCCGTGCCCGGTATAGGCAAGATTGGCCAGAATGAAACTGAGAAGATAGAACGAGTAGTACAGATAGCTGCGTTCGCCCAGCCCTGCAAATAGCAGCAGGTTGTAGGCGCACAAAGCCAGCAGGAACCCATAGACAAAACCATAAACGTAGCCCATGACGCGCTGGCGCTTGTTGAATTCGTCTTCCGAAACCAGTTCGACGGGCAACACCATGGGGTCCATGGACTCGGCACGCAGATAAACCTCATTTGTACCGCTGGCAAAAGCCAGCGGCAATGCGTAACCCAGGGCAGGCGTCAGGCCCGGGGCCCCTGCCCGCTCATCCCCGGTCTGCCACTGGGCATCCAGATGTCCGGAGTGCAGGACATACACATCCATCTTGTCTATCCAGGTTACCCCAGCCACCAGGTGCATCGTCTGTACCCTGTCGGATGGGTTGAATATTTCAAGATGCAGCCATGTGGGGCGGGCACCGATACGAAAATTGAGAATGGTTTGCTTGCCGGGGAGGAAGCGGCCTTCGTGCTGGAGCGCCTGTGCTTGCGCCAGGCTCAACGGGGGTCCCGCTTCTGCAAGGTAGCTGGTTTGGGTTCCGAGGGAATGGTCCGGAAGATCGGTGAGCAGCAAGGCCTCCGCGTGGGCCATGCTGATCGTCATCGCCAGCGCCCAGACCAGCAGCAGGCAGGCGCCATACCGAGCCCACCTTGGCGCGACGTCACCGGCCGCGGGCATTAAATTTGCGGGTATCATGACACGGAAGTATAAGTGAGGCGCATCAAGGATGGCGAACCCATGAAAACCTTAATATGGATTGCAGCAGCCCTGGGCCTGGCCGGACTGACGTGGGCCGGCGTCGTTTCGGCGTCAGAACTGCCCAAAGTTGGACAAAGCGCTCCGGACTTCAGCGTGGAAGACCAGAATGGCACGCTGCAGAAACTCGCGGATTACCGGGGAAAATGGCTGGTCCTGTATTTCTACCCCAAGGATGAAACGCCTGGCTGCACGGCAGAAGCCTGTGCGTACCGGGACGATATCCAGAAAATCAGGCAGCTTGGCGCGGCCGTGCTGGGCGTCAGCATCGACGATGCCAGCAGTCATGCGGAGTTCGCCAGGAATCATCACCTGCCGTTTCCGCTCCTGGCGGACAAGGATGGCACCGTAGCCCAAAAGTACGGCTCTGAAATGCACTTGCTGGGGTTCAGGATTGCCAGGCGCAACACGTTCATCATCGACCCCGCAGGGCGGATTGCCAAGGTCTATGAAAGCGTGGATGCGGGGCGAAACCCTGCCCAGGTGGTCGCCGACCTGGCGGCGTTTGAGGGGGCCCGCTGAAGCTTCCCGGATCAGCTTTTTTTCTGATTTTCGTCGTTGTCCGTTTTGTTGTCGTCGCTGCGCTCCCCCGTGGTGGCCACAAAGACGATGGCACCCAGGAAAAGCAGGGCAATGATGGTTTCAATCATGAAAGACCCTTTTCATTTGGCTGATTCGGCAAATACACCCTGCAGCGACAGGCGCTCGGCACGATGAAGGCTTGCCAGTTTCTCCAGGCATGCCTCCCCCTTCCTGGTCAATCGAACTTCCACCAGCCGCAAGTCGCTAAGGCTGGGACTGCGTACAACCAGCCCTGATTTCTCACACCTGGAAATCAGGGCCACGATGCCATGGTGCTTTGCCTGCAAACGTTCGGCGAGCTCCACGATCGTTGCCCAATCCCTGCCTGGAAAGCCTTTGATTTGCAGCAGGAGCTGGTACTGCAGCGGGGTCACGCCCAGGCTGCGCGTCACCTTCTCGCTGAAACGAAGAAACTGGCGCAACTGGTAGCGGAATTGGGCAAGCAGTTCGAATTCCCTTTTCGACATTTTACGCGCGGGCGTTTTCGGGCGTTTTTCTTCCATGGCCGCAATATATCATGTCATGATGTAATATTGAAACCGGCCTGAAGCCCCCTTGTCCCTGGAATGACGCTCATGGATCCTGCTCGCGGCAAAATTATTGAAACGCCCCTGTCACGACACCCGTTGCGATTGATGTTGCGCGACCTGATCCGCAGCAATGTCGTGCTGACTTGCCTGACCGAACAGGAACTGGACGAACTCGAAGACTACCTGACCATTGCCGAAGTCAATAAAGGGGACGCATTGCTGGTACAAGGCGCAACGGAAATGGACCAGTATTTCATTCTTGAAGGCCTGCTGAAGCGCGTGGTCATCAACGCACAAGGGCGGGAAATGACGCTGAGATTTGCGCGCGAAACGCAAATCGAAACCAGTTACGCCGCATGGCGCCTGGAAAACCGGGCGCCCTACAGCATTTGCGCCGTGACCAGGGTGCGCGTGGCCAGATGCAGCATTCCGGCATGGTCAGAATTCATGAATCGCCACCCAAAACTGAAACACGACTTCGAGTATGAAGTCATGCGCCTGATGAGCGAAGTCATGGCGCACACCATCGCATTGCACCTGCTCGATGCCGCCGGACGGATGGAAAACTTTCAGCACAGGAACCCGGAAATGGCCAGTCTTCTGCCAAAAAAGGAATTGGCCCTGCACCTCAACATCTCGCCCGAGACCCTGAGCAGGGTGCTGCACCATCAGGAAAATCCGCTTCAACTCCTGGGTTAGGCGTGCAACAATTGCACTTTCATGAAACGATCCGAACGTGAGCCCCCTTCCCGACCCGAGTTTGCCGCTGTATCAAGGCATCAGCCTGGCTGACGTATGCCTTGTCCAGTCCAGGACCGATGCAGGCGCCGCACTTGCAGCCTTGATGGCCGCCGACGCCATCGGTTTCGATACGGAATCGAAACCCACCTTTGCCAAAGGCGAAGTATCCACGGGACCGCACCTGATCCAGCTGGCCACCGATGACAGGGCCTACCTGTTCCACGTCACGGTCCAGCATGCCCTGGACGAGTTGCGCGCCATCCTGGAGTCGCCGCGAGTGCTGAAAGTGGGTTTTGGCCTCCGTGATGACCTGCGACGCCTGCAAGACCGGCTGGGGATCAGCTCCGCCAACATCCTCGATCTGTCGGTTGCCTTGCGAAGGGAGAAGCGCGCAGACATGGGAGCCAAGACCGCAGTCGCCCATTTTTTTGGCCAGCGGCTGCAAAAATCCAAAAGGACCTCCACCACGAACTGGTCCAATCCGCGTCTGACCGAGCGGCAAATACTCTATGCCGCCAACGACGCCCATGTCGCACTGCGCGTGTACCGGTCATGGCAGCAAACATTGCCGGCATAATCGCTCCGGCTCAAGTGCGCAGGGGGTGCATCCAGACGAACAGCTCCTGACCTTCCGACTCGGCGCGACGTGCGAGTTCGCCCAGTTCGTACAACATCGCGATAACTTCCTCCTCGTCCCAGTCTTCCGATTCGAAATCCTCCGTCGCCGCAAGCTCCGCCGCAACCAGCTCGAGCGGTTCAT
This sequence comes from Pseudomonadota bacterium, assembly GCA_021850135.1. Taxonomy (GTDB): domain Bacteria; phylum Pseudomonadota; class Gammaproteobacteria; order Burkholderiales; family Ferrovaceae; genus JAJZRV01. Next base: position 12,891 of record JAJZRV010000029.1, read on the forward strand.
CATCCAGCTCCACCAGTCGCGCCATCATTTCGTCCGCAATGCGCAGGACCAGCGCCCCCTCAACGGGCGAAACATAAACGGGCTCGTACTGGATGATCGCATCGTCGAACAAATCGCCAGTCAGAAGACAGTGCAGGGTCGTAATCCTGGTGGTGTCCACGTCGCGCATTTCAATGCCGCTCCATTCGTCAACCGGGTGGAGCGATTCGCCGATCGCCGCAATCTCGTGCTCTTCTGCTGCGACAATGTTTGTCAGAATTGCCATGACCTTCTCTCCTTTGTCGGCGCTGCGTCGCTGCTCATGCGACACAGGATGCCGGCTGCAGCATTCAATGAGTGATTATTTTCTCAAACAACCGCCTGCCAGGCGAGGTTAATTGACGCCTCATCGTCCTGCCCCTACAATCGGGCCATGACTTCATTCCTCATGGCCTCCATCAACGTCCGCCGACCCCTGCGCTGCAAATGGTCGCGCATTCTGGCGTCCGGGGCCAAGGGAGCATCCACCGAGTTGTAACGGTAAGTTTTCCATGAAAAGGCCGCGGACCCATCAAGGTTCGCGGCCTTTTTGTTTTTCAGAAAGCAAAACACCACTGACTGGAGAAAACAGCATGTCTTTATTGATGGCCTACCTCACAGTAATCCTGATCTGGTCCACCACGCCGCTCGCCATCAAATGGAGCACCCAGGGCGCAGGGTTTGCCTTCGCCGTCACGGCACGCATGATGGTGGGGCTCACCATCGCCCTCGTCATCATTGCCGTCTGGCGCGTCGGAATGCCCCTGCACCGCCGCGCCAGACTGAGCTACCTGGTGGGCGGCCTGGGGGTGTTCGGCGCCATGACGCTGACTTACTGGGGGGCCCAGTATGTCCATTCCGGCCTGGTGTCGGTGCTGTTTGGGCTGTCGCCGCTGATCACCGGGCTCATGGCCCTGTTCTGGCTGGAAGAAGAAGCGCTTTCACAGGGCAAGCTGCTTGGCATGCTGCTGGGTGTTGCAGGGCTTGCCGTCATCTTTGGCGATAGCAGGGAAATGGGCCACGCTCACGCCCTGGCCGGGATTGCGGCGCTTCTGGGTGCGGTCATCACCTACTCATCCAGCCTGGTCTGGGTCAAGCGCATTGGCGACGACAGCCCACCCCTTGCCACCACAGCGGGCAGTCTTGCGGTATCACTGCCATTGTTTGGCCTGGTCTGGTGGCTCATGGACGGCCATATCCCCCTTCACCTTCCCACCCGAACCGGGGCAGCCATTGTCTACCTGGGCGCCTTCGGCTCCGTGCTGGGATTTGCGCTGTACTACCATGTCCTCAAACACATGGAGACCGGCAAGGTGTCATTGATCACTTTGGTGACACCGGTGCTGGCCCTGCTGCTGGGCAACCTGCTCAATGGCGAGGTTGTCAGCAGCCAGGTCTGGGCAGGCACGGCATTGATCACCCTGGGACTGGGTCTGCACCAACGCCAGGCGTTGTCCGGTTTGCTGCGGCAAAACAGACCGCGTGTGGAATGACCACACCGCCTGAAATTGGGCTACAGTAACCCGGTCGGGATCCCCGATGGGGGTCCGTCAACGCGAGGAGCGTCTCATGAAAATCAGCAAAATCGCTTCAGCGGCCCTTCTCTTGTGGATCGTCACCGTGAGTATCGGAGCCTGGTTTTTCATCCGCGGCAATGTCACGACGGGAACGGACAACCGCACTGCCATCGTGTTAAGTCCCGGGGAACGTGACCTGATCCTGCAGGAAATGCGTGGATTGCTCTCGGCAACCCAAGGCATTCTCGAAGGCGTCAATCAGGGCGACATGGTTCGGGTTGCAACGGCGGCACGCGCGGCAGGCATGGCCGCAGCCGCCGACGTCAACCCATCCCTCATGGCCAAGCTCCCCCGCCCCTTCAAATCCATGGGCATGAGCGTCCACCGCAGCATGGATGAAATGGCCCAGGCAGCCGAGAGGGGTACCCCTGCGCCGGAAATTTTGAAAATGCTGGGCAATACGCTGGGACTTTGCGTTGCCTGCCATTCGTCTTGGCAACTCAAGGCACGTTAGCGCATTGGATTAGCGCGCACCGCCGTATTCCTGTTCCAGGCTATCGTAATGTGGATGGGCTTCGGTTTCCTGCAGCGCAGCCTCATACCATTCCTGCATGGCCGGATGGGATAACAAGGTGTCGCGATAAGCTGCAGCAATGGGGGCAAGCGGCACGTTGTAGATGTGAAAACGCCAGGCAACGGGAGCGAACATGGCATCGGCCACTGAAAATGCCCCAAACAGGTAGGCCCCCCCATGCGCCCCGAATCCGGCACGGGTTTCCGTCCAGATTTCGATAATGCGATCGATGTCCCGCTGCACTGCGGGTTCAGCCGATTTTCCCTTGAGCTGAAGCTTCAGGTTCATGGGCATGGCCCTGCGCAAGTGACCAAAGCCGGAATGCATCTCCGCCGAGATGCTGCGGGCCCGCGCCCGCGCCTTCCGTTCAGCGGGCCATAATTCCGGATGCTTCTCGGCCAGGTATTCCGCGATGGCGATGCTCTCCCACACCTGGAATCCATCATCATGAAGGCAGGGAACACGCGCGTTGCCTGCAATCGTCCGCAATGACGGGTTGTAGTCCCGCCCCGCCACCGACACCATATGCTCTGTGAACGGAATATTCAGGTGCCTGAGCAACAGCCAGGCTCGCAACGACCATGACGAGTAGTTCTTGTTGCCGATGTACAGGTCCAGCGCCATCTCGCCTCACCTTCCGCTTTCAGGTCAAGTCCGCAATGGTTACGGCTTGGGATTGTAAAAATTGTACGTGGCAGTATAGGGCACCCGGGACACCTTACCCGCCTGCGCCTGGCCGCAGCCTTCCGTCGGTGCCTTCCCCCCCCTTGTATTCACCCGCTGAATGGTTGCCGTGCGGGAAAATATGCCCTTGCCGGAATTGGATTGCGCACCGAGCAGCAACCACTGGATCGCGCTGGAATCCTGAGTGGTGTATTTTTCCTTGACTTCGCCGACCACCTTGCTGCCGTCCAGGGCTTCCCAGGTGGGCCCCGCATAATGCCGGCCAATTTTGCTGCCATTGGAATCGTATAAATCGGCTTCGGGCGCTTTCAATACCCATTGGAATTTTGATGGGCTGTCGCCGTTTGCCTTGCATTCGTAGATCTGGACGCCTGTAGCCATTGCTTCAAGCGCGAGGACCTGGTTGGCAGGCGCGGCAAGCGTGTCGGGGATGTTGGAGCGATCCTGCATGTTGGCGCAGCCACACACCCCAAAAGCGGTGACCAGCACGGAACAGGAAAGAATGGCATCGAAACGCAATTTCATGAGAGTCCCCCTATGTACAAAGCCGTTGATCCTTGCGAGCTATCGATTCTATAGCAAATTTTACCCGGGGCCATCCGGCTTCGAGGCGCTCGCCCAAAGATGCGCCGCCACCAGGGCCCGCCAGGGCGAAAACTGCGCGCAGCCACCGCTGCGCAAATGCTGCCGTCACCGGCGCTTCATTCTGTCGCCTCCCGTTCAAGCAGGGCACGCTTGCGTTCCACCCCCCAACGATAGCCGGAGAGGCCCCCGTCGCTGCGCACGACACGATGGCAAGGAATGGCCACGGCCAGCATGTTGGCAGCACAAGCGCCTGCCACGGCCCGCGCCGATTCTGGTGAGCCCATCTGGCGTGCAATCTCGGCGTAACTTGCCGTTTTTCCCACAGGAATGCGGTTCAAAGCTTGCCATACGCGCTGTTGAAATACCGTGCCACGGATATCGAGGGGGAGATCCAGCCCCACCCGTGGCGCTTCGACAAAACCCACGACCCGGGCAACCAGACGCTCAAATCCGGCATCGCCACCGATCAATCGGGCCGCCGGAAAGCAATCCTGGAAATCACGGATGAGCGCCTCTGGCGTATCCCCCAACAGGATGGCGCAAACGCCGCGAGCGCTCCGTGCCACCAGAATGGATCCCAGCGTGCATTCACCAAGAGCAAAATGAATCTCGGTATGGGCGCCTCCAGCGCGAAATTCGCTGGGCGTCATCCCAAGCATTTGCCGTGAGGCTTCGTAAAACCGGCTACTGGCGTTATACCCCGCACCAAAAATGGCTTCGGTGATGGTGGCGCTTCCCGTCAATTCGCGACGAACGCCTTTGGCGCGGTGCGCAACGGCAAAGGCCCGGGGCGTGAGCCCAGTGATGACCTTGAAAACGCGGTGCAGATGATGGACGCTCATGCCGGCATGCCGGGCCAGCGCCTCGAGCGTCGGGACCTGCTCTGCAGTTTCGATGAGGCGACACAGTTCTGCAACCAGGGCCGCATGCCGGACCGCCAGCGGCGCCTGATCCGGCTTGCACCGTTTGCAGGGCCGAAAACCAGCCTGCCGGGCTTCGGCCGGCGTTGCATGAAAAGCGACATGTTCGGCCCTTGCAAGACGCGACGGGCACGTCGGCCGGCAATAGATTCCTGTGGTCCTGACCGAATAGACGAACTGTCCCTCCGCAGCGGGATCGCGCGCCATGACCGCGATCCACCGCGGGTCGTTCTGCATGGCCTTTGTGGGTTTTTCGTTCATGGAGCAACTCTAGCCCCGTCAGGGCCTTACGTCACCCCGGTTCTTGCTTTCATATTTTGCCGGCTGGCGTACTACCACGGCATCCAGGGATAAGAGGGGGGACCATAGAACCAGGGATTCTGGTACATGAAGGGATCGGGTCCGAAATCATAGGCGGGCATATTGGCCACAGGAACCTGTTTTGGCCACAGGTAGAGCGTTTCGATCGCGACATGGGGAAAGACGTACTTGTAATCCCCAATGCTGCCGATGGTAGGTGCCTGCAACGTGCCGATGACGGTGATCTCCCGTTTCACGGCATAAATTTCCGGGTCGTAAAAACCGGAAATGCACGCAATGAACCGGCCATTGGTGCGGTCATCCATTTCGGGGCGCGCGGTTTCGTCCAGCGGATGACTCACCACCTGAAAACAGGTGTGGTCATTTTTGGGAGAAACCTCTGCGATGGTTCCGCCCCAGCGCACGCGCATCCCCAGCACATCCGGCCTGCGCTGCGCCATGTGCGGCGTGACATCCGAAAAATCGTTTCCACGCAGGGGGGCGGGGGCAAGCGTGCTGCAGGCCCCCAGGGCAAGGGCCATTGCGGCAGGAAAAATGATTCCAGAGATTCGATACATACAGCGTCACCGGTTGGTTGGGGACCCGTCGGCCATCGCGTCAATGGTAGTGCATCTGAAACGAGCTGGGACACTGATTTGTAATGAAAACTTTCAGTTGCACAAAGTGCAATAAAATGGAGACTTTTTGAACGACCGGACCCTGAATGGCCCTCTCCATAGACATTTGCGAAGAAGCTGGCGTGCGCACGCTCCATTTCGGCTCGGACTGGATCCAGGGCGCCATGCGTATTGCACGGCCATGGCACCTGGAACTCGACTACACCAAGGAAATGATGGCCAGCTTGCTGCTGCGCGAAGACCGTCGCTTTCCGCGCAAAGCCCTGCTGATCGGGCTTGGTGCCGCCTCGTTGACCAAATTCCTGTACCGCAACTGCCCGCAGGCCAAACTGACCGTAGTGGAAATCGAGCCCGCGGTTGTTGCGGCTGCGCGGCAGTATTTCAAGCTGCCGGAAGACCCGAAACGCCTCAACATCATCATTGGCGATGGCGCAGCGTTCGTTGCCGACAGCGACCGGAATTACGACCTGATCCTGGTGGACGGTTTTGATGCGGACGCCCGCCCCGGCACGCTGGACACGCGCCTGTTCTACCAGGCATGCCGCGCGCGCCTCAGCAGCGACGGCATCCTGGCCGTCAATCTGCTCGGCTTGAAAAGGGGATTCAAGGCCAGTTTCGAGCGCATCCGCGAAGCGTTTGACGGCCGCTGCCTCGCCTTTCCGTCCTGCGACAGCGGCAATGTGATCGCTTTTGCCGCAGTGGGCGGCCCCGTGTGCGTCACCCTGGACGATCTTCGGGATCAGGCGCACCGGC
>JAJZRV010000030.1 GCA_021850135.1 Pseudomonadota bacterium
AAAAAGGCCGCTCCCAAGAAAGCTGCAGCCAAGAAACCCGCAGCCAAAAAGGCCGTAGCCAAGAAGCCCGCAGCCAAAAAGGCCGCCCCCAAGAAAGCTGCAGCCAAGAAACCCGCAGCCAAAAAGGCCGTAGCCAAGAAGCCCGCAGCCAAAAAGGCCGCCCCCAAGAAAGCTGCAGCCAAGAAACCCGCAGCCAAGAAGGCCGTAGCCAAGAAGCCCGCAGCCAAAAAGGCCGCCCCCAAGAAGGCTGCAGCCAAGAAACCCGCAGCCAAAAAGCCTGCGGCCAAACCCGCGGTGAAGAAGGTTGCCGCCAAAAAACCTGCGGCCAAGCCTGCAACGATGGCCAAGCCTGCCGCGCCGAAGCCCGTAGTGGCACCGGCTCCGGTAGCGCCGATCATCTCGACCCCTCTGATCAAGCCGATGTTCTAAGCAGGGTCAGACTTCACCGGACGTTGTGCCCGCAAAGGCGCAACATCCGGTGGTTTTGGCTTCAGTCTTAGAAGTTACAGGCAGCAGATCGCTTCACCGAGGTATGGCCACCTGTGCCATGCGCGCTTCGATGGTGTCGGTCTTTTCCAGCAGCTTTTCTGTTTCCCCATGGCGATCGAAGTACCTGGGGCTCGGAATCATTGATGCAAGACGTGCCGCCTGGGTTGGGGTCAGGTCACCGACGGGCTCCAGGTAGTAGTGGCGTGTAGCCGCTGCGCACCCAAACAGCCCGTCCCCCCATTCGATCACGTTCAAATAGACTTCCAGGATGCGCCTTTTGCTCCAGGTCGCCTCGAGCATGAGCGTGATGATTGCCTCCTGCGCCTTGCGCCATAAGCTACGCTGCCCTGACAGGAAAAGATTTTTGGCCAGTTGCTGGGTGATAGTTGAGCCGCCGGCGACAGGTTTGCCACGATGGATATCCTTCTCCAATGCGCGGCGCATCCCCTCCCAGTCAAAGCCGTGGTGCGCTACAAACCCCGAATCTTCAGCAGCCACGACGGCACGCTTCAAGCTATCCGGAATGCGCTCGTAAGCAACCCAGGGATGCGGCAAAATATCGCCTTTTCCAGCGGCCGCACGGGATTCAGCCCGAATTTTCATGAAGGAGGTTCGCTCGGGGTTATGGCCTTTCCACCAGAATACCTGGGCGAAAATCCAGCCTTCCCAGAGGAGGAGCAATACGAGGCCCCAGCCCAGCAACCGTAACCCCCAGCGCAACAGGCGGTGCAGCAAGCTCACTCCAGTTCGGTCCGAAGCTGCTGCAGAACGGGCCCGGTCGGCGGAAAGACGTGACGCCAGATGTAAAACGACTCCGCGGCTTGTTCCACCAGCATTCCCAATCCGTCAGCAAGGAACGTGGCCCCTCTTGCCTGCGCCAGCCTCAGGAAGGGTGTCAACCCCTTGCCGTACACCATGTCATAAGCCGATGTGCCCGGCCCGAACACGGCTTCTGGAACCTCCGGCACCGCGCCAGTCAGGCTGCTGGAGGTGGCGTTGATGACCACGTCAAAATGCACCCCGGGAATCGCATCCAATCCGCAGACCTGGCAGCATTGCAGGTACTCCTGCGGAACAGCGCCCGAGGTAATCAGCGCCTCCAGTATGGCAAACGCACGCGCAGGCGTTCGATTGGCAATGATGAGACGGGTGGGCCGCTCAGCAAGGAGGGGGACGATGACCCCGCGCGCCGCACCGCCGGCACCCAGCAATAGGACGTTTTTCTGCTTGAGTTGAATGCAATGGTTCTGGACGAGATCCCTGACGAGCCCCACCCCGTCCGTGTTGTCGGCAAGGATACGGCCGTCCCGGAAAGTCAGCGTATTGGCTGCTCCAGCGGCTTTGGCACGCACCGACTGGACATCGGCCAGTGCAAATGCCCGCTCCTTGAAGGGCAGCGTAATGTTGAGCCCCTTGCCGCCTTCATCCCTGAATTTTGCGACGGCGGCCTCAAATTGGTCTGGTTCCGGACCAATACGTTCGTAAACCATCTCCTGCCCGGTGGCCTTGGCAAACAAGGCATGAATTTGAGGGGACCGACTGTGGGACACCGGATGCCCCATGACCGCATACCGATCCATTGCGCGCGATCAGTTCTGCTTCCAGGGAAGGCCGGCAGCACGCCATCCGCCGAGACGGTTGCGGTGGCCCTGGGCATCCCTGTCGCCTTCAAACCCCTGCAGGATGTTGTAGCATCCCGTAAAACCCGCAGCTGCCGCTGCGCTCGCTGCGGCGTGGGAACGCGCACCGGAACGACAGAGGAACAGCAACAGGCCGTCCTCAGGCACGGACTGTCGAAGCGTCTCGATGAATTGCGGATTGCGCTGGCAGCCCGGGTAATCCTGCCACTCGATATGCACGGCCCCGGGGACAAAGCCCACCCAATCGATTTCGGCGCGGGTTCGCACATCCACCAGCACGGCCACTGCAGAACCGTTCAGAATCTCGAAGGCCTCGGCTGGCAAAAGTGCGCCGTCGTAAGGCAGATTGGCTTCGGCCCCCCTGTTTTGAGCAATTTTGAGAATTTCCGGAATTTTGGCCATCGCGACTGATCGTTTCTGTCAGGAGGCCTCATTGTACGCTGTGACGTCACTGGAGCAAGCTTTGAAGGGAGCGGGAGGGGTTGCACAAATATGGTGCGTTCCGCACCGATTTGCACCTATTTAGTGCCAAAGAAGGAAGCGCGTCATCCACCCCGGCCTTGTGGCACAATGACGTATTGTAAAGAAGTGGATTGGCATGCAACCTGCTTTCAACGTGGGTTGCACCTTAATATTGACCGCGCCCGGGAGGCCCCGGGAGCACACCGAACTCGACGAAGACTTCGTGAGCGAAACAACAGGAGATTGAGAAATGGCTGCAGCTGATGTCATGCAAATGATCAAGGACAACGAGGTCAAGTTCGTGGACCTGCGTTTCACCGATACCCGAGGCAAGGAGCAACACGTTTCCGTGCCCGTCAGTGCATTTGGTCCAGAGAAATTTACCGAAGGCCATGCCTTTGACGGTTCTTCCATTGCCGGCTGGAAAGGCATCCAGGCTTCGGACATGTTGCTGATGCCGGATCCCAGCACAGCCAATCTCGATCCCTTCATGGACGAAACCACGCTGTTGCTGACCTGCGACGTCATCGAACCTTCCGACGGCAAGGGCTATGATCGCGACCCCCGTTCCATCGCCCGCCGTGCCGAAGCCTATCTCAAATCCAGCGGCATTGGCGATGTCGCCTACTTTGGCCCGGAACCCGAGTTCTTCATTTTTGATTCCGTCACATGGAATGTGGACATGTCCGGTTGCGGCGTGAAGATCAATTCGGAAGAAGCGCCCTGGTCCACCAACAGGGAGTACGAAGGCGGCAACATGGCGCACCGCCCTGCAGTCAAGGGGGGCTATTTCCCCGTTCCGCCGGTGGATTCCCTGCAGGATATCCGCTCGGCCATGTGCCTTGCCCTGGAAGACATGGGCGTTCCCGTTGAAGTACATCACCACGAAGTGGCTGCTCCCGGCCAGTGCGAAATCGGCACCAAGTTTGCTCCGCTGGTGCAGCGCGCCGACTGGACCCAGATCCTCAAATACGTCGTACACAATGTTGCCCATTCCTACGGCAAGACGGCCACCTTCATGCCCAAACCCGTGGTCGGCGACAACGGTTCCGGCATGCACGTCCACCAATCGGTCTGGAAGGATGGCAAGAACCTGTTTGCCGGCAACGGTTACGCCGGGCTCTCCGACTTCGCCCTGTACTACATCGGCGGCATCATCAAGCACGCGAAGGCATTGAATGCCATCACCAACCCCGGCACCAACTCCTACAAGCGCTTGGTCCCCGGGTTTGAAGCCCCGGTCAAGCTGGCCTACTCGGCCCGCAACCGCTCCGCGGCCATCCGCGTGCCGTTCGTACAGAGCGACAAGGCACGTCGCGTCGAAGTGCGCTTCCCGGACCCCCTGGCCAACCCCTACCTGGCCTTCGCAGCCCTGTTGATGGCTGGCCTGGATGGCGTGCAGAACAAGATCCATCCTGGCGAAGCTGCCGACAAGGACCTGTACCATCTGGCCCCGGAAGAAGACGCCAAGATCCCGGCCCCAGCCGCTTCACTGGATGAAGCCCTGGCAGCCTTGGACAAGGATCGCGAGTTCCTCACCCGTGGCGGCGTTTTCTCCAACGAGATGATCGATGCGTACATCGCCCTGAAGATGGAAGAAGTCACCAACTTCCGGATGACCACCCACCCGGTGGAATTTCAGATGTACTACAGCCTGTAATTCGCATCGCCGGAAGCGCAACCGCTTCTGGATCCACAGGACAAAGCCCGCTTTCCCGACCACGGATTGCGGGCTTTTTTGTCAATTTTTCGGGATAACAGGTCAAACCTTGAACCATACGCGTACCCAGCCCCCCCTTTCCGGGTTTGCCGGTCTCGACCACCTTGCCACTGCAGTGATCGTGTTGGACCCCGATATGCAGGTACGTTTCATCAACACGGCAGCCGAGACCCTGCTTGAGACCAGCAGAAAAAGCCTCATTTCCCAGCCTCTGGTCAGCCTGCTGTCCGGCGCTGAGCCCCTGGTAGAAGACTCTCGAACTGCCCTGGCAGAAAATATGGGATTCATCGAACACGAGTGGCACCTCGCACGCAAGGGAAGCCCTTCCCTGATCGTCAGCTGTACCGGTACCCCGCTTCAAAGCCCTGACGAAGGCATCCTGCTGGAGTTTCGTCCGATCAACCAGCGCATGCGCATCGCGCGGGAAGAAAAGATCCTGGAAGACCAGAAAATCAATCGCGAACTGATTCGCAATCTGGCCCACGAAATCCGCAACCCCCTGGGAGGCATTCGTGGTGCCGCCCAACTGCTGGAGCGCGAACTGGATCGGCCAGAGCTGAAGGAGTACACCCAGGTGATCCGGGCCGAAGCAGACCGCCTGCAGGTCCTGATGGACCGGATGTTAAGCCCCAACCGGCTGCAGCAGGTGGCCCCTCTCAACATTCACGAAGTCCTGGAGCGTGTTCGCACCGTCATTCTGGCGGAGTACCCTGAGGGAATCACCATCCAGCGCGACTACGACACCAGCCTCCCCGAAATCACTGCGGATCGCGAGCAATTGATCCAGGCGGTGCTCAATATCGCTCGCAATGCTGCCCAAGCCCTTAACGGCAAAGGGGAAATCCTGCTTCAAAGCCGTGCCCTGCGCCAGATTACCCTGGCCCGGCGACGCTTTCGCCTGGGGTTGCTGATTCGCATCGTGGATAACGGGCCGGGCATTCCGGAATCGCTACAAAGCAGGATTTTCCAGCCCCTGGTCTCGGGGCGGGAGGGCGGAAGCGGCTTGGGACTGATGTTGGCACAAAACTTGATTAGCCAACATCATGGCATGGTTGAATTTGAAAGCGTCCCGGGTCACACTTGCTTTAGCCTGATTCTGCCCATGCCCGATACCGAATACACCTGAGGGCATTAAATGTCATGAAGCCAGTCTGGATTGTTGATGATGACCGTTCCATTCGTTGGGTGTTTGAAAAGGCCCTGACCCGCGAAAATATCCCTTTCCAGGCGTTCTCCTCCGCACAGGAAGCGCTGACGTTGCTGGAGACCGAACAACCCCAGGTGGTTGTCAGCGACATCCGGATGCCCGGAGGCTCGGGGTTCGACTTTCTGGAACAACTCAAGGCCCGCTACCCGGATCTGCCCGTCATCATCATGACGGCATACTCGGATCTGGAAAGCGCGGTAGCCGCATTTCAAGGCGGCGCCTACGAATACTTGCCCAAACCCTTCGACGTGGACCATGCCATCGAATTGGTGCGGCGCGCCCTGGAAGAGCGCATGCGCACCCAGGACGCCCTGGAGGAGGGCAACGAGACTCCGGAAATCCTGGGGCAAGCCCCTGCCATGCAGGAGGTCTTTCGTGCCATAGGACGGCTGTCCCAGTCCAACGCAACCGTCCTGATCAACGGGGAATCCGGCACCGGCAAGGAACTGGTGGCTCGCGCCCTGCACCGCCACAGCAATCGGGCCAACAAGCCCTTTATTGCCATCAACACCGCAGCCATCCCCAAAGAGCTGCTCGAATCCGAGCTGTTTGGCCACGAACGCGGCGCATTCACCGGGGCCAATGCCCTGCGCCGGGGCCGTTTCGAGCAGGCGGAGGGCGGGACCTTGTTTCTTGATGAAATCGGCGACATGCCGGCTGACCTGCAAACCCGGTTGTTGCGCGTGCTGTCTGATGGTCAGTTCTACCGCGTAGGGGGGCATTCCCCGGTCGCGTCCAAAGTTCGCATCATCGCCGCCACACACCAGGACCTGGAGGCGCGGGTGCGTGAGGGGTTGTTCCGCGAGGACCTGTTCCACCGCCTGAACGTCATCCGGATCAGGCTGCCCTCCCTGCGTGAACGGCGCCAGGACATCGCCATGCTGGCACGCCACTTTCTGCAGAAAAGCGCCCGTGAGCTCCATGTGGAGACCAAACGCCTGTCCGACGCGGCCGTCCGTTTCCTGGAAAATCTTGAATGGCGCGGCAACGTGCGCCAGCTGGAAAACATCTGTCACTGGCTCACGGTCATGGCACCTGGCGTCAATGTGGATATCGGCGACCTCCCGGCGGAGCTGAAAGGAACGGCGGACGCGCCCGTACCGATCCACTGGAAAACGGCGCTCGAACTGGAAGTTTCCCAGGCCCTGGCACGCGGCGAACGTGGAATTCTCGATCGCCTGAGCCAGGATTTCGAACGGGCCCTGATCACCCAGGCCCTGGCGCATACGGGGGGGCGTCGCATTGAAGCGGCCCAGCTGTTGGGCTGGGGGCGCAATACGTTGACCCGCAAGATTCAGGAACTGGGGCTCGAAGACTCCGAAAACTCCGCAAAAACGGGGGCGTGATCGGAGGGGCGCTCCAGCGCCCGCGGGGTCTTGTCGATGACGCAGGACTGGCACGATTGCACCAGGGCATCGCTGGCCAGGATGTGGTCGATGCGCAGTCCCATGTTGCGCTTGAAAGCATTGACCCGGTAATGCCACCAGCTGTAGGTCTGATCCGCCTGCTCAAAAAGACGAAAACTGTCTTTCAAGCCTAACGCAAGCAGCGCGTCGAACGCCTGGCGTTCGGGGTCGCTGCACAGCACCTCTCCTTTCCAGGCCACCGGATCATACACATCCCGGTCCTCCGGTGCCACGTTATAGTCCCCCGCGACGACCAGTTGCGGATAACGACTGAGCGTTGCTTCGAGATAATCCCGAAATGCCGCAAACCAGCGCAACTTGTAGCTGTACTTCTCCGAGGTCAGCGACTCGCCGTTCGGACAATACACAGAAATGACCCTGACCTCGCCGAAGGTGGCTGCAATCACGCGCTGCTGGCTGTCCTCGAAGCCTGGAATCCCGACCACCGGATCGACCCCCGGGCTCTGGCTGAGCAACGCCACGCCGTTGTAGGCCTTCTGCCCCGCAACCAGGGCATGGTAACCCGCTGCCATGATCGCCTCGAGCGGAAAGTTGGTCGCTTCGCATTTAAGTTCCTGCAGGCACAACACCGTGGGATGGTGGCGATTCAACCAGTCCAGGACATGGTCCAGGCGCACTTTGATGGAATTGACGTTCCAGGTAGCAATCTTCATGGCGATCCAAGATGTTCTCGTTGATATCGTCTCAGTGTTCTTTCCCGGGCCGCACCGTGGTCCACCACCGGGGCCGGATAATCCCTGCCAATGATACAGCCTGCGGCCTGCTGCTCCAGCGGGGACAGCATCCAGGGTGCGTGGATGCGGCGGGATGGGACCGCGGCCAGTTGGGGCAGGTAATGGCGGATGAAGCCCCCCTCCGGATCGAACCGCTGCGATTGCGTCGTCGGATTGAAAATTCTGAACCAGGGCTGGGCATCGCAACCCGTTGATGCCGACCACTGCCATCCGCCATTGTTGGCGGCGAGGTCGAAATCATTGAGGTGCTCGGCAAAGTGACGCTCCCCCCAACGCCAGTCTATTCCCAAATCCTTGACCAGGAACGAGGCCGAAATCATGCGCAGTCGATTGTGCATGAACCCGGTCTGGAGGAGTTGCTGCATTGCGGCGTCCACGATGGGGTATCCCGTCCGGCCTGTCCGCCAGGCGTCGAAAAGATCGGGATTGTCGTCAAACGCCAGCGATTCGAACTCCGGCTTGAAGGCGTGCCCCACCACATGGGGGAAATTGGCCAGGATGGAAAAATAAAACTCGCGCCAGACCAGTTCGTTGAGCCAGACGCGCGCCCCCGGACTGTCTTCGGCCCTTGCCAGGCGCACCAGATGGCGGATGGAAAGGGTGCCAAAACGCAGGTGGACGGACAGGCCGGACCCTCCGCGCCTGCTTGGGTAGTCACGTAATTCATGGTAACGGGACATGCGGGGCAGGAAATCGTCCAGCGTTCGTTGCGCGCCGCTCATGCCCGGTTCGATCCCCAGTGCCGACAGGTTGGTGACTTCAAACCCGAGCGCCTTCAGTGACGGCATCGGACAGGGGTCGGGAACGAGGTGCCCGTACGCCGCAAGGCAGGGGCTCACCCGCTCCGGACCCAAGGCACGCAACCAGGCGTTGCGATAAGGCGTGAATACGGTATACGGTCGACCGGCCTGCGTCAGCAGATCCTGCCGCTCGAAAATCACCTGATCCAGACAGGTATGAAAACCAACCCCCCGTTTCGCGAGCGCCGCTGCGACCTGCGCGTCGCGTTCCAGCGCCGAGGGCTCGTAATCCCGGTTGGCGAAGACTGCGGCCACCCCCAAGGTCTCGGCGCATTCGGGAATCCTTTGACGTGCCGGACCGTGAAGCACCCTCAGGCCGCCGCCCCGCCGTTCCAGGGCGGCTTTGAGCTCTGTCACACTTTTCCAGATAAACTCCACGCGTCGGTCAGAACGATGGGGCAACGCATCCAGGATATCCGTGTCAAACACGAACACGCAAAACACCCGTCCGTACCGGGCCAGCGCCTGGCACAGCCCTGCGTTGTCATCGTCTCGCAGGTCGCGTCGAAACCAGAACAGTGCAGCGGGTGGGTTGTGGGCAGGGGTGCTGGCAGCTGTATTTGTCATGGCGCTCATGGTATGCCATCCAACCTGTGATCTGGAAATGTTCCGGAATATGCGATAATTGCTCCCATGGGTCCAGTCAATCTTACGAACCATTTCCTCATCGCCATGCCGGCGCTGCAGGACTCCAATTTTTCCGGGACGTTGACTTACATCTGTCGCCATGATGAAAACGGTGCCATGGGTCTGGTGGTCAATCGTCCTACCAATCTGACCCTGGAAAGCCTGTTCAACCAGATTGACATTCCGCTATCCCAAGAGGGGCTGGCAGCCCTGCCTGTCTACTTTGGCGGGCCGGTCCAAACCGACCGCGGTTTCGTGCTGCACTCTCCGGTAGGTCACTGGCGCTCCACGCTCAGCGTCAACGACGACATTGGACTGACGACTTCCCGGGATATCCTGGAAGAAATGTCCCGGGGCCAGTCCCCCCAGGGCGTCCTGATCTCCCTGGGTTATGCCGGGTGGGAAGCGGGCCAGCTGGAAAACGAAATCAAGCTCAACAGCTGGTTGACGGTCGAAGCCCGACGGGACGTGATTTTCGATCTCCCGGCCGAGGCCCGCTTTTCGGCGGCCCTGGGAATTTTGGGCATCGACCGCACCTATTTGTCTGATGAAGCAGGGCATGCCTGAGGCAGAGGGCCACATTCTCGCCTTTGACTATGGACAGAAACGTACCGGCGTTGCCATTGGCGAATTAGGCAGCAAAATATGCCACCCCCTGACCACCATTGAGGCTGCCACGGCGGAAGCCCGCTGGCAGGCGGTGAATAAGCTCCTCAAGGAATGGGCTCCGGTGGGTCTGGTCGTCGGCCTGCCGCTTGACGCGGACGGTGCCGAGCAGAAGACGACGCGCCGCTGCCGGAACTTTGCCAACGAATTGGAGTCCAGGACGGGGTTGCCCACGGCCCTGGTGGACGAACGTTTTACCTCCCTCGAGGCCGACCAGTCCCTGAGGGAGCGGGGGTATTCCCATCAACAACGCGCCGTTGCCGAACATGCAGAAGCCGCGGCGCTCATCCTGCGGAGTTATCTGGAGTCCCAACACACATGATCGGCAATCCGCAACTCAGCCCTGAGGGCACGCTCCGGCACCTGCTCACCATCGAAGGCCTGCCAGCTTCGGTTTTATTTCACATCCTTGATACGGCATCGACTTTCGAGCACGTGGCCCAGCAAGAGATCAAGAAAGTCCCTCATTTACAGGGAAAATCGGTCTTCAACCTGTTTTTCGAGGCTTCTACCCGCACCCGGACCACTTTTGAAATTGCGGCCAAACGCCTGTCAGCGGACGTCATCAACCTCAACGTCAGCGCTTCGAGCCAAAGCAAGGGTGAAACCCTGCTGGATACGGTGGATAACCTGTCGGCCATGCAGGCCGACATGTTTGTCGTGCGCCATGCGGAAAGCGGTGCAGCCCACCTGATCGCCAACCACGTGGCGCCAGGCATCCATGTCATCAACGCTGGCGACGGTTGCCATGCGCACCCCACCCAGGCGCTGCTGGACATGTACACCATCCGGCATTTCAAACGTCGCTTTGAGAACCTCAAGGTCGCTATTGTGGGAGATATCCTGCATTCCCGCGTCGCCCGTTCGCAAATCCATGCCTTGACCACCCTGCGCGTCCCCGAAGTGCGCGTGATCGGCCCAAAAACCCTGATGCCGCGCGACGTGGAAAATTTGGGAGTACGTGTGTTTCACGACATGAACCAGGGCCTCAAGGACGTTGACGTGGTCATCATGCTGAGACTGCAAAATGAGCGCATGAACGGGGCACTGCTGCCCAGCCGTGACGAATACTTCAAGTACTATGGCCTGACACCAGGAAAGCTGTCCCGGGCCAAGCAGGATGCCATTGTCATGCATCCCGGCCCCATGAACCGGGGGGTGGAAATCGACTCTGAAGTCGCCGATGGCGTTCAATCCGTCATTTTGAAGCAGGTCACTTTCGGCATCGCAGTGCGCATGGCCGTCATGTCCATTCTGGCCAGCAACTGAGGCAGGAAATTTCATGAAAATCCAGATCAGCAACGGACGTGTTATCAACCCAGCCACCGGCACCGACGAGGTGCAGGATGTCTTCATCGCAGCAGGAAAAATTGTGGGGCTCGGGCAGGGTCCGGCAAACTTCGGCCCCAACCGGGTCATCGACGCCCGCGGCAAAATCGTCATTCCGGGCCTCGTGGATCTGGCAGCGCGCCTGCGCGAGCCCGGGTTTGAATATTTGGCCAAGTTGGAAAGCGAAATGTTCGCAGCTACCGTGGGCGGCGTCACCAGCCTGTCCTGTCCGCCGGATACGGATCCTCCCCTGGATGAGCCGGGTCTGGTGGAAATGCTCAAGCACCGTGCCAAAGGGCGTAACCAGACCAACGTCTATCCACTGGGAGCGCTCACGCAGCAACTGCAGGGCACGCGCTTGACGGAAATGGGCGAGTTGCACGATGCCGGTTGCGTTGCCTTCTCGCAAGCCAACGCCCCGCTGGTGGATACGCAGGTTCTGGCGCGCGCGCTGGATTATGCAAGCACCTTTGGTTTTGCCGTCTGGCTGCAACCCCAGGATCCCCATCTGGGCCGGGGAGGCGTGGCCCATGAAGGCGAGGTGGCGAGCCGCCTCGGCCTGCCCACCATCCCTTCCTGCGCCGAAAGCATCGCCATTTCCACCATCGTGCACCTCGTGCGCCATACCGGTGCGCGCGTGCACCTGTGCCGCCTGTCCACCGCGGAAGGTGTGGTGCTGGTGCGGCAGGCCAAATCCGAAGGGCTTCCCATCACCTGCGATATATCCATCAACCACCTGCACCTGTCCGAGCACGACATCGGTTTTTTCAATTCCCATTGCCACCTGATCCCGCCCCTACGCAGCCTGCGTGACCGCGATGCGCTGCGCGCCGGCCTTGCCGACGGCACAGTCGATGCGCTGGTGTCAGACCATTCCCCTGTGGATGACGACGTCAAGCAACTGCCTTTTGAGACTTCCGAAGCGGGGGCGACCGGATTGGAGTTGCTGCTGCCGCTGGCGCTCAAATGGGCACAGCAGGACAACATCCCCCTGCCGCTTGCCCTGTCGCGCGTCACTGCAGACCCTGCGCGCATACTGGGTGTGCCCGCGGGGCAGATCGGGCTGGGCAGCAATGCCGACCTTTGCCTTTTCAATCCTGAACGGGAATGGGTGGTCACGCCGCAAAGCCTGAAAAGTCAGGGCAAGAACACCCCGTTCATCAACCTGCCGCTGCTGGGCAAGGTTTCGCATACCATTGTGGGCGGCTTTCTGATTTACGAAGACGCCCGCGCCTGAGGTTCAACGCCATGAATCCCTTACTCGATTTTTCGGGACTGCCTCGCTTTTCCGAAATCCAGCCGGCCCATGTGGGCCCCGCGATCGATACGCTGATTGCGGAGAGCGAAACTGTTTTATCTCGCGTCCTGGCGCAAACTGAAGCCCCCACCTGGGCCGGTTTTGTTGCACCGCTCGAGGACGCCAACGAGCGCCTGTCTCGCGCCTGGGGTCAGGTGACGCATCTCAATGCCGTGGTCAACACACCGGAGTTGCGCGATGCCTACAACGCCAACCTGCCGAAAATTACGCAGTACTGGGCAGCGCTTGCACAAAACGACGCGCTTTTCGCTGGATACAAGGCCTTGCGTGCCTCCCCGGAATTCGAGGCTTTAAGTCCTGCGCGCCAGAAAATCATCGAAAACGAGTTGCGCGATTTTCGTCTGGGCGGTGCCGAATTACCGCCCCAGGACAAAGCCAGGTTTCTGGAAATCCAGGAAAACCTGGCCGCCACGGGTGCCCAATTTGAACAGAACCTGCTGGATACGACCAACACCTTTGGCCACTTTGTCGAGGATGCGGCCGAACTGCGCGGTTTGCCCGAAGAGGTCCTACAGGCCGCTCACGAGGCGGCTCTGCAGGACCAGCGCACCGGCTGGAAACTGACCCTGCATGCCCCATGCTACGGCCCGGTCATGCAGTACGCCGAATCGCGCACACTCCGTCAAGCCCTCTACTACAGCTATGCAACGCGGGCTTCCGAATTTGGCAAACCAGAATGGGACAACACCCCGCTGATCCGCAAGCTCCTGCAATTGCGCACCGAAGAAGCGAAAATGCTGGGCTTTGAAAGTTTTGCAGATTTGTCCCTGCAGCCCAAAATGGCCGAGTCGCCACAGGCAGTGCTGACTTTTCTGAAGGATCTGGCCGCCCGTGCCAAACCATACGCCGAACGGGACTGGTCAGAACTGGAATCCTTTGCCCGGAGCGAATTGGGCATGGACACCCTGGAACCCTGGGACGTGGCTTTTGTTTCTGAAAAGCTTCGGATCCAGCGCTACGCATTTTCCGACCTGGAGGTCAAACAGTATTTTCCGGAGGAGCAGGTGTTGCTGGGACTTTTTCGGGTCATCCAGCAACTCTACAGCCTGACGGTCGCGCGTGCCGAGGCGCCGACCTGGCACCCTGATGCCCGCTTTTATGACCTGCGCGATCGCACAGGAACACTCGTGGGGCAATTTTATCTGGACCTGTACGCACGCAATGGCAAACGCGGCGGCGCCTGGATGGACGATGCCATCACGCGGCGTCGACGTGGCGATACCATCCAGACTCCCGTGGCCTATCTCACCTGCAATTTTTCCGCGCCAGTGGGCGGGAAACCGGCCACCTTCACCCATGATGAAGTCATCACCCTGTTCCATGAATTTGGCCATGGGCTGCATCACCTGCTGACGCAGATCGAGGACCTGTCGGTATCCGGCATCAATGGCGTGGAATGGGACGCCGTGGAGTTACCCAGCCAGTTCATGGAAAACTTCTGTTGGGAATGGGAAGTCCTTTCTGGCATGACCTGCCATGTGGACACGGGAGCCCCGTTACCGCGCCCCCTGTTTGACCGGATGCTGGCGGCCCGCCATTTCCAGAGCGGCATGCAAACCGTGCGCCAGATTGAATTCGCCTTGTTCGACATGCAGTTGCACACGGGCTTTCCCCAAGAGGACAATCCTCTGCAACTATTGGAGCGCATCCGGGACGAGATTGCGGTGCTGCGCCCTCCCGCATGGCATCGTTTTCCCAACAGCTTCACCCATATCTTCGCGGGAGGTTACGCTGCAGGTTACTACAGCTACAAGTGGGCCGAAGTCCTGTCCTCCGATGCCTACAGCCTGTTCGAGGAAAATGGCGTCCTCGACCCCCGGACCGGGGAGCGTTTTCGACAGGAAATCCTGGCCGTCGGCGGCAGTCGTCCTGCGCTGGATTCCTTTATGGCTTTCCGGGGACGCAAACCGAATATTGACGCGTTGCTGCGGCATAGCGGCATGGGGAAATGACCTCGAAACCCATCATTTGAGGTTGATGGTTTCTCCCGCTCGCACAAAATTGAATGAGCGCGTAATGCTGACCAGATCTGTCTCGGCACGCATCGCCTCGGTGAAGGGCTGGAATGGTGCGGCCATCTGGATGATGCGCCGCGCTGCGTCGTCCAGATTGGGGCTGCCGGAAGGCTGGCGAATCTCGATCAGGGCGAGACTGCCGTCCTGGCGAATCGTTGCAGTCACCCGGACTGTGCCGTATAGCGGTCGGCCATCCACTGGCGGGGGATAATTGACCCGGCCCACCTGCTCCACTTTCTGACGATAGGCCTCCTCATACGGTCCGAATACGCTGTCCCGGGTCTGCGACGACAGCGCACGAACACGCTGTCCGGCAAAGGGATCGACAACCTCGCGTCGCGCCATTTGCAGACTTTTTGAACGCAGGTCCTCGGAAGTTGCCGCCTCCTCGGTATGCTGCGGTGTCATGAGTCCGCCGGGAATGCTTGTCTTCCGGGACGGTGGTTTCACCGGGGCACTCGCGTGAGGCTGCCGGGAGTCCTGCGTCGCACGTTGTGGCACTGCAGGTGCAGGGACGACTGGGGCAGGGGTGGGGACAACGCCTGATGAAACAGAACCCAGCTCGAGAAAGAGGGCCTGTACGGGCTCTGCCGCAGCAGGTGTCCTCAAACGAATTTCCGACAACAGAAAGCCGTGCAACAGCATCGAAACCAACAATGCCAGCCCAAGCTGCCGGTGATGTATGGTCACGTTTGGGACACCTCGGACAAAGGTTCCAGAATCGCTTTAAGGTGACAGACAAGCGTCATATCCCAAAGGTTGATCCGTTCCACACTCACGCGCACCGTCGTGCCCGGCAAGGTCTCGGCTGCGCCATGCACCTTCACTACCAACGGCAAGCCGGCCAGACGCGCCATGCCTTCACGCAGCATCAGTGCATCCCTTTCCGCGACGTTTTCCTGTTGCAGCCAACGCAGGCTCCAATAGCGCTCCATGTTGCGCTGGAATTCGTTGTAGGCCTCGTAAGCCACTTCAAACTGTCGGGCAATGGCCAGTAATTCCTCGTCCTGCGCTGAAAATGGGGGGGCTTGGCCAGCAAGCAGACTGATCAGTTGCCATTGGTTGATCAGATCCACATAACGACGCAACGGGGAACTGGACCATGCATACTGCGCCACCCCCAAGCCCTGATGGGGGGCCGGCTTCACCGACAGGCCGGTCTTGCCGTTGACCTGGGTACGAAAGAGTCCTGGCATGCCGGCATCCACCAGGGTCTTGCCCCAGACGGCATTGACCTCGATCATCAGTTCGGCCACCAGGGTGTCCAACGGCGAGCCCCGCGGACGCTGGGTGATGGCCACCCTATCCCCTTCCACCACAAAATTGAAATCCAGGTAATGTTGTGCGGGTCGCTCCTTGACGCCGCGCCCCACCGCAAGGCGCTGTGCCAGTTGCCAGAGCACGCGCAGTTGCTGATGAAAGGGATGGGGCCCCGTCGGCGCCTCAGGATCGAACTGGGCTTCCAGGTCATGAATGCGCAGGTTGCGTGCCACGTTGACGCGATCAATACAGGATTCCCGGGCAACCACTTCAAAATCCGATTTACGCACCGTCAATATCAATGACAGCGCGGGATTCACCCGCCCTTCCTCCAGGGTGTGGGCACGAATCACGCTCTCAGGCAGCATGGGAATCTTGTCGCCTGGCATATAAACGGTGGAAAGCCGGCCCCGCGCCACCCGATCCAGCTCGGACCCCACCGCAAACCCCAGTCCGGGGGCCGCAATGTGAATACCCACTTTCCAATGCTCCGCGTCCTGCTCGGTCACACTGAAGGCATCGTCAATTTCCGTGGTGAAGGCATCATCAATGCTGAAGGCTGCCGCCTTGGAGAGGGGCCAGCGCGAATGGTCGAGCACGAGGGGGTAGGCCGCGTCCGGGGGGAGGGGGCCAAAATACTCGAAATGGAACTTTCCCTCATGCCAGCTTCGGCTATCCCTCAACGCGCCGCAATGCTCCAGTACTTGCGGGATCGTCAGGTGCATCACGGCACTGGCGGCCTCGAGAGTTTTGTAAGCGAGGGTATTCTTGTCGGGACGATAGAGCAGGGTGGGGAGGTCCCCGTGCAGCCAGTCTGGAAGCCGGCCGGCCTGCATTTCCCCGATGGCCCGTTGCTTCTGCTCTTCCTGCAGGCGTTTTTTTTCAAGTCCTGCCAGCGCAGCACGCAGATTGGCTTCAGGCGCTGGCCGGTAACGGCCACGTCCCTTCCTGTAAAAATAGACGGGCGCAGCATGCAGCTTCACCAACACGGCAGCCTGCTCGACCGGCAGCGGCGCGTGACCCACATACTCGCGCGTCAGTTCCTCGAATCCGATCTCTGCGTCCGGCGTGCAGCAGGCCCACAAAAATTCGACATCCATGTCGTCGGCCAAACGTTGCGCCGTGTGCAGCAGTTCAGCGGCAGACGGCTGGGAAAAACGCATCAGCACGGCATTCGATTTGATTTTGCTGCGCTTGCCGTGCGGGGCTTCCACCTGCAGGCTGCTCTCATTGTCCATCAGGACGGTGGCCGCCTTGAGATCACCGTCCTCTTCGTAAAACACATTCATCGCCAAGTTATTCCCCAGACAACCGCTTCAGGATTTTTTCGTGAATCCCGCCAAATCCGCCATTGCTCATCACCAGGATCTGGTCACCTTCCCGGGCCTCTTTCACAATAGACCCCACCAGGCTGTCAATATTATCGTCAGTGAGCGCACGCTTTCCAAGCGGCCTCAAGGCCGCAGCTGCATCCCAGCCGAGTTGCGAGGAATAACAGAAAACCCGATCAGCGCCGGTCAGGCTGCCCGCGAGGCTATCCGACCAAACGCCCAGTTTCATCGTGTTGGAACGCGGCTCGATCACGGCCAGGATACGGGCGGACTGGCCCACCTTGCTGCGCAGTCCTGCAAGCGTCGTCTGGATCGCTGTGGGGTGGTGGGCAAAATCGTCGTATACGGTCACCCCCCTGACTTTTCCACGGACTTCCATGCGCCGCCGGACCCCGGAGAATCGCCCAAGCGCTTCCAGACCTCGGGGGATCGAAACCCCGGCAAAACGCGCAGCCAGAAGTGCGGCCAGAGCATTCTGCCGGTTATGCTCGCCCAGTAGCGGCCAGGCCTCCGTAGCCCCCATCTGGACGCCCCCTTCCATCACCGAGAGGGTTCCCGCCCCGTTTCCGGCACCCGTCTGCCAGCCCTCGGCCGTACCAAAGGAGACCACTGGCGTCCAGCAACCTCGCGCCAATGTCGCAGCGAGATGTTGATCCTGCCCATTGACCACGAGCAGTCCATTGCGCGGCACCGTCCGGATCAGATGATGAAACTGGGTTTCAATGGCGGACACGTCGGGAAAAATGTCTGCATGATCGAACTCCAGGTTGTTGAGGACCGCCACTTTGGGGTGATAGTGCACAAACTTGGAACGTTTATCGAAAAACGCCGTATCGTATTCATCGGCCTCAATAACAAACCAGGGAAGATGCGGGCCGGCCCCATAGCCTCCCGGCAGCCGCGCCGAAACTCCAAAATTGCCAGGGACCCCCCCGATCAGAAAACCCGGACGTTGTCCCGCATCCTCCAGGATCCACGCAGCCAGGGAGGCCGTGGTCGTTTTTCCATGCGTTCCTGCCACAGCCAGAACCTGACAATGACGCAAAATGTTGTCCGCCAGCCATTGTGGTCCCGAGGTGAAAGGGAGCCCACGATCAAGAATGGCCTCCATCAGTGGATTGCCCCGGGACACCACGTTACCGACGACAAACAGGTCTGGGCAAAGCTTCAGCTGGCTTTCGTCAAACCCTTCGATCAGTTCGATCCCCTGCTGCTGGAGCTGGGTGCTCATGGGAGGATAGACCTGGGCATCGCAGCCGGTAACACGATGCCCGGCTGCCTGGGCCAGCACAGCGATGCCGCCCATGAACGTGCCGCAGATCCCCAGAATATGGATATGCATCAGGCTTCCGGTGTGTAGGCAAGAATCGGCGCCAGCCAGCGTTCGGCTTCCTGCAGGCTCATGCCCTTGCGGCGAGCATAATCTTCCACCTGGTCCCGGGCAATCTTTCCGACTGCAAAATACGCGCTTTGCGGGTGGGAAAAATAAAATCCGCTGACTGCTGCCGTCGGCCACATGGCATAACTTTCAGTCAGGTGAATCCCGGTGTGCTTTTCCACTTCCAGCATCTCAAACAGGGTCCCTTTTTCCGTGTGATCCGGACAGGCAGGATACCCTGGCGCAGGCCGAATGCCGCGATAGCGTTCGGCGATCAGCGCTTCACAATCCAGGCTTTCGTCCGCAGCATAGCCCCAGAACTCGCGCCGCACCCGGGCATGCAGCCATTCTGCAAAC
>JAJZRV010000103.1 GCA_021850135.1 Pseudomonadota bacterium
GTCAGCTGCTCGGTACTGATGATTTCCTTAAGTAGATCATGATCGTCCGACTCCAGATACCACATCCTGAAAAACCTCCTTCTGCACGGGACCAGCGGGGACCCGGGCCACCCTAACCTTGCAAATTGACAAATTCATGACAGGACACCTCCGCCAGAGATTGACCGTTCAGGAAATGCCCGGGACTTACCCGAACACCCTGGTTTCGAACTCTTCGGGTGGAATCGGCTGCGCAAACAGAAAACCCTGGCCGTAATCGCAGCCGGCCAGCCGCAGTATATCGCGTTGGGCGTCAGTCTCGATGCCTTCGGCAATGACCTTGAATCCCAGTTCATGCCCCATCACGATGATGGCCTTGGACAGCGCGTGATGCTGCGACCCTGGGACCAGATCATGCACGAAGGACTGGTCAATCTTGAGGTAGTCAATGGGAAAGCGGTTGATGTAGGAAAGCGAGGAATAGCCCGTGCCGAAATCATCGATCGCGACCTGGATCTGCGCATCGCGAAAATCGTTGAGTTGCAGGTTGACCGCAGGGTTGGCATCCAGCAGGAGGTTTTCGGTGATTTCGATGACGATGTTTCTTCCGGACAACCCCAGCGTCTGCATGTAATCCAGCCATGAACCCAAACCGCTGACCTTGTTGTGGAACTGCACCGGGGACATGTTGATGCTGACCTTGAACCCCGGGCGCCGCTGCGCCCAGCGGCTGGCCCAGCGCGACGCTTCCCGGAAGGCCCAGTCCCCGATTTCGACGATGAGTCCTGTTTCCTCGGCCAGCGGAATGAACTCCGCGGGGTTGACCATCCCGCGCTCCGGATGCCGCCAGCGCATCAGGGATTCCGCCTTGTTGACCCGCCCCGTGACCAGGTCCACGACTGGTTGAAAGTGCATCTCCAGCTGGTCCTTCTTGAGGGCGACGCGCAGGTCGTTGAGCAGCTTGAGCCGGGACTGGGCCCTTTCCTGCAGCGAATGCGTGAAAAAGCTGTAGCGATTCCGCCCGCTGCTTTTGGCAGCATACATGGCCTGATCGGCATTGCTGAGCAGGGATTCGATGTCGCCGGCATCCATGGGGAACAGGGTGATCCCGATGCTGGCGGAAATATAAACCTGCCCCTTGTCCTCGGAGAGCTGGAAGGGCTCTGCCAGGGAATCCAGGATGATCTGGGCGATTTTTTCCACGTGATCCGTGCTGCGCAGCTGGGGCAGGATGACGGTGAACTCGTCGCCCCCCAGACGTGCCACGGTATCGGATTTTCGGACGCAGGACACGATGCGTCGCGCGGCTTCCATCAACAACTGGTCGCCCGTCTGGTGTCCCAGCGTATCATTGACCTCCTTGAAGCGGTCAAGGTCAATGAACAGAACGGAGACGATGGTCTCGTCGCGCTGGGCGCGCCGGATTTCGTGGCTCAGCAAATCGTAAAACATGTTGCGGTTGGGCAACTCGGTCAGCAGGTCAAAGTTGGCCTGGCGCCAGATCAGCTCGTTGGCCCGCTTCTTTTCGGTGACGTCCCGCGTCACTCCCAGCATGGCCGTCACTTCTCCCTTGGCGTTGCGCAACGGGGTGGCATGGGTTTCCAGCCAGCGCTGCGCCCCGTTTTTTCCGACGAGGGGAAACTCGAGCATGCCACTGCCTCCGGCACAGATGCTCCGGTGAAACTCGCGAAACGCCTCCCGGTGTCCTGGCGTGATGAATTCCTCGATACCCATCTGTTGCGCTTCGCGCAGGTCGCGTACTTCCAGCATGGCCAGCCCCGCCGGGTTCATGTGGATCAGCTTGCCCGTGGGAGACACGACCTTGACGCACTCGGGCTCGGCCTCCAGGATGGCCTTGAGAAAATCGTTCTGGGCCTTGATGGTCTCGGTGGCGCGCTTGCGCGCATCCTCGCGATCAAAGGCATCCAGTGCATAGGCGACGTCGCGCGCCATCTCGTCGAGCAGCCGGATGATCGTGTCATCGAAGGCTCCCGCCTCGTCGTGGTAGACCGTCAGTACGGCGTAGGACTTTCCCTTGCGCAGGATGGGGAAGGCGCCCATGGCCCGCCAGGGCAGGGCATCCTGAGGGAGGTCGTTGTCCACCACCACCTCGCGGTCGCGCCAGGCCACCGATGTGGGACCTCGGCCTGCAGGCATGTCCGCACTGGTGGCGATGACGATGTTCTTGAGGGTATCCTGGCCTGCGCCGTGGCTGACCACCGGCGCGATCGTCCGGCCGCCGCGCTCCAGCCCGACCCAGGCCAGCTTCATTCCGCCAAATTCCACCGCCATCCGGCACACCAGGGGAAACAGGCCCTTTTCATCCTCCATCCGGACAATGGCCTGATTGACCTCGCTCAGCGCCTTGTAGAGCTTGGATTGCCTCTCCAGCCGGTCTTCCACCAGCATCCGCGCACTGATGTCGCGCACCAGGGCGAACACGATGGCCTCGCCCTCTTCCTGCATGATGGCGGTGGCATGAACCTCGACAGGAAAAGTGGTGCCGTCCTTGCGCCGATGGGTGCCATTGAACTGCCGGGTCTTGCCTGGCGCAAACTGGGCCCAAAGCCGTTTTGCAGAAGCGGGATCGAAATCCTGCTCGATGTCCAGGACGGACATGGAAAGCAGTTCCTGCGAGGAATAGCCCAGATTGATGCAGGCATTGCGGTTGACGTCCGTGATCCTGCCTTCCAGATCGTGGGCGAAGAAGGCGTCAGGAGCCTGTTCCAGAAAAACCCTGAATTTGTCCCTGCCGGTCATCTCAATGGGTCCCCATGTACTGCCTGGCGCATTGTAATCCAGAATCCGGCGGGGTTATGTGTTTGATTCACCGACGATGTTTGGATGCTTTTCGCGAACGATCTCTCCGATCAGGCGCATCACTTCCAGGCTGCTGGCTTCCGTGCTCTCCAGGGCCGTCATGATCTGGTCCTGCAGGGCCTGGTCCGTTTGCCAGGCGCTGTTCATCAATTGCACCATCTGGTGTACCCCGCCATGGACTTTGCCGTGGGGGGCTGCGATGGCCTTGTAGGAGGCAAGATGGCCAAACAGTTCCCTGCCCGGGCCCTCGTACCACCTGCCCAGACGACAGTCGTGGTGGTCCACGCTGATGGCCTGGAGGCATTCATCGCTGGGTTCATTGAGCATGACGTAAGCCCGCTGCTTGTAGACCACGTGGTCCACCTTGACCAGCGACGAAAAGCTCAGGTCGTGGGCATAGTCCGCGTTGGCCCGCGTTTGCGATGAGGACCGATAGAATTCGTTGAAGCGGGTCTCCATCTGGGCAATGACGGTTTGCGAGGCCGTGGCGCTGGCGCGCATTTCCTCCGAGTCCTCCTGCATTTGCGCCGATTCGGTCTGCAGCGTTTCCATGATCTGGCCGATGGATTTGGAGGCGTGCTTGGTGTTTTCAGCAAGCTTGCGCACCTCGTCGGCCACCACGGCAAAGCCTCGCCCGGCTTCACCCGCGCGGGCCGCTTCGATGGCCGCGTTGAGCGCCAGCAGGTTGGTCTGGTCTGCGATAGATC
>JAJZRV010000031.1 GCA_021850135.1 Pseudomonadota bacterium
GGGGGCGGTGTTGAGCCTGTTGACCTGCTGCACGCGAAAGATTTCCAGGTCCACGCCGCGGCTCCACAGGACGACGTTGTCGAAGCCGTAGGCCTTCAGGTCTTTCACCACCACCGGGGTCGGCGCCATGACAGCGTGGGATGGTCCGTGAAACCAGCGCAGGAAGGCATAGGTCCAGGACAGCGGAATGGCGAATCGCGCCTTGACGTATTCAGGAAATCGCGTGTGATAGGCCGTGGTAAAAGCCATTTTGCTGCGCAGTGCGTAGGCGCGTGCCGCCATGCCCAATGGCCCTTCCGTGGCGATGTGCAGAGCATCCGGTGCGTACTCGCGAATGCGCTTTCGCACCTGCGCACCGGGCAGGAGCGAGAGCCGGATGTCCGGGTAGGTGGGACAAGGCAAGGTCTTGAACTCCAGGGGCGTCAGGATTTCCACCTGATGTCCCAGGGCTTCCAGTTCGCGACGCGTATTTTTGAGTGTCCGCACGACGCCATTCACCTGGGGACTCCAGGCATCGGTCACGATCATGATTTTCATAGCACTGCCTCCAGGGCGACTTCGTCTTCCAGAATGGTTGGACCCAGATTGAGCGGCGCATTGACCCGGCTGCGCCATTCGACGATCTTGAGCTCTCCCTCGAATGTTTCAACAAGTGCCGTCATGCTCTCCACCCAGTCACCGTCATTGCAATACAGCGCACCGTTGACCTCGCGGATTTCCGCCTTGTGGATGTGGCCGCAAACCACACCATGGCAACCGCGACGACGCGCCTCCTCGGTCATGACCTCCTCGAAGGCGGCAATGTAGTTGACTGCATTCTTGACCTGCTGCTTGAGGTACTGCG
This sequence comes from Pseudomonadota bacterium, assembly GCA_021850135.1. GTDB lineage: Bacteria > Pseudomonadota > Gammaproteobacteria > Burkholderiales > Ferrovaceae > JAJZRV01. Next base: position 845 of record JAJZRV010000031.1, read on the forward strand.
AGACCGACCAGTAAGGCATGCCCAGCCGTGCACGAACCGCATTGAACCACTGGTTGAATTTGAGAATGAAGGTGTAGAGGCTGTCCCCCAGATGGGAAAGCCAACGCGCATGTTGGGTCACGCCGTCGAACAGGTCGCCGTGGACCACCCACAGCTTCCGCCCGTCTGCCAGGACGTGCGTGGTTTCATGGAGGACTTCGATGTCGCCGAACGCCAGCCCGGTAAACTGCCGGGCGAGTTCATCGTGGTTGCCCGGAACATACACCACCCGCGTTCCCTTTCTGGCCTTGCGAAGCAGCTTCTGCACCACGTCATTGTGCGACTGGGGCCAGTACCATCCCTTCTTCAGTTGCCATCCGTCCAGGATGTCTCCCACCAGGTAAAACGTCTGGGCCTCGTGACAACGCAGAAAGTCGAGCAGGTAATCGGCCTTGCAACCTGGCGTCCCCAGATGAATATCCGAGATCCAGATGGCGCGGTAACTGAAATGGCCACCTTGCGAATGCACTTCGGTTCGGCCCGGTGTTGCGGATTGCGGCGTCTTTGGTGAAGTCAAATGGACAATGCCCCCTATCAGGTTTTGCCCATTGGGCCACGACGCCGTGACCCTCATGTTACGGTTTGATTAAGTTTCTGTGACGGTGCGCAGCGCCAGACGTTTGCTCCATTCCAGCGGGACCAGCGTGGCCACGCCCACCCCGAAGGCCGTCAGCCATTGCGACCAGGACAGGGCCCTGAAGGCAAAAACCTCGATCAGGATCGGCACGGTCGTCACCAGCACCAGCCCCGCCAGGGCGAGCGCCAGCACACCCACCCCTACCCGGGGAAAACCACCAAAGAGCCGGACCAGACCAGGCCGCGAGGAACGCGAGGCCAGAATCAGTGCCCCGTTTGCGCCAATCAGCGAAATAAACGTCATGGCCCGCACGGCTTCCGGTTGCAGGCCCTGCGCGATGGCCCCGAGGTATTGGGCATAGCACATGCCTGTTGCAATCGTGCCAAACAGCAGGCTGGTGAAAAGCTGCCGCCTCGAAACCAGGGCTTCGCTCTGTGCGCGCGGCGCACCGTCCATGAGTTGCGATTCGGCCTGCTGGGCTTCAAAAACGATGGAGCAGGCCGGGTCAATGACCAGTTCGAGGAAGGCAATATGGACCGGCGCCAGCACCAGGGGGAGCCCCATGAGCAGCGGCAGCATGCTCAACCCGACGGTGGGCACGTGCACTGCAATGGTGTAAACCAGCGCCTGGCGCAGGTTGGCATAAATGCGTCGGCCCAGGCCAATGGCCGTGACGATCGCCGCAAAATCGTCCTCCAGCAGGACGAGCGCGGCCGCCTCGCGCGCCACGTCGGTACCGCGTTTTCCCATGGCGATGCCGATATGGGCGGCTTTGAGGGCCGGCGCGTCGTTGACGCCATCCCCCGTCATCGCCACGATCTCGCCCCGCGCCTTGAGTGCGGTAACCAGAGCCAGTTTCTGTGCCGGCGTGACCCGGGCGAACACGCTGGCCTGCGCCACACGCTGCGCCATCTCGGCTTCGCTCCAGGCGGCGAGGTCAGCACCAGTGATCACCTGCCCGTGGTCAATACCGGCGTGTGCGGCAATTGCGCGCGCCGTCCTGGGATGGTCCCCCGTGATCATGACGACCCGAACCCCAGCTTGTCGGCAGCGCGCCACCGCGGCCGGAACTTCCGGGCGCAGGGGATCGGACAGGCCGACCAACCCCACCCACTGAAAATCGAAGTCGTGCTGGATCTCGGGCCAGGTCTGACCCTGGTGCGTGGCCCGCGCCACGCCAAGGACGCGCAACCCCTGGCCTGCCATGCGTTCCGCCTGGAGCGCCATGTCCCGACGCTGGGCCTCGGGCAGGTGGCATAGATCGGCGATGGCCTCCGGGGCCCCCTTTGCCGCCACCACCGGATGCTGACCCGCCTCGGTGCGCCACAGATGGGACATGGCCGGCAGTTCCGGGGAGAGCTCGTATTCGTGAACCAGTTCCCAGTCGGGATGCAGGTGCTCGGTATGGGAAAGGTAGTCCCGCGCAAAAAGATGAAACGCGCGTTCCATGGGGTCGTGGGGTTCGATTTCGCTGGCCAGTACCGCATATTCCAGAAGCGCGTGGTAGGCCTCCGGCAGCGCATCCTGCTCCAGCCCGCTGACTTCCAGCAATTGGCCCTCCACGCACAACGCCGTCAGAGTCATGCGGTTTTGCGTGAGCGTGCCCGTCTTGTCCACGCACAGCACCGTGGCCTCGCCCAGCGTTTCGATGGCATTGAGCCGACGGGTCAGCACCCGGTGCCGCGAAATGCGACGCGCCCCCAACGCCAGAAAAACGATCAGGATGACCGGAAACTCCTGGGGCAGCACCGCCATGGCCAGCGTGATTCCCGCCAGCAGCCCCTCCAGCCACCCTCCCCGCAGCATCAGATAGAGCGCGGACAGCACCAGGCACAGCGCAAGGCCCAGCCATGCAAGGCGCAACGTCAGCTGCCCCATTTCCTGCTGCAGGGGAGACGCCTCGAGCGTCACCGACTTGAGCGACTGGCCGATCTGTCCCAGGCGGGTGTGCACACCGATGGCAGTCACCCGCATCAGTCCATGCCCTCGCACCAACAGGGTCCCGGCAAAGACCTCGTCATCCAGGCCCCGGGCCTTGGGCACAGGAACAGATTCGCCGGTCAGCATGGACTCGTCCGCCACGAGATCATGCGCCTGCAGCACCTTTCCATCCGCGGGAATGCGGTCTCCTTCCACCAGGACCAGGACATCGCCCCGAACCACGTCGCACCCTGCAATGCGGATGGGTTCGCCCTCGCGAAGGGCCAGAGCCCGCGGGCTGGACAGGTCACGCAGGGTCTCCAGGGTGCGCTCGGTGCGGCGCTCCTGGGCGATGGTCACGACCATGATGATGAGAACGAAGCCCAGCAGCGCCAGCGCATCGTGCACGTTGCCCATCACGAGGTAAATGAACCCCGCCCCCAGCAACAACAGGAACATGGGCTCGCGCAGCACCTCCAGGGCAATGGTCAGCAGCGTGCGGCGTGACTCCTGGGGCAACGTGTTGGGACCCTCGAGGGCCTGCCTTTCGGCGACGGTGCGTGCATCCAGTCCTTGGGTATTTTCGCTTGTCATGCCGGCGTGCCTCCGACAGACCCCATCAAATGGCCGAAATCAGGCGATGCAGCGCATGGATCAGCCGGTTCCGCAGTGCGAGCAGGCCGGGGACTTTGACGCGTGCCTCCAGAATCTGTCCTGCGTCAAAACGCCGCACCATTTCCTGCCCCAGGATATGGACGGCTTCATGCAGGCTGTCCATTTCCCCCAGTTGGGGCAGATGGCCGTAGGCCGCCCTGCCCGGCCCATGCAGCCATTCGCCAAAGCGGCATTCGCTGGCGTCCAGCGGCGGGGTATCGTTGCCCCGATTTTCGATGCGCTGCACCAGGTCGTCCACCCAGCGTCGGTGCCAGACCTCGGCAAAGGCCAGCACGATGTCCTTGCGGGACAGGCGCTTGGCATGGGTCTGAACCCAGGCAGGAGCCGGCCGGTAGTTTCTGGTCCAATCCGGAATCAGATGGGCCGCCATGGGTCGGGCAATGCCGTATCCCTGGGCGTGCTGGCAACCGAGATAAAGCAGGATGGTGCCGTGGTCCTCCGACTCGACGCCCTCGGCGATCACTTGCTTCTGAAAGGCCTCCGCAAGGCTGATCACGCCTTCCACAATGGACAGGTCGTCGGGATCGTTCAGCATGTCCCGGGTAAAGCTCTGGTCAATCTTGATGGTGTTGACAGGCAATCGGCGCAGGTACGCAAGCGAGGCATAACCGGTCCCGAAATCGTCGATGGAGAACATGACGCCATGGCGACGGCATTCCTCCATGGTCTGGGTGACCCGTGGGATATCCCATAGCGCCACGGTTTCCAGAACCTCCAGCTCGAGGCGATCGCGCGGCACTTCCGTGTTTTCGGCAAGAATGTCGACGATGAATGGAATGAAGCCGTCCGAGTGCAGATGCCGCGCCGGCAGGTTCACGCTGACCACGAGGTCCAGACCGTCCCACTGCCAGAGGGTCATTTGCCGCAACGCCTCGGCAATCACCCATTCCGAGAGGCGCGTTTCAAAATCGCTGTTTTCAATCAGGGGCAGAAAGTCCGCCGGTGCCAGCAGTCCCTGCTCGGGATGCTGCCACCGGATCAGCGCCTCCAGCCCGACCACCTGCCCGGTGCGCAGATTCACTTTGGGCTGGTAATGCAGGACAAACTCCTGCCGCTCCAGCGCCGCTTCAACGCGCGCGCGTCCTTCGGAGCGGATATGCGCATTGCGATCATCCACCACATCAAAGAAATGATAGCGGTTCCGCCCCTTTTCCTTGGCCAGGTACATGGCCTGATCGGCATGGCGCAGCAGCGTATCGGCGTCCACGTTGTCGTCCGGGTAGAGCGTCACGCCGATGCTGGCCGAAATGGACACCGTGATCTCGCCCAGGGTGTAGGGCCGTGCAATGGCATCCATGATCCGCGACAGCATGCCCAGGAATTCCTTTTCGCTCTGGATTTCCGACAGGATCAAAATGAATTCATCGCCGCCCAACCGCGCCACGGTGTCCGTCGCGCGCAGAATGGCAGTCATGCGCTGGGCCGCCTCGATCAGCAGCAAGTCTCCAGTCTCGTGTCCGTAGGTGTCGTTGACCGGTTTGAAGTCATCCAGATCAATGAAGCAGACCGCCATTTTCCCGCCGGAGCGGCGCACCTCCGCCAACGCCATGGCCAGACGGTCATTGAGCAGGGCCCGATTGGGCAGCCCGGTCAGCGTGTCGTGCAACGCCATCAGCTCCAGTTCGCTCTGCTGCGCCTTGAGCAGGGAAATGTCCGACGACACGCAAACGTAACTCAGGGTCTCGCCTTCGTCATTCCTGACGACGGAAATGGTGAGCTTGTCCGGATAGATTTCGCCGTTCTTGCGCCGGTTCCAGATCTCTCCGGACCAATGGCCCTGGTTCAGGACATTTTTCCAGAGCTCGGCAAAAAAGGCCTGGTCGTGCCGACCCGATTGCAGGATTCTGGGATTCTGGCCCAGCACTTCCTCGCGGCTGTATCCCGTGGTGCGCGTGAAGGCCGGGTTGACCTCGATGATCGAGCCCTGCGGATCGGTGATGAAAATGCTCTCGTCGGCGTGCAAAAACACCCGCGAGACCAGCTTGAGGTAGTCATCCGAGACTTTGCGTTCGGTGATGTCGTTGATGATGCCGACAAAGTGGGTGGTTCGGCCCTCCTGGTCCTGGACCGGGGCAATCTGGAACCGGTTCCAGAACATGGAACCATCTTTCCGGTAATTTCGCAGCGTGGCTTTCACGGCCCGACGTTCTTCCAGCGCCTGCCGGATCCCTTGCTGGTCAGGTTGATTCCGGTCGTCCCGCTGCAAAAAGCGGCAGTTGCGCCCAATGACCTCCACCGAGGAATAGCCTGTGATCTTCTCGAAGGCCGGATTCACGTAGATCAGCGGAAAATCGGGGAGGGTGGCATCCGAAATGGCGATGCCATTGATGCTGTTGTTCAGCGCGCCGGCCTGCAGGCGAATCAGGGACTCGGACTGCTTTCGCACTGAAATGTCGCGTGCCGAGCAAAACAGCAGCTTGTCGTTTCCGAGATTGAACGTCTTGACGTGAACCTCGACATCGATGACCTGGCCGTTCTTGCAGCGGTGGAGCGTCTCGAAAGTGGCTTCGTCCTGGTGGACCAATTGCAGGAGCCGGCCTTCCAGCGCGGTACCTGGCCATTTGGCATCCCATGCCGAAACATGCATGCCCTGCATTTCTTCCCGGGTATAGCCCAGGGCATTGCAGAAGGAATCACTCATTTCCACGAGGTAACCCGTGCTGTCCAGAACATGGATGCCGTCGCTGGCAATATGCAACAGCGATTCGTTCATGTGGATCTGCCGCGCGAGCCTGGAATTGGCCGTATCGCGCTCGGAGAAATCATCCACCAGGGCCACGAGGCTCGACGCCTGCCCCGATTCATCGCGTATGGCGGTCACCCGGATCCGTACGTTGGCAAGGCTGCCATCGTGACGAACGAAGCGCTTGTAGGTCACCACTTCACTGGTTTTTCCGGACACCAGTTGATCAAACAGCTCGAGGTCGTGGTTCAGGTCTTCGGGGGGGGTGATCTCGTTCCAGGGGGTTCGCAGCAGACTGGCATGCGAATAGCCCAGCAGGCAGCAGAATGCGGGATTGGCGTCCAGAATCTGCTGATTCGGGCCAGCAATGACGATTCCGACGACCGATTTTTCGAAAAAGACGCGAAAGTACTGGGTCGCGTCTTCAATCGTTTCTATGAACTGAGATCGCGAATGTGCATCCATCTCATGGGGCATTGGCATCGAGAGTGTATCGTTTGGAGTCTACCTGATTCGTCGCCCACCGCCATCACTCGCTTGTTTTCAGAATGTTTCCAAATCAATCCGGTCCAGGGCGCGACCGATTTCCTGCGCCGTGGCAGGACGAACCAGCCGTGCCACCTCCTGGCCCTCATTGAGAAAGATGAAAGTGGGCCAGAGCTTGACCTGGAACGACCGACCTAGCGGGCGGCCACGGCCATCCTCCACCCGGATCAGGCGCACGCGAGGACGCCCTGCGAGATTCGCAGCCATCAAGGGCTGGGCTGCGCTGCAATGGGGACACCAGGACGCGCCAAATTCCAGGACGAGCGGGCCGGGAATGGCCTTGACCTCCTCCAGTGCGGGTCCGGGGTCCTGGTACGACGGCGCCGTTGCCATACCCATCCTCACTTTTTGTTGAGCATGAACCGGGCCTTCGCGGCCTCGTTGCAATCGTAGGTGTTCTTGCCAAGCCGCTGGCATTCCGCCAGGTCCGCCGCCATTTCATTGGGGTGGGACACGTAGTATTCCTGCGTCTTGGATTGTTCGCAGGACCATAAAAGCAGTGCGCCAAGCGCCACAAGAATATATTTCATAAAAGGGAAACCCTCATTTGACCGCATGAGTGAATATAGCATCATTGGCGCCATCCTCCAGCGCCGACCACAGATCGCGGCGTTTGCAGACGCATTGCACGGAAAAACGGCTAGGCTGGCTCGCGGAGCACGTCAAAGGCAGCCTGCACCGATTCGGTATCGCTGTTCAGCCACACAGCCCCGTCCTGGATGGTGCAGCCCAGCTGCATACTGCGTTGCGCAAGTTGGGCCAGCGCCTGTGTGACGGCAGGCTGCACGTTGATCACAGTCACGTTCTTCAGCCGCGTCAGTTTGGGGCCGATGGCATTCCACCACAGCGTGGCGGCACGTCCCCCATAGGCGTAAATCGCCACTTGATTGGCGCGGCCACAGGCTTTGAGGATGCGCTTCTCATCCGGCAGGCCGACGTCTATCCACCGCTCGATGGCTCCGGTCAGATCCTTTTGCCAGGCATCCGGTTCATCGGCTTCCGACAATCCTCGCGCAAACGCCAGATGTTCATGGGCATGGCACGCAAATGCCAGCAGGCGAACCATCATGCGCTCATCGGTTTCGGACGGGTGACGGGCAATCGTCAGCGCGTGGCTGGCGTAGTAGTGCCGATCCATGTCGGCAATCTGGAGATTGGCTTTGAATATCGTTGCTTTGAGTGCCATGGGGTGTCGAGCCGCCGTAAAATTCGACGACAACGATACCACACCCATGAAAAGGTCCTGCCGGCACCGTCACCCATGGATGGTGCCGGCAGGAAACGAGGAAGGGTCTCAGGCGTTGGCGTGCCCCAGCTGCTCCAGGCTGCGTCTCCCGGACTCCACGCCGAATCGCAGGACGGCCACCGTCAGGGTCATCAGAAGCCCGATCATCAGGGTCAAAACCCCGCGGATGCCAAAATGGGTAAACAGCCAGACCACCAGGAAGGGGGTGCCGATGGTGGCGCCACGTCCCAGGGTATTGCAGATGCCCGAGGCGCGCAGCCTGACTTCAGTCGGAAACAGCTCTGGTATGTAGATGCCAAACAGCAGGGCGACCAGCACATAGATCGGGATCGTCAACGCAAAACCGATCATGGGCAACAGCACCGGATCGCTGACAAAGGGATAGATAAAACCAAAGAGGATGGCCAGCAACGACGACAGGGCGATGGTGGGCTTGCGCCCCCACCTGTCCGACGTCAGTGCCCCGATGGCCGCCCCGATGGGGGCCCCGATCGACATCAGCATGGAGTACTGAAACGACGTGGCGATGGTCAGCCCCTGCTTGACGAAGAAGGTCGGAAGCCAGGTAATGAACCCGTACAGCAACGTGTTGATGACGATCAGGGCAATGCTGCCCACGATCATGCGCGGCAGCAGCGCCGGGCTCCACAGGCTGGACAGGGCGCGTGACGGCGCAGCTGCCGCGGGAGGTGCCGGAAGCGGTAGTGGCAGCCCCCCGGCGGCTTCCGCCTCAATTTCCTGCATCAGGGCTTCAGCTTCATCCAGGCGCCCCACCGACTCCAGCCAGCGCGGCGATTCGGGCAGCGACTTGCGCAGGTACCACACCACCGCTCCCCCGATGCCACCCACGATGAACATGGCGCGCCAGCTGAATGCAGGAATCAGATACGTTCCGGTCAGGGCGGCGACAGGCAGCCCGCTGACCACAAACACCGCCATTCCCCCCAGCCATTTGCCACGCACCCGTGCCGGCACAAACTCCGTCAGCGTCGAATAGCCCACGACGTTTTCAGCACCCAGTCCGATGCCCATGACGAGGCGCAACAGGATCAGTACCGTCATGTTGGGCGCAAAGGCCGCGAGAATGGAGGCGCCACCAAACAGCAGCAGATTGAATTGATACGTAAAGCGCCGACCGAACCGGTCCCCCAGAAAGCCTGTCATGAACGAGCCCAGCATCATGCCCACGAACGTGGCCGAGATGAACATCGCGTTTTCCGGAAGCGTCGAAAACCCGCTGTGCAGCGTGGAACCCAATACTGTCGCAGCGATGTAGATGTCAAAACCGTCGAAGAACATCCCGATGCCGATCAGCATCATGACCCGGCGGTGAAACGACGACACGGGGAGTCGATCAAGCCGTGCTCCTGCGTTGACACTGGAATTCATTTTCGCTCCTCGGGGGGGTGGAAATCCGGATGTCTCTCGTTCTTTTATGGTTTGATGATATATCACGATTTTTAAATAAGTCAAACAACCGGACAACACGATGTATTTATTTGCATGTTTTATTTAGTTTATTTTCATTACTGCAAAATGTTGCGCCGCATCGTGATATATCATAAAATTCAACTCAAGCTCATTTTTGATGATCTCAAGTGGATACTGCCCCCCTCTCCGAAGCGCCCGCCAAAAAACTGTTGCGCGAATCCGTCCACGCCCAGTTGCGCGCAGACATCCTGAGCTGCCGCATCCTCCCTGGCGCCGAGATCCGCGAGGCAGAGCTTGCGGCGCGCTTCGAAGTCAGCAAGTCGCCGGTGCGCGACGCGTTGATGCACCTGGAGCGCGAAGGTTTGGTGATCAGCTCGCCGCGCCAGGGGTACCGCGTCTCCCCGGTATCGCTGTCGGACGTGCAGGACATGTTCCACCTGCGCACCGTGCTGGAACGCGCCTGCATGGAACGCATCGTGCACCTGGCAAGCGATGCCCAGCTGGCGGCACTGGACGCTTTTCGTCAGTTTGATGCCCACCGTTGGGAAGGGGGGTTCGTCGCATATAACCGCGCCTTTCATGGAACACTCGCGGAGCTGTCCCACAACAAGCGGATGCGTGACCAGATCAACGACCTGATCGACCAAATGGAACGCGTCGTGCGCGTCAGCCTCGCCAACGTCAGCCAGGAGCACCCCGTCTCGCCGGTGGAAGAACACAGCCGGATCATTGACGCACTTCAGGAACGCAAAGCCAGACGCGCCGCCCGACTGGCGGAACAGCACATCGCCACTGCAGCACACCGGGTCAACGACGCCCTGTCACGCAGGGTCATCGCAGACTGACTTTTTCATTCAAGAGGATGGACCATGGCAACCACGAACATCGCAGTGCACGGCTTATTCATTGACGGCGCCGAGGTACCCGCCTCCCGCAGCGACCTGCTGGATGTGGTCAATCCTGCGACCGGCGCCCTGCTTGCCCGGATCAGTCACGCCAGCGACGCTGACGTGGATCGCGCCGTGCGCAGCGCCCGGGCAGCATTCGAAGGCAGCGCCTGGGCGGGCCTGTCCAACCGGACCCGCGCCAAGCTGATCAACAAGCTCGCCGACGTGTTCGAGGCCCACCTGGAAGAGTTCTACCAGCTCGAAACCTTGAACAACGGCCGCTCGGTCAATGAAACCCGCGCCCAAATCTCCCGTCTGCCCGACTTTCTGCGCTACAACGCGGGGCTTGCCATAGCGCGCCGCGACGCCGTCATCCCCGTGGACGGCAACTATCTCAACTACACCCTTCGCACCCCGATCGGCGTGGTGGGCAATTCCACGCCCTTCAACCATCCGTTGATGATCATGATGAAGAGCCTCGCCCCCACCCTTGCTTCCGGCTGCACCACGGTGGTCAAACCCTCCGAGTACACGCCGTTGACCACGCTGCGCCTCGCCGCATTGTTCGTCGAGGCGGGCCTGCCGCCAGGCGTGTTCAACGTGGTGACGGGCCTGGGCCCCAGCACCGGCCGCGCCCTGGCTGAGCACCCCGGGCTGGCCAAATGGGTTCTGACCGGAGGCACCGAGGCTGGCCGCATCACGGGCGCGTTGGCGGGACAGAATTTCGCGCACCAAACACTGGAATTGGGTGGAAAAACGCCGGTGCTGGTCTTTGATGATTTCAGCGTGGAGCAGGCGGTCAACTACGCCGCGTTTGGAGCCTTCATCGGGGCCGGGCAAACCTGTATCTGCGGCAGCCGTCAGATCGTTCAGGAAAAAATCTACGACCAGTTCGTGGAAAAGCTGGCTGCCAAGGCCAAGACCATCCGCATCGGCAATCCCACCGACCCCTCGGTGCAGTTGGGGCCCGTCGTCTCGGCACGTCAGCAGCAACGCGTGCTCAACTACATCAAAATCGGCCTGGAGGAAGACCGCGCGCGGCTCGTTGCTGGCGGCCGGGTTCCTGCCGATCCCGCGCTCCAGAACGGTTTTTTCGTCGAACCCACCGTGTTTGCGGACGTCACGGCCGACATGCGCATTTTCCAGGAGGAAGTGTTCGGCCCCTTCGTTTCTGTGACCAAATTCTCGACGGAGGAAGAAGGCCTGGCATTGGCCAACAACTCGCAATTTGGCCTTGCGGGCGCGATCCGCACCAACGACCTCACCCGGGCACATCGGGTGGCTTCCCGCCTCAAATGCGGCATTGTCTGGGTCAATGATCACCATCGCCTGGACCCCGCATCGCCCTGGGGTGGGGTCAAGGACTCCGGAATCGGCCGGGAATGTGGTACCGAATCCTTCGACCAGCACTTTGAAACCAAGAGCATCATGGTGCGCATGGAGGACACGCCCTTCGACTGGTACAAGGACACCGCCAACCAGCCCCGCCTCAACTGACCCGGGAGCACCCATGAATCAGGATCCGCCCGTTTTCAGCCCGATCAATCTCGTTGTGGAAAACCAGCGGGTGCATGCCCGCATCGGCGGCGATGGCCCGCCGGTCATCCTGCTGCATTCGCTGCTGGCTGATCATTCAAGCTTCGAGCGGATTGCCGGACCGCTCGCCCGCACGCACCGCGTCATCATGCTGACCTTGCCGGGGTTTGGCACCTCGGACCGGGTCGAGGGGGGACTGGAAGCGGTTGCCGACCGCGTTGCCGGGGCAATCGAGAGTCTGGGACTTGCCGAGCATCCCGTCCTGCTCGGCAACGGGTATGGCGGCTTTCTCGCCCTGCACATTGCCCTTCGCCATCCAAAAATGGTGCGGCGCCTGGTGCTTGCCGACTGTGGCGCCGCGTTTTCCGAACCAGGCCGGGCCGCATTTCGCAACATGTCGGCGGCCGCAAAGGAAAAGGGACTCTCGGCGATCGCCGACGTTGCCATGCGCCGCCTGTTTTCCCCCGAGTACCAGTCCGCCCATCCGGCACTGATCGCGGAACGGCGGCAGCGATTTCTTGCAGTGGATCCACAAACTTTCCACCAGGCCTGCGCCGCGCTGGCCACCCTGGACTTGCGGCCCGAACTGGGCTCGCTCCATATCCCGACCCTGGTGCTGGCAGGCGAATACGATGAAGCCACGCCGCCGGCGATGTCCCATGAACTGGCCGCAGGCCTGCCCCAGGCGCAACTGCAAATCCTTGCCGGGTGCGCCCATGTCCCGCAGCTGCAGGAACCCGAGCTTTTCCTTTCGGCCGTCCTGCCCTTCATCGATGCCTGGCGCACGTAGTTCACTCTGACTATTCACGGAAAAATAACATCGCGTATCATGCGGCCTTCGATCACGCAGCGGTTGAGGGAGCAGGACGGTGTTATTTGGAAACGGAAAGGCCAAGGAACAGCAACGACGCATTCGGGAACTCGAACTTCAGATCGCTGAGCGCGACCGCTTGATTGAAGCGCAAACCGCCCAGATTCAGTCAGTTGCAATGCAGGAACGGGATTCACGAGCCGAACTGGCGCGCCTTCAGGGGCTGACGAAGCACCTCCACACCTTCGGCCAGTCCCTCACCGACGTCCAGGGCAGTCTTGCCAGCCTCGCCAATGCCATGCACGTGGAAAAGGACCACGCACTGGACGCGCAAGGCGTTTCACTGACCAGTCGTACCGCCATCGAACGGATTGCCGTCAATCTCTCCGACCTGGCTGGCAATTCGCACCAGGCCGCGGTGCAGATCGGCGCATTGGATGCCCGCGCCCAGGAAATCAGCAAAATCATCCAGCTCATCAAGGAAATTGCCGACCAGACCAACCTGCTTGCGCTGAATGCAGCAATCGAGGCTGCGCGCGCAGGCGAACAGGGCCGGGGCTTTGCCGTCGTGGCGGACGAAGTCAGAAAACTCGCCGAGCGCACCACCCATGCCACCACCGAGATTTCCACCCTGGTCGAACATATCCGCGGCGACAGCGCAGCGAGCCGGGACCAGATCAAGGTCCTGGCCGACCAGTCCGAAACCTTCAGCAGGGATGGCCAATCGGCGGCGGGAACCATGAGGCAACTGCTCGACCTGTCCGCCACGATGGAAAAGGCCATTGCCGCCTCGGCGCTGCGGGGGTTTTGCGAACTGGCCAAGGTGGACCACCTGATCTTCAAGTTCAGGATTTACAAGGTATTGTTCGGGCTGTCTGACGAAACGGAAAGCCACTTCGCCAGCCACACCGACTGCCGGCTGGGCAAATGGTACTACGAGGGCGAAGGCCGGGAATGCTTCTCGAAACTGGCGGGCTACCAGGAAATCGAAGCGCCGCACATCCAGGTACACCGCTGCGCCATAGACGCATTGCGTGCGCACGCGGCCCAGGATGCACCTCGCATGCTCAAAGGCGTTGCCGGCATGGAAGAAGCCAGCCTCAAGGTCATTGCGGGGCTGGAAAGCATGACGGTCACCGGGGAAAAAAACAGCGATCTGCTCTGTAGCGCCCATTGATCTCCAGGGGTAAAGTGCGTCAAGGGGGGTGAATTTCCTGTACAATATGGGATGTTTTCACATATTGAATAAGGGGATTCAAATTAAGGAGCATGCCCATGACGACTGATTGGACCACCCTGTTCATGACGGCCTTCTATCCCTTATTGATCGTCGGCGGCATCATTTTCCTTTCCTGGACGACGATCCAGCGCCGAAGGAACATGGAAAAGCTGAAGGAGAACGTCAACAAGAAGCTTGCAGCCAATGTCAGCCTGTCGGCCAAAGACATCATCCATATCGGCAGGGGGTTTGATCTCTCCCCCAAGAGCAGCAGCGACGTCATCTATAAACTCTATACCGACGCCAACGATCCCACTTCCTATGCAATCCTGAAAACCCTGGTTTCGGATTTTGAAAAGGAGGAAGCGTTCGACGACCTTCCCGATGAGGTGAAGCCTTCGCTGACCCGTATCGTCAAGCTCATCGATCACACCAACGATCCCGCCGACAAACACATTCTTTTGCCCATTACGACCACGCTGAACAAATACGTCGAACTCAAGGCCGAACAGGAAAAGGTAAAAAGACAGACTTACCGGGCCTACGTCATCACGATCATCAGTTTCATGGTCGGCGCCACGAGCTTCTACTTCACACTCAAGTCCCCTTCGGCGGACGACATCAAAAAAACCGTGGAGCAGGTTCTCAGCGAGAAATCGGCAGGAAGTCCACTGGGAAAATGACGGCCACCGCAATCATCACAAAAGCGCATTCCTGGCCCGCACCGCCCTGCGAATGCATAAGGAGAGTTCCAACATGATCGAACCCATCAAAAAAACCAGCCCCTTCGTCATTGCCGCGTCCGTGGCCGTGATTCTTTTCAGCCTGGTCGGGATCGCCGCACTGACCGGCCTGCTCCCCAAGCGCAATGCAGGCACCGACCCCTTGCCCCCTGAAACGGCACAGGACAGGATGCAGCCTGCCGAAAGACCCGGCGCGCCCGCAAGGCCCCAGCCCCTCCTCGGCCCCCTGCCACAACCCTCGACACGGCAGGTGCCGCCCGGCCCGATTGCCCAGCAGGTGCCCCCCGGTCCGATCCAGCAAACCGTATGCCCCGATTGCGGCGTGATCACTTCGATCCGTCTGGTTGAAAAGCAGGGTGAAGGCAGCGCGTTGGGCGTCGTGGCAGGAGGCATTGTCGGCGGCATCCTGGGGCACCAGGTGGGCAGTGGCTCCGGCAAGGACCTTGCCACGATTGCGGGTGCCGTGGGCGGCGGTTATGCAGGCAGCGAAATTGAAAAACGCGCCAAAGCCACGCAGGTGCATGAAGTGACTATCCGCATGGATGACGGCCGCACGCGCACCGTCACGCAACAGGCCAATCAGGCTTTCAGCGTGGGCAGCCGGGTCAGGATCATCAACGGCGCCATCCAGCCCTATTGAAATCGGCCCCGCTGGCCTCCAGGCCAAGCACGAGCGCCCCCAACAACAATTTTCCCAATAGGTCTGGATGCCGGCGCATGAAATGTTCTCCCCCGTCCCGGGCTAGCGTTGCCGCAGATACTCGAGCACTTCGCCCTGCCCGCCGCTGAACACGATTCTGTCACGCTTGCGTTCGCGCTGGAAGGCGTACATCGGGTCGTAATACTCATGCAGCAACCCTTCGATCCAGCCGCGATGCAGATCCACCGCACCGCAGCGCGCCTGTTCTTCCAGGGCAGCGTCCATGATTCGCGACAGACGCTGGTAGCGCTCGCCGCCAAGGCGCCTGGCGATACTGGACAGGCTGTGACGCAGCCGTTCGGCAAAGGCTGTGCCGCCCTGTTCGTGGCCGTAGTGCGCAACGAATGCCTTGTGCAGGTCAATGACGTAGTCGCGAAGAATGCGCGCCACGCGCCCTTCCATGCTGTCTTCCAGCCAGACCAGGGGAGAGCGCTGCATGCCCTGATAAAAGGAAAACGGAACGGAGCAGCTGCCGACGATCTGTCCCTCATCCTCCACGACAAACTGTCCGCGACCGATGGCGCGTTGCTTGAGCATATCGATCGCCACCGTGTTTTCAAAATCAATCTGCGACGGCTGCGGCGTGACCTGCTTGCCAAAGCTGGATCCCCGGTGATGGGCGTGCCGTTCCAGATCCAGCGCATTATCCAGTTGCGCCAGCACCTCGGTCTTGCCGGTGCCGGTAAGCCCCCCCACCAGAACGAAACCGCACTCGGAAACCGCGGCTTCGATGGTTTCGATAAGGAAACTGCGCATCGCCTTGTAGCCGCCGATCACGCGCGGATAGGCCACACCGGCTTCCTTGAGCCACTGCTGGACGATTTGCGAGCGCAGCCCGCCCCGAAAGCAATACAGGTAGCCCTGTGGGTTGACGCGCGCGAAGGCCGCCCAGGCAGCGATGCGCTCGGCCTTGAGCGCGCCCGAAACCAAACGGTGACCCAGATCCAGCGCCGCCTGCTGGCCGTGTTGTTTGTAGCAGGTGCCCACCTTTTGCCGCTCGACATCGTTCATCAAGGGCAGGTTGACGGTGTGCGGAAAGGCCCCTTTGCCGAATTCCGTCGGGGCACGCACGTCCATCAGGGGCAGATCGTTGAGAAACAGCGTACGGTAGTCGGCGCTGTCGTCGCGCATCAATCCACCTCGATGGCGTGGCGCTGTCTGGAAATCAGTTCGCCGATGGGCGAGAGATGCAAACCCAGTTCGGTGGCCACAGAGAGAAACTCGCCTTCCCCCGCCGCATCCACCGCCACCAGCAGGCCACCGCTGGTCTGTGGATCGCAAAGCAGATGCTTTTGCGACTCGGAGAGCGGAGAGATGCGCTCTCCATAGCTGTCAAAATTGCGCAGGGTTCCTCCGGGAACGGCGCCCCGTTCCAGGTAATAATCGAGACGGTCGAGCCTGGGCACGGCATCGTAATGAAGACGTGCCGTCACCCCGCTGCCATCGGCCATTTCCACCAGATGCCCCAACAACCCAAAGCCGGTGACGTCTGTCATGGCGCGCACGCCGTGCAACTTTCCAAAGCGGCTGCCCGGCTTGTTCAGTATGCACATCAGATCGCGCGCCACACCGGCATCTTCGGTGCGCAGGAGGCCCTTTTTCTCTGCGGTGGTGAGAATGCCGATGCCCAACGGCTTGGTGAGATAGAGCATGCAACCCACTTCCGCGGTGTCATTGCGCTTGAGGAAGCGCTTCTCGACGACGCCGGTGACGGCCAACCCAAAGATGGGTTCTGGAGCATCAATGGAGTGTCCTCCCGCAAGCGGAATGCCGGCCTCGTGGCACGCGGCATGGCCGCCACGAACCACTTCGCGGGCCACTTCCGGAGGCAAGGCATCGATGGGCCAGCCCAGGATGGCAATGGCCATGAGGGGGTCACCACCCATCGCGTAGATGTCGCTGATCGAGTTGGTCGCGGCAATGCGCCCAAAATCGAAAGGGTCGTCGACGATGGGCATGAAAAAATCGGTGGTGGAGACGAGGCCGCGTTCCTCGTCGATGGCGTAGACCGCGGCATCGTCCCGCGAAGCATTGCCGACCCAGAGTTTTGGATCCATATGCTGGGCGCCGCTGCCGGCAAGGATGATATCCAGCACGCGGGGGGAGATCTTGCAGCCGCAACCGGCGCCGTGGCTGTATTGGGTCAGACGAATTGGTTTGCTCATGAAAAATGATGGTCGGGGTGAGAGGATTCGAACCTCCGACTCCTCGTCCCGAATGCATACCTGTTGTATTATATAGTTCGTCAACAGACGTCGTAAAACGTCATTATTATTTGTTAATCAGGATGTTATAAAAATGCAATTGGCAACATAAATCACATTTAGCGCCGATTTTTGACGATATTTCACCGCTTGTTTTGGGACTTCTATTTCGCCGGAGGCCCACTGCCGACTACTGCTTTCCGTGGCACGCCATGATCGTACTCACATGGCTCAAGGATAACCATTTATCCCTAGACGAGGAAGCCAACCGACCTGAGTACCGATTTTGTAGCCAATCAGGCTGTGAGTTGAACGCCAATTTGCGCATTTTCCAAGCGGGGCTGGGATGGCGTCCGATAACCCAGTGCGCTATGGGGTCGACGGTGGTTGTAAAACTGCCGACAGTTCTCAATGACGGTTCGCGCGCCATTATGGACAAAGCAGGGCACTGGGAACTTGTTGTTTCAATTGAGAAACTTATTAAGGCCAGAGGCAAGAAGATTTGAGTATCCGAAATTTAGTGTGAAATTCGAGGTGGAGCTGCGTTAGCCTTAGTTCTTTCCAAATAATTCAGGAACGAGCGTGTGAAGACTCTAGGTAGTCGTCCCTG
>JAJZRV010000104.1 GCA_021850135.1 Pseudomonadota bacterium
ACTGCGCCTCGCATTGGCCCTGTTTGGGGCCATTCTCGTCAGCGAGGCATTGCGTCGTTTCATCCGGTTGCCGCGCATTGCCGGCTACGCGCTGGCAGGCCTGCTGTTGGGCCCCATGGGCCTTGGGTGGTTTGCCGGACAGGACATGCTGCGTTTCCGCATGCTGATCGACCTGGCTCTGGCCCTGCTGCTCTTTGAGCTGGGCGTGCAGGTCAACCTGCGCTGGCTTCGCACCAACCTTTGGGTGGTGGCCGGAAGCCTGCTGGAATCAGGCCTTGCGTTCGCAGCGACGTTCGGACTGCTGCTGTTCGTATTCCACGTGGAAGGCAAGCTGTCGGCGGTTATCGCGGCCATCGCGATGGGGACTTCGCCGGCGGTGGTCATGCGCGTTGCGGCAGAGCTGCAGGCGCAGGGGCAGGTTTCACAGCGCATTCTGGTCATGACCGCGTTGAATACGATCTACGCCATCATCGCGTCCAAACTCATCATCGGCGGTCTGCATGGCGCATTCAAGGAAGACTGGGTGCTTGCCGTCATGCATCCGCTCTATCTGGTGCTGGGCTCGTTTGGCATGGGAGCGGCCCTGGCCATTGCTTTCAAGCTGCTGCGGCGTTACTTCGATTTTTCCGACGAGCAGGGCGGGGCACTCCTTTTCGCTCTCCTGCTGCTCACGCTGGCGGCCCTGGAAGCCCTGAACCTTCCTTCAGGACTTGCCCCGCTGGTGGGCGGCATCATGGTCAAATTCATCGATCCCCGGCCGCATCTGTGGCCCCGCTATTTCGGCACGGCCGGAGCGGTCCTGTTCATCCTGCTGTTTGTGCTGACAGGGGCAGCGGTGACCTGGCATGACCTTCTCATTGGGGGCGGAACGGCAGGCGCCTTGCTGCTGGTGCGCGCCTTGGCGAAAGGGTGCGGCGTGGTGGCGTTTGGGCCGATAAGCGGCCTGAGTTTGAAGCAGTCGCTGCTGGTGGGGGTTGCGCTTTCACCCATGGCGGCGCTGGCCTTGCTGCTGGTCCAGGATGTTCGCCTCATTTATCCGGCCTTTGGCGACAAAGCGGCCTCCGTGGTGCTCACCCTCATGGTCGTGCTGGAGATTGTCGGTGCCATTGCAGTCCAGTGGGCCTTGCGCAAGGCGGGTGAAACGCGCGAAGGAGGGCGGTGATGGGACTCGGTTCGTTCGCACAATCCGATGCATTGACCCTGGGTGTCGAGCTTGAGCTGCAGCTCGTTAACACTCATGACTATGACCTGGTGGGATCCGCCCCGGATCTTTTGCGGCTTTTGTCCCGGAAAGGCGCCACCTGGGACATCAAACCCGAAATCACCATGAGCATGATCGAAATTGCCACCGGTGTTTGCCACCGCCATGCCGAGGTGCTTGATCAGCTTGAGGAAATCCGCGACGCGCTGGTTTCGTGCGCCGACAGCCTCAATATCGGCATCGCCGGAGGCGGAACCCACAGTTTCCAGCACTGGAGCGAACGGAAAATTTCTCCGACCGAGCGCTTCGACTATCTTTCGGACCTGTACGGATATCTTGCCAAGCAGTTCACCATCTTCGGGCAGCACGTGCACGTCGGTTGCCCTGATGCCGATCTGGCGCTGTACCTCCTGCATGGGCTGTCGAGGTACGTGCCGCATTTCATCGCCCTGAGCGCCTCGTCTCCTTTTGTCCAGGGGCACGATACCGGTTTTCACTCGGCACGCCTGAATTCCGTGTTTGCCTTCCCTTTGAGTGGACGCGCCCCTTTCGTGGAAACCTGGGAGGATTTCGGGACTTATTTCGAGTCCATGGTGAACACGGGTGTCGTGAAAAGCATGAAGGATTTTTACTGGGACATCCGACCAAAGCCGGAATTCGGAACGGTTGAAGTGCGTGTCATGGATACGCCGTTGACCATTGGCCGTGCAGCCCAATTGGCCGCTTTCATCCAGTCGGTGGCGCGCTACCTGATAGTGGAGCGGCCATTCATGCCGGGAGAAGGCGATTACCTGGTCTATACCTTCAACCGCTTTCAGGCTTGCCGGTTTGGAAGCCTGGGCATCTATGTGGATCCGCAAACCAACGAGCACCGTTCGCTGGCGGATGAGCTGGTTGGCACGTTTTCAAAAATCGAGGCCCATGCCGTGGCGCTGGGAGCAGAAGGCGCCTGTGCCGAATTGCTGCAGGGATTGCGTGCAGGCTTCAGTGATGCAACGCTGTTGCGTGATGAACACGCCTTGACCCGATCGTTTCCCGAAGTGGTGCAGCGTCAATGCCAGCGCTGGAGAGCAGGGTGAGGCAACGTTTCTGAGCGCCTGCTGTTTTTTTCCCGGGATGCTCCGGAAATTCAGGAAAAAGGAAAAGAACACAGGCAACCCCATTGCGTTGAGCGGGGGCTGCCTGTGCTTGAGGGGGACCGTTACGCTGGCATCAAGACACAGGCCCAGCTAATGTTTGACATACTAGGCGCTTCCGCACTGTCGCGTTTTGATCTGCCTCAATTAAGTTCAATATTTTTTCGCCTTCAAATTTCGCCTTCAAAAAAAGCCGATTGCGAAATATCAATGTTGCGATTGCGTGTTCTCAATGTAATTACCACAAATCTCTTCTAGCCTTTCTTCAGCTCCAATACAACTTCGGAGAAGGGCATGCCAAAGCACATTGTTCGCCTCATGCTCCTGGTGGTCGTAGCAGCTGCTGCGGCCCTGGGTGCCAAGGCCTATTTCACGGACAAGTCGTATTATCGCTACGGCCATTACCGTGGCGATTCCGTTGCGGAAATCGCGGGTGATGCACCCCGGTTCCGCGGAAACGCCTATTGCAAATCCTGCCACCAGAAACAATATGCAGCCTGGGAGGGCAGCCCGCACAATAATCCTTCCGCAGGGAAACACGTGGTATGCGAAGTTTGCCATGGGCCGGTCGGTCCGCATCCTTCAAAGGTGGCCACCCCCAGTCTTGACGAGCGGATCGCCCTCGGTTCGCATGCAGCCGTTCTCACGGATAAAGGGGCCCTGTCCGGACAATCGTCCCTGCCCAAGGACAAGACCCTCTGCATTCAGTGTCATGAAGCCATGCCCGGGCGCCCGGCAGCGCAGCGCCAGGTGGCATTGGCCGCACATTCAGGGACCGCCGACTGCGGCTCCTGTCACGATCCACACGAACCGAAAATCAACTTCTCCGAATTGCCGGCAGCGCCAAAAGGAAATGCCCAGGCGGGCAAAACCCTGGCGGCACAGTGTGCGGCCTGCCACGGCCCTGCCGGGTACAGCGTCAACCCCGAATGGCCCAATCTCGCGGGGCAGCATGCAGGGTATCTCCTCAAGTCGCTTCAGGCGTTCAAGGCGGGGACCCGTGCCAACGAAATGATGTCCGGCATGGCTGCCGGACTGAGCGGCTCGGACATGGAAAACCTGGCGGCCTATTTTTCCGGGGAGAGCTGCAAAAAATCGGTAGGAGATCCGGCCCTGGCTGCTCTCGGGAAGGCGCGT
>JAJZRV010000105.1 GCA_021850135.1 Pseudomonadota bacterium
GATCTTTGCCGGAGGACAAGATACTCTCGGCAGGACTCATTGACGGCCGCAACATCTGGCGCACCGATCTGGACGCGACGCTGGCGCGCCTCAAACCCCTTCTCCAGCAGCGCCGCGGCACCCTCTGGCTCGCGCCCTCCTGTTCCCTGCTGCACGTGCCCATCAGCCTTGCCCAGGAAACCCATCTCGATCCGGAATTGCTTTCCTGGCTTGCCTTTGCCCAGGAGAAGCTGGCTGAGCTGAATACGCTGGCACAGGCGCTGCGCACCGGCGAGAGCCGGGTTGCGGCACAGTGGGAGGCAGGCCGGCAAGCCCTGGCAAGCCGGCAGTCCAGTCCCCGCGTGCACGACGCCCTGGTTGCGGGACGCTTGTGCACGCTGCCGCCCGGGGCCGATCGTCGCAGCAGTCCGTTTGCCGTACGTCAGGCCCTGCAGCGCAAACGCTTTGGGCTTCCGCTGTTTCCCACCACCACCATCGGATCCTTTCCTCAGACCAGCGCCATCCGTGCCACACGTGCCGCACACCGACGCGGCGCCCTGGACGACGCCCAGTACCATCAGGCCATGGAGGCCGAAGTTGCACTGACCCTCCGTCGCCAGGAAGCCCTGGGGCTCGACGTGCTCGTGCATGGCGAAGCCGAACGCAACGACATGGTGGAATACTTCGGCGAACAACTCGCGGGGTTTGCCTTATCATCCCACGGCTGGGTGCAATCCTACGGGTCACGCTGCGTCAAGCCTCCCATCATTTACGGCGACGTCTACCGCCGCACACCCATGACCGTGGGCTGGGCCAAGTACGCCCAGAGCCTCACGCAAAAACCCGTGAAGGGCATGCTCACCGGACCCATCACCCTCCTGCAATGGTCCTTTGTCCGGACCGACCAACCCCGTGCGCAGACCGCGCTGCAGATTGCTCTCGCCGTACGCGACGAGGTGCGCGATCTGGAACGGGCCGGCATCGGCATCATCCAGATTGACGAGCCCGCATTGCGCGAAGGGCTGCCCCTGCACCAGGATCAATGGACGGATTACCTGCAGTGGGCCTGCCACGCATTCCGCATTGCCTCATGCGGCGTGGCTGACGACACCCAGATCCATACCCACATGTGCTATGCGGAATTCAACGACATCCTGCCCGACATCGCCGCGCTGGATGCCGACGTCATCACCATCGAAACCAGCCGTTCCGACATGGCGCTGTTGCAGGGGTTTGGCCAATTTCACTACCCCAATGAAATCGGGCCGGGAGTCTATGACATCCACTCTCCCCGTATCCCAGCCACCGGGGACATGGTGCGCCTGCTGGAAAAGGCCGCCACCGTGATTCCTGCGGCGCACCTGTGGGTCAATCCCGATTGCGGGCTGAAGACCCGGAGCTGGCCGGAAACCCTGGAAGCCCTGTCGCGCATGGTGGCCGCAGCCCGACAGATGCGGGAAAAAACCACAATATCTGGGGGGCATGATAAATAAATTTACTATAGGTACCGCAAAATCCATTGACACGGAAATTGGGCGGCTGCTACATTGCCGCCCAGATGGTTCCCCGCTTGGGGATTAAAAGGGAATCCGGAAAATCCGGAGCTGCCCCCGCAACTGTGATCGGCGAGTCTTCTGCTTCCTCATGCCACTGGATGATTCCGGGAAGGCCGGCAGAAGACGATGACCCGAAAGCCAGGAGACCTGCCTTCGATTGATCTTTGTCTGAATGGGGCGGGGTGTCTCCGGGGACGATGACGACAGCAGCGTTGTCCGGCCCCCCCCGGCGTACGCCGCCATCCATCTTCCGGTTCTCCCGTGCCGCAAACCCGAGGAGAACCACATGTCATCTGCGCAACTTGCCATCGCCCCCAACCTCCAGGATGCCGGTCTGGAAGTCATTCGCCGCAACGGCGCCATCGTCCCGTTCCATGCGGAGAAAATTGCCACTGCCCTGACCAAGGCCTTCCTTGCAGTGGAAGGGCAACAGGCCATGGCTTCGGCCAGGACCCGCGACCAGGTCGGACGCCTCACCGATACGGTGGTGAATGCCCTGACGCGCCGCCTGCCCGCAGGCGGGATCGTGCACATCGAGGACATCCAGGACCAGGTGGAACTGGCCCTGATGCGCTCCGGCGAACACGATGTGGCCCGAGCCTATGTGCTCTATCGCGAAAAGCGCGCCGAGGCCCGTGCCGTCGAAGCTGCCCTCGTAGCGCCCGCGCATGCCAGCGCGCTGCATGTGCAGGATGGTGAGCGGCGCCACTTGCTGGACCAGCAGGCATTGCTCGACGCATGCAGGGAAGCCTGTGCAGGGTTGACCGATGTGGACCCGGAGGCGGTGCTCAGACTGACGCTGGAGAACCTGTACGACGGCGTGCCCCTCGACGCGGTGCGCCACGCCCTGGTCCTTGCGGCACGCACCCTGATCGAACAGGAACCCGATTACAGCAAGGTGGCGGCACGCCTGTTGCTGCGCATTGCGCGCGTGGACGTGCTGGGCCGGGACATGGACCAGCAGGCCATGGCCGCAGCCTATCCCGAGGCGCTGGCGCAACTCGTTCAACAGGGCGTCGCAGCCGAACTGCTGGACCCGCGCCTGCGCGAATACGATCTCGGAGTACTGGGTCAGGCCCTGACAGCGGACCGGGATCTGCAGTTTGATTACCTGGGGCTACAAACCCTGTTCGACCGCTACTTCCTCCACCTTGATGAGCGGCGCATCGAGCTGCCCCAGACCTTCTTCATGCGCGTGGCCATGGGGCTGGCATTGAACGAAGTCCAGCGTGAGCAGCGTGCCATCGAGTTCTACCACCTGCTGTCCCGCTTCGATTTCATGAGCTCGACGCCGACCCTTTTCAACAGCGGCACCCTCCACCCCCAGTTATCCTCCTGCTATCTGACCACGGTGTCAGACGACCTGGACGGGATCTACCAGGGCATCAAGGAAAACGCCCTGCTGCAAAAATATGCCGGGGGGCTCGGCAACGACTGGACGCCGGTCCGTTCCCTGGGCAGCCGCATCAAGGGCACCAACGGCAAAAGCCAGGGCGTGATCCCCTTTCTCAAGGTGGTCAACGACACGGCGCTCGCCGTCAATCAGGGCGGCAAACGCAAGGGGGCCGTCTGCGCCTACCTGGAAACCTGGCACCTGGACATCGAGGATTTTCTCGACCTGCGCAAGAACACGGGAGACGACCGGCGCCGCACCCACGACATGAACACGGCGCACTGGATTCCCGACCTCTTCATGCAGCGGGTGATTCAAAACGCCGAATGGACGCTGTTCTCGCCGGTGGACACACCCGACCTGCACGACTGCTTCGGCCAGGCCTTCGAGGCCGCCTACCTTGCCCACGAGGCACGCGCGGCCCGCGGCGAGATCCGGTTGTTCAAACGCATTCCTGCCGTGCAGCTGTGGCGCAAGATGCTCACCATGCTGTTTGAAGCCGGGCATCCGTGGATC
>JAJZRV010000106.1 GCA_021850135.1 Pseudomonadota bacterium
AAGGACGGTTCTCAGGTGGCTGCTGGAAAGAAGGGGCAGGTGTTTGCGCATGCTGTCGAACGGCATGTCGCATCATGCCCCGCGAGGGAATGCCGACGCAAGCCCGGACGTGGTATGCTCCCCCCACTTCTGCCGGACCATTCCCATGAAAGATTTTCACGCCCGTTTCATTGCCTTTGCCATAGAGCACCAGGTGATCCGCTTTGGCAGTTTCAAGACCAAAGCGGGCAGGGTTTCGCCTTACTTTTTTAATGCCGGGCTTTTCAATACGGGCGCTTCGCTGCACGCGCTGTCAGAGTTTTATGCGGATGCGATTCTGGCTTCCGGCATCTCGTTCGATTTTCTCTTCGGTCCTGCCTACAAGGGCATTCCGCTGGCGGCAGCCATCGCCATCGCGCTGGCCCAACGGGGACGGGATACGCCTTTCTGCTTCAACCGAAAGGAAACCAAGGACCATGGCGAAGGTGGGGCGCTGGTCGGCGCCAATCCGGTGGGGCGCGCCCTGATCGTGGACGACGTGATTTCCGCGGGAACTTCCGTGCGCGAATCCGTGGCGCTGCTGCAGGCAGCTGGAGCCACGCCGGTCGGCGTCGTCACAGCGCTGGACCGCATGGAGCGGGGCAGCACGCCGCTATCGGCAGCGCAGGAAGTGACGGCGCATTTCGGAATGCCGGTGTTCAGCATTGCCACGCTCGACCATCTCATGGATTATCTTGCACAAGATCCGGCACTGGCCGGGGAACGGCAACGCATGGCGGAATACCGGGCACGCTACGGGGAAGGCATCAGCAGCTCTGCAGATTGAGCCGCAGCATCAGTTCTTCCAGGCGGTCCGTATCGTAGGTCTGCAGGATTTTCCTGATCCAGGGCTTGAGATCCGGCAGGCTGGTCTTGAGGATGATCTGCTTGACCTCCGGCAGATGCGCCGGGTGCATGGAAAATTCACGCAGTCCAAACCCCAGCAGCAGGCGGGTAAGCGCGGGATTTCCCGCCATTTCACCGCATACGGCAACCGGAATGCCGGCCTTTTGCGCCGTCCGGATGGTATTGGCCACCAGGTAAAGCACGGCCGGATGCATCGGGTTGTAGAGATGGGCCACGCTGTCGTCGGCACGGTCAATGGCCAGGGTGTACTGGATCAGGTCGTTGGTGCCAATGGAAAGGAAATCCAGCTTCCCGATGAAGACGGGCAAGGCGAGCGCGGCAGCCGGGACTTCGATCATCCCCCCCACCGGCATGTCTTCCTTGAAAGGAATGCCTTCCACTCGCAGTTCCGCCTTGGCCTGTTCGAGCAAAGCCAGCGCCTGGGTCAGCTCCGTGCCCGTGGACAGCATGGGCAGAAGCAAATGTACGTTGCCGAAGCGGGATGCGCGCAGTATCGCGCGCAATTGCGTGAGGAAAACCCGCGGTTCTGACAGGCAGTAACGAATGGCCCGCAATCCCAGCGCCGGGTTCAGGGTGTGCGTTTTCGGAGCCTGTTCGATCGGCTTGTCGGCGCCGATGTCCAGCGTCCGGATCGTGACCACCTGGCCTCGCAATTGTTCGGCAACCCTTCGATACGCATTGAATTGTTCTTCTTCGCCGGGCAGATCGCTGCGATTCATGAAAAGAAACTCGCTGCGATACAGACCGATGCCGGTGGCGCCGCTTTTCTTGACGCCATCCACATCTTCGGGCAGCTCGATGTTGGCCAGCAGGGAGATGTCGGTTCCGTCCAGGGTGGTGGGGCGGGTGGTGCGCAGCCTCTTGAGTTTCTGGCGCTCGATGTGCCATTGTTCCTGGCGCAGCCGGTATTCGGAAAGAATCAGCGGATCGGGGTTTACGATGATCACCCCGGCCATGCCATCCACGATGATGAGTTCGCCTTCCCTGATCATGGCCCACGCATGGTGCAGGGCGACCACGGACGGAATGCCCAGGCTGCGTGCAACGATGGCCATGTGGGAAGTGGCCCCCCCCATGTCCGTGACAAAGGCCTGGAAGGCGTGCTGCTTGAAGACCATCATGTCGGCCGGGCTCAGGTCGTGCGCCACCAGGATGCTCTCGCCGTCCGCCTTGTGATCCGCCTCGAGCGTCGTGGGTTGTCCACTCAGCGCCTTGAGGACGCGTTCCACCACCTGCACCACGTCTTCTTTTCGTTCACGCAGGTAGCTGTCCTCGATCGCCTCAAATTGGGAGATGAGCGAATCCATTTGCTGCTTGAGCGCCCATTCTGCGTTGCAGCCTTGCTGGAGAATGAGCCGGCGCGGGATGCCTGACAGCGTTTCGTCGTTCAGGATCATCAGATGCAGCTGCAGGAAGGCGGCAAATTCCGGCGGAGCCCCTGCAGGAATATGTTTTTCCAGCTCTCGCAGTTCGTCCCGCACCGTGCTGATGGCCCGGTCGAAGCGTTGCACTTCGGCGTCCAGGCGTTCCGCGGGGACCGCGTAATGCGTCACCTCGAGCGAGGTTTGCAGGAACAGATGGGCCCGCCCGATGGCGATTCCCTGAGCAACTGCGATGCCATGCATCGAAAAGCTCATGCCTACTCCGGTTCGTCGAAACGGTTGTTGATGAGGGTGGTCAGGGCGTCCAGCGCGGCTTCGGCTTCAGGGCCTTCGGCTTCGAGAGTCACGGTGGTGCCGCGTGTTGCAGCGAGCATCATGACACCCATGATGCTTTTGGCATTGACCCGGCGTCCATTGCGCGACACCGTGACGTCGCACGGGAAGGCGGAAGCCGTTTGGGTCAGTTTTGCGGAAGCCCGGGCATGAAGTCCCAGTTTGTTGATGATTTCGACTTGTCGCACAGGCATGGATCAGGATTCTGAGAGGTATGGGTTTTCTTTTTCCGTGGCATGGGCCGGCTGTCCCGGTCCGATGCGGCCGGACGGGACACGAAACGCAAAAGTGCTGCCCTTTCCGGGTTCGCTCGCAATTTCCAGCTTGGAATCATGGTGCATTGCGACCTGTTTGACAATGGCGAGCCCCAGTCCAGTGCCCCCGGTCTCGCGGGAACGGGCGCGATCCACTCGGTAAAAGCGTTCGGTCAGGCGAGGCAAGTGCTCGGCGGCGATGCCGATTCCCGAATCCTGCACCGAGAAGACCCCGTCCCCCCGCTCGCGGCGCCATTGCAGGATGATCTTGCCACCCGGCGGCGTGTAGCGCACTGCATTGGTGACCAGATTGCTGAAAGCGCTCAGAAGTTCCGATTCGGAGCCCAGGATGCTGTCGCTGCTGTCGCATTGGCACTCGATGTCATGTTGGCCTTCGCTGAGGTGGCGGGCCATCTGAAACAGCTGTTGCAGCAGAGGGGCAACGGGAACGGGTAAATCCGGAGCCGGGGCGTGCTGGCTTTCCAGGCGCGACAGGGACAGCAACTCCTCCACGAGGTTTTGCATGCGCTGGGTCTGCGAGCGCATGGTGGAAAGCACGCGCCGTTGCATTGGCGCATCGAGGGGATC
>JAJZRV010000107.1 GCA_021850135.1 Pseudomonadota bacterium
CGCCCTGATCGGCTTTGCCAATATCTTCGGCAGCCTCTTTGCAGGATGGCTGGGCAACCGCATGCGCATGAAGTACATCCTGTTCTGGATGTACGCCCTGCGCGCCCTGATGATCATCGTGTTTCTACTCTCGCCCAAAACCGCTATCAACTTTTACATTTTCGGGGCCGGCATGGGCATGACCTGGCTGGCAACCGTGCCGCCCACCGCCGGACTGGTGGGCAAGCTGTTCGGCACGCGCCACCTGGCCACCCTCTTCGGGCTGACCCTGCTGTCGCACCAGATCGGCGGTTTCTTCGGTGCCTGGCTGGGCGGCGTGGGTTTTGCGGCCAACGGCAACTATGACGCGCTCTGGGTGACGGATATCCTTCTGGCGGGGCTTGCCGCGCTGGTGAACCTGCCCATCCGTGAAACCCCGCTGGCTCCCGCGAGGGCCAGATCATGAGCAAAACTTATTATCCCGATAAGAATTACTGAGTATTGCTTATAGCAAACGGGGGCTATGATCCGACCTGCACGCCTGCAAAAGCGCGGCTCGGAGTAAAATTACAACGATTCCACGGGAGAAAATCCATGCATTTGGGGCGCAAGACCTTGTCCAAGTTCCTGATAGAAAATGTCAGTGGAACCCGTGATGGCGCTGCCCTGGCAGCACTCCTCGTGGACGTGGCCGCGGCGGTGAAGGCCATTGCCGCCCTGAGCGCCAAGGGCGCACTGGGCGGGGCCACCGGCACGCTGGATACCGTCAATGTCCAGGGCGAAACGCAAAAGCCCCTGGATGTCCTCTCCAACACCGCCTTCGTCAACACCTTCGAACAGGGGGGGCTTGTGGCCGGCGTGGCCTCGGAAGAAATGGACGAACCCTTTCCCATCAAGGCCCCGAAAAAGCGCGGGCCTTTCCTGGCCATCTTCGATCCGCTGGACGGTTCCTCCAACATTGACAGCAACGTCTCGGTGGGCTCCATTTTTTCCATCCTGCATGCCCCCGAAAAGGGCGAGCCCCGCACCGCCGATTACCTGCAACCCGGCCTCAAGCAGGTGGCCGCAGGTTACGCCCTGTACGGCCCCGCCACGCTGATGGTGCTGACCGTGGGCAAGGGCACCCATGGGTTTACCCTGGACCGTGAGGTGGGCAACTTCATCCTCACCAACCCCAATATCGAGATTCCCGCCGACACCAGCGAATTTGCCATCAACACCTCCAACGAACGTTTCTGGGAGCCTCCTGTCACGCGTTACGTCAGCGAATGCAAGGCTGGCAAGACGGGGCCGCGCGAACGCGATTTCAACATGCGCTGGATTGCCTCGATGGTGGCCGAAGTGCACCGCATCCTGATGCGCGGCGGCATTTTCATGTACCCGCGCGACACCAAGGACATCACCAAGCCCGGGCGCCTGCGCCTGATGTACGAGGCCAACCCCATGGGCTTCGTGGTGGAACAGGCCGGCGGCCGCGCCAGCACGGGACGCGAACGCATCCTCGAGATCGTGCCCGGCGAGATTCACCAGCGCGTTCCCGTCATCCTGGGTTCGCGCAACGAGGTGGACCGGGTGGTGCAGTATCACGCCGAATACGATGCCGGCACGGACAAACCCTACGAGTCGCCCCTGTTCAGCGAGCGCGGCCTGTTCCGGTCCTGATTTCCCCCTATCGCAGCGAGGTTACGCATGTCCCGCAAACACCCCATCATTGCCGTTACGGGCTCCTCAGGGGCCGGCACGACGACAGTCATGAACAGTTTCAAGCACATCTTCCGGCGCGAAGCCATCCATGCCCAGGTGGTGGAAGGCGACTCGTTCCACCGCTATGACCGGGCGGCCATGCGCGCCCAGATGAAGGAACAGGAGGCCCGGGGCAACGACAATTTCAGCCATTTCGGCCCAGACGCCAACCTTCTGGAAGATCTGGAAACCCTCTTCAAATCCTATGCCGCCTCGGGTACCGGCAAGGTGCGCCGCTATCTGCACGATGCCGGCGAAGCGGCCCCCTACAAGCAGGAGCCCGGCACCTTCACCCCCTGGGAGGACATCGAGGCCAACACCGACCTCCTGTTCTACGAAGGACTGCACGGCGGGTACGCCGACA
This sequence comes from Pseudomonadota bacterium, assembly GCA_021850135.1. Classification (GTDB taxonomy): domain Bacteria; phylum Pseudomonadota; class Gammaproteobacteria; order Burkholderiales; family Ferrovaceae; genus JAJZRV01. The sequence goes on from JAJZRV010000107.1 coordinate 2,087, forward strand.
ACAAGATCAACATCGCGGCGCCGGTGGACCTGCTGGTGGGAGTGGTCCCCATCATCAACCTCGAGTGGATCCAGAAGCTGCACCGCGACCAGAAACTGCGCGGCTACTCCCAGGAAGCCGTCACCGACGTCATCCTGCGCCGCATGCCGGACTACGTCAGCCACATCTGCCCCCAGTTTTCGCGCACCCACGTCAATTTTCAGCGGGTACCCACGGTGGACACCTCCAACCCCTTCATCGCCAAGGACATTCCCTCGGCCGACGAGAGCATGGTGGTGATCCGCTTTGCCAACCCGCGCGGCATCGATTTTCCCTACCTGCTGTCCATGTTGCACGACTCCTGGATGACGCGCCCCAATACGCTCATCATTCCGGGCGGCAAGATGGGGCTGGCCATGCAGTTGATCTTCACGCCGATGATCCTGAAGCTCGTGGATGCCAAGCGCAAGGCTTTCTGAACCATGACCCCCCTGCCCCGTTTCATCATGTTCGACCTGGACGGCACGCTGGTGGATACCGCTGCCGAAATCGCGGAAGCGGTCAACCGCACCCTGCGCGAGGAAGGCCTGCCTGCCCTCCCGGTGCAGCAGGTGCGCGACTGGATCGGCAAGGGCACCGCCTGGCTGTTTGGCAACGCGTTGCAGGCGGCCACCGGCGATGCCAACATCCGGTCTTCGGCGCGCTACGCCTGCCTCTACCCGCGTTTCCTGCAACACTATGCCGACGTGACGGGTTGCATGAGCCAACCCTATCCCGGTGTCAAAAACGCCCTGCTGGGACTGCACCAATCGGGCTGCCGCCTGGGCGTGGTCACCAACAAGGAACGCAGCCTCACCCTGCGCCTCCTGGACTGCCACGGGCTGACCCAGACCTTTGAAGTGCTGGTGGCCGGCGGGGACACCCCCCAGGGAAAACCCAGCCCCCAGCCGCTCCAGCTCGCCCTGGAGAAAGCCGGCGTCAGCGCCGGAGAATCCCTCTTCGTGGGCGACTCCAGCAATGACGTGCAGGCCTCGCGCAATGCGGGTGTGGCTGTCTGGGCTTTCAACCACGGGTACAATCATGGAGAATCCATTGCTTCGTCCGGCCCGGATGCCGTGCTCGACAGCTTTGCGGAACTCATGGCGCGCCTCGGGGTGACCCCGGCGCAAGCTGCAACACTCTAATTTGGAAAACTTGAGGAAAATTCATGGCACTCATCTCCCTGCGACAATTGCTCGACCATGCCGCCGAAAATGGCTACGGTCTGCCTGCCTTCAACGTCAACAACCTGGAACAGATCCAGGCCAT
>JAJZRV010000108.1 GCA_021850135.1 Pseudomonadota bacterium
GCAACGCCTGCGTCCCGGTGCGCGTGGACGTCAATGCCTTTCAGCCCAACCGTTCCCAGCGCCGCGCCTGGACCCGTCATGGCGCGCTCACGGCCCACCAGCTGCCGCTGCGCTTCAGCCCGGAGCGTTACGCGCTGTACACACGCTAGCAGTTGTCCCGCCACCTGGAACGGGACATGGACCAGGACAGCCAGGAGCAGTACATCCACTTCCTGCTGCAATCCACCATTCCCAGCCACCTGGTGGAATTTCGCGAGGCCGGCACACTGCGCATGGTCAGCATCATTGACGAACTGGACCAGGGGCTGTCGTCGGTCTATACCTTCTACGATCCCGACCTGCCCCGGGCCAGTCTGGGCACCTACAACGTGCTGTGGCAAATCGGGCAGTGCAAAAGCCGCGGCCTGCCCTGGCTGTACCTGGGGTACTGGATTCGCCACAGCCAGAAAATGGCCTACAAAATTCACTTCCAGCCGCTCCAGGGCCTGATTGGCCAGCAATGGTCGCCGCTGCCTGTTCCTGACACGGAGACGCGTTAGATGCTCTACCCCCTGGCCAAAAGCCTCCTGTTCCAGATGGATGCGGAGCAGGCCCATATCCTCACCCTGAAAGCCCTCACCCGCGCAGCGCGTTGTGGTCTCGTCCAGCCCGGCAAGGCACGCATCGTGCAACCGCGCACCGTCATGGGACTGTCCTTTCCCAACCCCCTGGGGATCGCCGCCGGAATGGACAAAAATGCCGAGTACCTGGACGGGCTGGGTGCACTGGGCGTGGGCTTTGTGGAGGTGGGAACCGTCACGCCGCGTCCCCAGCCGGGAAACCCCAAGCCCCGCGTGTTCCGCCTGCCCGAAGTGGAAGGCGTCATCAACCGCCTGGGATTCAACAACAACGGGGTGGAACACCTGCTGCAACAGGTTGCGCGCACGCGCTACCAGGGCATCCTGGGCATCAACATCGGCAAAAACTTCGATACGCCCATGGAAAATGCCGTGGACGATTACGTGGCGGCCCTGCGTCGGGTCTACCCCCATGCGCACTATGTCACGGTCAACATTTCCTCGCCCAACACCCGCAACCTGCGCGAGCTTCAGGGCAGCGACGAGCTCACCCGCCTGCTCACTGCCATCAAGGCCACGCAGCGCACGCTTGCCGACCAGACCGGGCGCTATGTCCCCATTGCCCTCAAGATTGCGCCGGATCTCTCGCCGGACCAGATCGACGCCATCGCAAAGCTCCTGATCGCGCATGGCATCGATGCGGTCATTGCCACCAACACGACCATCAGCCGCGACGCCATCGCGGGGCACCCCCTGGCCCAGGAAACGGGAGGCTTGAGCGGCGCCCCCCTGCACGAGATGTCGCTTGCGGTGGTCCAGCGGCTGGCCCATGCGCTCGATGGCGCATTGCCCATCATCGGCGTCGGCGGCATCAACAGCGGTGCGCGCGCCCGGGCCATGCTGGACGCCGGCGCCTCCCTGATCCAGTTGTACACGGGTCTGATCTACAAGGGGCCGGGGTTGATCGACGACATCCTGCAGACGCTTGCATGAGCCTTGCGGCGCCGCACCCCACCCTGCGCGATCGCACCCAGGTGGCGCTGATCCGCGAAGCAGAATGCATCGGCTGCTTTCGCTGCATCAAGGCCTGCCCGGAAAATGCCATTCTGGGCGCATCGCGCTGGATGCACACCGTGCTGCACGATCTTTGCACCGGCTGCGAAAGCTGCCTTGCCCCCTGCCCGGTGGACTGCATTGACCTCATTCCCGCCGCTCCGCTGATCCCAGCGCAGGAGATGGGAGCCACTGCAGCATGAAACCCGCCGATCGCGTTGCGCTGTTTACCCGGCTTCAGGCGGCCAACCCCCATCCCACCACGGAGCTGCATTACGCCAACCCCTTCCAGTTGCTGGTGGCGGTCATCCTGTCGGCGCAGGCCACCGACAAAAGCGTCAATCTCGCCACCGCACCGCTGTTCAAAACCATCCGCACGCCCGCCGACCTGCTGGCCCTGGGGCCTGAACGTTTCGAGGCAGCCATCCGGACCATCGGGCTGTACCGCACCAAGGCGCGCAACGTCATGGCCACGGCCCGTATCCTGGAGGAACAGCATGGCGGGCAGGTGCCCAGCCAGCGCGACGCGCTGGAAGCACTCCCCGGCGTGGGCCGCAAAACGGCCAATGTAGTGCTCAACACCGCCTTCGGGCAGCCCACCATCGCCGTGGATACCCATATCTTCAGGGTGGCCAACCGCACCGGCCTGGCCCCGGGAAAGACCCCGCTGGAAGTGGAAATGAAACTGCTCAAGGCCGTGCCCCCGGCATTTCGCCAGGATGCGCACCACTGGCTGATCCTGCACGGGCGCTATGTATGCAAGGCGCGCCAGCCCGACTGCAGCCACTGCGTCCTGCTCGACCTGTGCGCCTATGGGGCAAAGCATGTTTAACCCGTCCCGCGACGAGGCACGACAGTTCTTTTTTGACGTCTGGCGCAAGCAGCAGGACAAGACCCTGATGACGCCGCTGGAGAGCATGGCCTGGGAAATCGTGAGCCACCACCCCGAATACCATGACCTGCTTGCGCATCCGGAGCGCACGCGGGAACGCGAGTGGTTTCCGGAACAGGGAGAGGCCAATCCATTCCTGCATCTGGGATTGCATCTTGCGATAGAGGAGCAGCTCTCCATTGACCAGCCGCCCGGAATCCGCACTGCCTACGAACAGCTGTGCGCCCGGCTCAAGGACGAACACGCCGCCCGCCATCACCTTCTGGAGTGCCTGGCCGAAGTCATCTGGGAGGCCCAGCGCAACGGCACGCCACTGGATGGCGCGCGTTACCTGGAACTGGTCAGGACGTCGTAGGCAGGGCCTGCTTCCACAGGCATTGGCCCTTGCTGGCCTGGTCTATCTTTTCAAGCTGCTGCATATGCTCGTCCAGTTCATCCAGGCTGGCGTATTGCACGCGAAGCGGCTGGGTGGGCCGCCGGACCGCCGCCTTCACCGTCCCGGGCGCCTGTTCCTGCGCCTCCATCAGGAGCGTTTCCTGCCCGCGCGTCATGGCAAGGTACACGTCCCCCAGCAACTCGGCATCCAGCAGGGCGCCGTGGAAAGTGCGCCGGGAATTGTCAATGCCGTAACGCTCGCACAGGGCATCCAGGGTGTTGCGCTTGCCCGGGTGCAGCTCGCGCGCCACCATCAGGGTGTCGATCACCTGGGGGCAACAGGCCGAAAGGGGGTCGCGCCCCAGTTGCTTGAGTTCGTGGTTGAGAAACCCGATGTCGAAGGCGGCGTTGTGGATGACGAGCTCGGCGCCCTGCACGAACTCCAGAAACTCGTCCACCACGTCGGAAAAACGGGGCTTGTCTGCCAGGAATTC
>JAJZRV010000032.1 GCA_021850135.1 Pseudomonadota bacterium
AACAAGCTGGTGGAAAAAAACACGGCGGCCAGGATGGCAGTACTGCGGCTCAGGAAATTACTGGCGCCCGAAGCCCCGAACAGCCCGCCGGCAGACCCGCTGCCAAAAGCGGCGCCCATGTCGGCCCCTTTGCCATGCTGGATCAATACCAGCCCGATGACGCCCACTGCCGCCAAGATATGCACCAGCCACACCGCAGTTTCCAGCATTTGCATCCCCAAAAAACCAATCCGATCAGGCTGTTGCTGCAGCCCGCCCGATATCCAAAAAGTCGTCGGCAACCAGTGAAGCTCCACCCACCAACGCACCGTCTACATCAGGCAATCCCATCAATTCTAGCGCGTTAGAAGGTTTGACGCTACCTCCGTAGAGAATTTGTAGTCCTGCCCCCACCACCCAGTCGGCATTGGACACCCTGGAACGCAGTGCGGCGTGGACTTCCTGGACCTGTTCGGGGGTGGCGCTGCGCCCCGTGCCGATGGCCCACACCGGCTCGTAGGCCAGCACGGCCTGGGACATGCGACGCACCCCGACGCCTTCCAGGACGGCGTCGAGCTGCCGGTGTACCACGGTCAGGGTCTGCCCTGCCTCGCGTTCGGCCAGGGTCTCGCCCAGGCAGATGATGGGCGTGAGTGCGCCCTCGATGGCGGCATGCGCCTTGGCCGCCACGCGCGCGTCGGACTCCCCGTGGCGGGCCCGGCGCTCGGAGTGCCCCACGATGACGTAGCGGCACCCCATGTCCTGCAGCATGGCCACGGACACCTCGCCGGTAAAGGCTCCCGCGGCTTCCTCGCTGACGTCCTGGGCACCCCAGGCGCACGCCGAACCGGAAAGCAGGGATTGGGTTTGGGGCAGGTAGGGAAACGGGACCATGACCGCCATGGCGACGGTGGTCAGCGTGGCAGCGCCCGCGGCGACCGAGTGCAGCAGCGCCGGATTCCCCGCGAGGGAACCTTGCATCTTCCAGTTCCCTGCAATCAACTTGTTGCGCATGGACTCTCCGCGACGAGGATGTTTAACCGAACTTGCCGGTGATGTAGTCTTCCGTGGCTTTCTGGGTGGGCTTGGTGAAGATCTTGTCGGTTTCATCGAACTCGATCAGTTCACCCAGGTACATGTAGGCCGTGTAATCCGACACCCGGGCCGCCTGCTGCATATTATGCGTCACGATGACCACGGTGTAATCAGATTTCAGGTCATGCACCAGTTCCTCGATGTGCGCCGTGGAGATGGGGTCGAGCGCCGAACAGGGCTCGTCCAGCAGGATCACTTCGGGCCGGATGGCGATGCAGCGCGCAATGCACAGGCGCTGCTGCTGCCCGCCCGAAAGCCCGTTGCCGCTCTGGTTGAGCTTGTCCTTGACTTCGTTCCACAGGGCCGCCTTGGTCAGCGCCCACTCCACCCGCTCGTCCATCTGGCGCGCGTTGAGGCGTTCATACAGCTTCACGCCAAAGGCGATGTTGTCGTAGATGGACATGGGAAACGGCGTGGGCTTCTGGAACACCATTCCGACGCGGGCGCGCAACAGGGTGGGATCCACCTTGCTGTCGAGCACGTTGCGTCCGTCCAGCAGGATCTGGCCTGTGGCACGGTTTTGCGGATACAGCTCATGCAACCGGTTGAAGGTGCGCAGCAGCGTGGACTTGCCGCATCCCGAAGGGCCGATGAATGCGGTCACCTTGTTGGACTGGATGTCCATGGAGACATTCTTGATGGCGTGAAACTTGCCGTAGTAAAAATTGAGATCGCGAATGGCGATGCGCAGGTTCTGGTCGGAAGCTTGGTGTCGGGCACTCATGGCAGGGGTCTCTGGCAGCAGCCTCAGGAATTGTTTTGTCGAAACAGCACGCGCGCCAGGATGTTGATTCCCAGGACGCTCAGGGTGATCAGTATCGCCCCGCCCCAGGCGATCCGGTGCCAGTCGTCGTAAGGGCTCATGGCAAACTGGAAAATCACGACCGGCAGGTTGGCCATGGGCGCATTCATGTCGCGCGACATGAACTGGTTGTTCAGTGCCGTGAACAGCAGTGGTGCCGTTTCGCCGCTGATGCGGGCCACGGCGAGCAGCACCCCCGTGGCAATGCCCGTGCGCGCTGCCCGATAGGATACCAGCGCAATCATTTTCCACTTGGGCGCGCCCAGCGCGATGGCGGCTTCCCTCAGGCTGTCCGGCACCAGTTTGAGCATGTCGTCGGTGGTACGCACCACCACCGGCACGACGATGAGCGACAGGGCCAGCGCCCCCGCAAGACCCGAAAAATGGCCCACACGCGCCACGTAGACGGTGTACACGAACAGCCCCAGCACGATGGACGGGGCGCTCAGCAAAATGTCATTGATGAAACGCGTGGCCGGAGCCAGCCAGCCACGACGCCCGTATTCAGCGAGGTAAGTGCCCGCCAGCACGCCCACGGGCGTACCGATCAGGGTGGCCGTGCCGGCCATCAGCAGGCTGCCCACGATGGCATTGGCGAGCCCCCCGTTGCTGCCCGGCGGCGGGGTGGACTGGGTCAACAGGGTCCAGTCCAGTGCTGCAAAGCCGTAGCTGACCAGCGTGATCATGATCCAGGCCAGCCAGAACAGTCCAAAACACATGCCCATCGCCGACATGGTCATGTTGATGGCATTGGTGCGCCGACGCGCGCGGTACACTTTTTTGGCCGAGGCCGTCGCGTGATGCATGCGTCAGCTCCTCGTTCCTTCCAGCCGCCCCATGCGCAGCAGCATCAATTTGGCGATGGCCAGCACCACCGTGGTGATGAGGAACAGGATCAGCCCCAGTTCGATCAGCGATGAGGTGTACAGGTCGCCCACTGCCTCGGCGAACTCGTTGGCGAGCGAGGAGGCGATGCTGTTTCCCGGCGCCAGGAGCGACGGGTTGAGGCGCTGCGCGTTGCCGATCACGAAAGTGACCGCCATGGTCTCGCCCAGGGCGCGCCCCAGGCCCAGCATGATGCCCCCCACCACACCGGTGCGGGTGTAGGGCAGCACCACCCGCCAGACCACCTCCCAGGTGGTGGCCCCCAGGCCGTAGGCCGATTCCTTCAGGACGGCAGGCACCAGCTCGAAGACGTCGCGCATGACGGAAGAAATGAATGGAATCACCATGATGGCCAGGATGATCCCCGCCGTGAGCATGCCAATGCCCATGGGCGGGCCCTGGAACAGTGCGCCCAGGCCCGGAATGGGGCCAAAGACGGCAATCAGCAGGGGCTGCACGGTTCTGGAAAACACGGGGGTGAAGACAAAAAGGCCCCACATGCCGTAGATAATGCTGGGAATGGCGGCCAGCAATTCGATGGCGGTGCCCAGTGGGCGCTTGAGCCAGGTCGGAGACATTTCCGTCAGGAAGATGGCGATCCCGAAGCTGATAGGTAACGCAATCAGCATGGCGATGCAGGAACTGACCAGGGTGCCGTAGATGGGGACCAGGGCACCGAACTGGTCGCGCACGGGGTCCCACTCGTCGGACAGCAGAAACCCGAAACCGAACGCCTTGAGCGACGGCAGGCTCGTCACCACCAGCGACACCAGGATGGCCAGCAGGGTGCCCAGGACGAGGATGGCAAAGCCGCGGGTGACGTTTTCGAAGACAACATCGCCAAATTGGTACAAACGCTGCCGGGGGGAGCGTCGTGCCAACGTGTGCGGTTCGTTCGGCAAATGGGAAGGATTCATCTTGTTCTTATGACCAGAGAGTCGAATGATAACCGCTCCCATGCCGACTCCACAAATGAAAGGGTTGCCGGAAATTTGCTGAGGTGCAGTTTCCGGCAACCCCGGAACTCAGAATACCGGCTTGCCTGCGGTATCCTTGATGGCGCGCTTCCACTCGCCTTCCACCAGCTTGACCACGCTGTCCGGCATGGGGATGTAGTCCAGCGCCAGGGCAGCCTTGCCGCCGTTCTTGTAAGCCCAGCCGAAGAAGTTGAGGGCCACTTTGGCGCTCTCGGGCTTGTCCTGCACCTTCTGCATCAGGATGAAGGTGGCGCCGGTGATGGGCCAGCTGGCCTTGCCCGGCTCTTCGGTCAGGATTTCATAAAAACCGGCTTCGGGCTTCCAGTTGCCGTTGGCGGCTGCGGCGCTGAAGGATTTTTCGTTGGGGGCGACGAACTGGCCCTCCTTGTTCTTCATCTGGACGTAGTTCATCTTGTTCTGCAGGGCATAGGCGTACTCCACATAACCGATGGCCCCCGTCTGCTGCCGCACGTAGGATGCAACCCCTTCGTTGCCCTTGCCATTGATCCCGGTGGGCCACTTGACGGCCGTGTCGCTGCCGACCTTGTCCTTCCACTCGGTGCTGACCTTGGTCAGGTAATTGGTGAAGATGAACGTGGTGCCGGAGCCATCGGAACGGGCCACCACCAGGATGTCCTGGCCAGGCAACGCCACCCCTTTGTTGATCGCTGCGATCGCCGGGTCGTTCCACTTCCTGATCTTGCCCAGGTAGATGTCTGCCAGCACAGCGCCGGACAGCTTCAGTTGCCCCGGCTGGATCCCGGCCAGGTTGACCACCGGCACCACGCCGCCGATGACCATGGGCCATTGCACCAGATTGTCGCGATCCAGCTCTTCCTTGGTGAGGGGTTTGTCGGTCGCGCCAAAATCCACGGTCTTGGCCTTGATCTGCTTGATGCCGCCGCCCGAACCGATGGACTGGTAATTGAGTCCGTTGCCGGAGGCGGCCTTGTAGGCCTCGGCCCATTTGGCGTAGATGGGGTACGGGAAAGTGGCGCCAGCACCTGTGATATCCAGCGCGTGGGCCTGACCCAGCGCAGTGAGTGCCACGACAGCTGCAGCGAGGCGGCGCGACATAGATGACAGTGACATGACAGTTCTCCGATGAAAGTTTTTTGAAATCAAGGGGTTTTACAGGAATCCCGGCAAGGTTACCGGCCCAGTGTTACAAATTGATTACAGTCCGGCGGCCGCTCAACGACGGGGAAGTTCGCCCGATTTTACGCCGCGCACCTGGAGTGTGAGCCCCAGGGCCTGCCAGTGCCGCTGCTCCGTTTCGAGGTTGGCCTGGGTCAGGGCATTTCTGGACAGCCAGGCCGTGCCGATGTCCAGGGCGAAGCCATGCCGATGCATGGTCAGGCGCAACCGGGGGGCCGCGATGTCGCTGCGATCCCGGTGAATCAGGACCGCGAGGCGCAGACACAGCACCATCAGCCAGCCCTCACGCCCCGTGACGCGATCCGCCACCTTGGTCAGCCGTCCGCGGTGGGCCTGCAGCAGCCCGCCCACCATGGCCTGTTCCGGCTTGGAAAATCCGGGCATGTCGGCGTTATCAATGATGTAGGCCGAGTGCTTGTGGTAGCCCCCATGCGCGATGGACATGCCAATTTCGTGCAGGGCGGCCGCCCAGGCCAGATAGTCGGCGTACTGACGGTAGCTGTCGGGGGGCGCTGCCTGCCGGAACAGGGCAAGGCAAAGCGCCTCCACCCGACGCGCCTGGCGGGGGTCCGCTTCATAGCGCTGGACGAAGGCGCGCACCGTGGCCGCGCGAATGTCCTTGTGTTCGAAGCGGCCCAGCATTTCGTAGAGCACGCCTTCGCGCAGTCCGCTGTCCGTGGTCTGCATGTCGCGAATCCCGAGTTCGTGAAACACGGAACACATGATCGCCATCCCGCCCGGCAGCACCGGCGCCCGCTCCGGCCGCAGGCCTGGCAGGTCGAGGCGGCGCGGATCCCCGGCCGCAATGAGGTGGGTCCGCAAAAAATCGAGCCCGGCTGCGGTGATGCCCTGCCCCGCAAACCCGTTCTGCTCCAGCAGCTCGGACAGCGCCCGCGCCGTGCCCGACGACCCCACGGCATGGTCCCAGTGGCCTGCGCGAAATTTCCTGGTCAGCACCTGAAGTTCGGTGGCAGCCGCAAGCTCGGCAGCCCGGAATGATTTGGCGGTGACCCGCCCCTGCGGGAAAAAACGCGACGTGTGGCTGACGCAGCCCATGTACAGGCTTTCCATGAGCTCGGGCTTGAAACCCCGTCCGATGATGAATTCGGTGGAGCCTCCGCCGATGTCCACCACCAGGCGGCGCCCGCTGGCACGGGGCAGGCTGTGCACGACGCCGTTGAAAATGAGGCGCGCCTCCTCGTGGCCGGCAACCACTTCGATGGGTACGCCCAGCACCGCCTCGGCCTGCTTCAGGAATTGCGCGGCATTCCTGGCCACGCGCAGCGTATTGGTACCCACGGCGCGCACCGCCTCCGGCGGCACGCCGCGCAGGCGCTCGCCAAAGCGCTCGAGGCATTCCAGGGCCCGGCGTTGCGCGGGCGCGCTCAGCGTTTTGTCAGGCAGCAGTCCCGCCGCCAGCCGGACGGTCTCCTTGATGGAATCCAGGGTATAGAGCTGCCCCTGGATCACACGCGAGACCTGCAGCCGGAAGCTGTTGGAACCCAAATCTACGGCAGCAACGATGGAATGCGACATCACGGATGGAATGGGGCCCGAAAAGCCGACTGTACCAAAAAAAAACACCCGGCGTGTTGCCGGGTGCGGCCTGCCCTGACGCGCATCAAATCAGTTTTTCAGTGACCGAGTGTTTCAGGAAATGGCGGGAGTAGCGGTGATCCATGTTGGCCGTGGGCAGCAGCAGCAGGCAGTCAGCCGTGTTGAAATCGGGATCCCAGGCAGGCGCGCCGCACACATAGGCGCCCACGCGCAGATAGGCCTTGATCAGGGGCGGCACGTCGGCTACCGTTTGTGCGTCGAGTTTTTCCAGCGGCAGGGGGCAGTGGGGGAACACGCGCCATTCGGCGGGGGCCGCATGCGCTTCGTTCAGCTGGCGGTAAATGCTGGCCGCGGCATGCCCGCCGTCCGCCATGCTGACGCTGGCACAACCCATCAAATACTGCACGCCATGGCTCCGGATGTAATCCGCAAGCCCTGACCACAGGGCCGCGATGACGGCGCCGCTGCGGTAATCGGGGTGCACGCAGGCCCGGCCCACTTCCATGATCTGGGAGCGCAGGTGGGTCAGCCGGGACAGGTCGAATTCGGAATCCGAATAAAACCCGCCGGCCTTCTCTGCCTGCATCGCATTGACGATGCGGTAGGTCCCCACCACTTCGTTGGATCGGGTATCGCGCACCAGCAGGTGGTCGCACAGTGCATCAAAGCGGTCCTGGTCCACGCCAGGCTCGTCGCTGTGAAGGCGCGCGCCCATCTCTTCGGCAAAAACGCGCCACCGCAGCTTCTGCGCCGCGCGGATGTCCGCGGCGGAACGCCCGTACTGAAACACCAGACGCGGACTGCGGGAATTCTGTAATCCTTGATCCAGATCCAACATGGATGTTTTGGCCCTATGACGGTGAATATGGCGCTAATATGACGGCAGGTCGTTACCAATCCGTGATACAACCATGAAAGTTTTGTTAAACCCCGCCCGCCCCCTTGCCATGAAAGGACGGCATGGGCAGGATGGCATCCTTGCTCAATTCGGCGCTAAATCACGGTCGTGAACCCGCACCCTTCCAGTGAACTGTTTCTCAACCGCGAACTGGGCCTGCTCGCCTTCAACCGGCGCGTGCTGCAGATGGCCGAAGACGAAAACACGCCGCTGCTGGAACGTCTGCGTTACCTGTGCATCGTCAGCAGTAACCTGGACGAGTTTTTTGAAATCCGCGTGGCCGGCCTCAAGCAGCAGATCAGCCAGGGCATTGCCGTATCCGGCCCCGACGGGCTGTCCCCCTCCGAAGTCTTCCAGAAAGTCTGCATTGAAGCCCACGACCTGATCGAGCACCAATATGACCTGCTCAATCACGCTGTCCTGCCGCGCATGGCCGAAGAAGGCATCTGCTTCCACCGGCGCGGCAACTGGACGGAGGCGCAGCGCGTCTGGGCCCGCGATTACTTCTTCCGGGAAATCATGCCGGTCCTCACGCCGATCGGCCTCGACACCGCGCATCCCTTTCCCCGCATCCTCAACAAGAGCCTCAACTTTGCCGTGGAGCTTTCCGGCAAGGATGCCTTTGGCCGAAATTCGGACAACGCCGTGGTGCAGGCCCCGCGCACCCTGCCCCGCTTCATCCGCCTGCCTCCCGCCATCGCCGGCTGCCCCTATGGCTTCATCTTCCTGTCGTCCATCCTGCACGCCAACGTGGGCGAACTGTTCCAGGGGATGGAAGTGCAGGGCTGCTACCAGTTTCGCGTCACGCGCAACAGCGAACTTTTCCTGGAAGAGGAGGAAGCCAAGAACCTGCGCCTCCTCCTGCAGGGGGAGCTGAGCCACCGCCAGTACGGCGACGAAGTCCGGCTGGAGGTGGCCGAAAACTGCTCCGAGACCATGGCCAAATTTCTCCTGGACACGTTCGGCCTGGAAGAGGAGGACCTGTATCGCGTCAACGGGCCGGTCAACCTGGTGCGTCTGATGCAGGTGGCGGACATGGTGGACCGCCCCGATTTGCGCTTTCCCCGTTTTACCCAAAGCATCCCGCGGGAGTTTGAAAAGCAGTCCGACCTGTTTGCGGCGATTCGCAAAAAGGACGTATTGCTGCACCACCCTTTCCAGTCCTTTGCCCCTGTGGTGGAGTTTGTCCGCAATGCGGCAAGCGATCCGCTGGTCCAGGCCATCAAGCAGACGGTCTATCGCGCCGGCACCGACTCGGAGCTGATCGAGGCCCTGATCGATGCGGCACGCCAGGGCAAGGAAGTCACCGTGGTGGTGGAACTCCTGGCCCGTTTCGACGAAGAGGCCAACATCAACTGGGCCGCCAAGCTCGAGGAAGCCGGCGCACACGTGGTGTACGGCGTGTTCGGCTACAAGACCCATGCCAAGATGTGCATGGTCATCCGCCGCGAATCCGGCGTCCTGCGTCGTTACGTGCACCTGGGCACGGGCAACTACCACTCCGGGACGACCAAGCTCTACACCGACTTCGGGCTGTTTACCGCCGACCGCGACATCACGGCGGACGTCAACGAAATCTTCCTGCAGATCACGGGACTGGGCAAACACGCCGGACTGAAGCGCCTGTTCCAGTCGCCCTTCACCCTCCATTCCGAGCTCGTCAATGCCATTTCGCGCGAAATCGCGCATGCCCGAGCCGGCCGTCCGGCGCGCATCATCGCCAAAATGAACGCCCTGACGGAACCCACCATCATCGAAGCCCTTTATGCCGCAGGACAGGCCGGGGTGCGCATCGACCTGATCGTGCGCGGCGTATGTCTGCTGCGCCCGGGGGTGCCTGGCCTGTCCAGGCACATCCGCGTGTTTTCCATCATCGGCCGGTTTCTCGAACATCACCGCGTGTTCTATTTCCGCAATGATGGCGCAGACGACGTATTCATTTCCAGCGCCGACTGGATGGAGCGCAACTTCTTCCGGCGCATCGAGGCCTGCGTGCCCATTCTGGATCCGGGCATCAAGCGCCGCGTGATGGCCGAGGGATTGCGCCCCTATTTGCGTGACAATGTGCAAAGCTGGGAAATGAATGGACACGGGGAATACCGGCGTCGCAGCGCGCGCCGGGGGCAGCGGTTTTCCGTCCACGATTTCCTGCTGGAGCGCTTTGCCCAACCGCCCCAGTGACCCGGGAGGGCCCCTTGAGCATCGAAATCGAACTGAAACTCAGCGCCGACCCCGAGGATCTGCCCCGGGTGCTGGCGCTGGATGCGTTGCGCCCGCTGCTGGCCGCCCCTCCCGTCGTGCAGCAGCTCGTCAGCATCTATTACGACACGCCCGAGGGGGCGCTGCGCCAGCGCGGCGTCGCCCTGCGCCTGCGCCGCGTGGGATCGCGCTGGATCCAGACCCTGAAATCCAAAGGTCAGGACCAGGACGGCCTCACCACCCGGCAGGAACTGGAAACCCCTTCCGACGGCCAGGCGCTCGATTTTTCAGGACTGGACGACGCGGCGCTCCGGGCTTTCCTGGAGTCCGAGGCCCTCCTGCGCCAGTTGAAGCCGCGCTTCATCACCGACTTCGAACGCGTCACCCAGCTCCTGCGCTGTGCCGACGATACCGTCATCGAACTGGCCATCGATCGCGGCGAAGTCCGCACGGGGGCCCGCACCGCACCCATCTCTGAAATCGAACTGGAACTCAAGTCGGGCAACCAGGACAGGCTGCGCGAGGTGGCCCGGCTTCTGCAGGGCAGCCTGCGCCTGAACCCGGAATCCGTCAGCAAAGCAGAACGGGGCTATCGGCTGCTCTCGCCCGACGAGGCCCCCTGACCATGGATTTGATCCTGTGGCGCCATGCCGAAGCCGAGGATACCTTTCCGGACCATGACCGCGTGCTGACGGCGCGCGGCGAGCACCAGGCCCGACGCGTGGCGCAGTGGCTGACCAGTTCGCTGAATGCCCCCTATCGCGTGATCGTGAGCCCGGCGGTACGGACCCAGAGCACGGCAGCCGCCCTGACCTCCGATTTTGAAACCAGTCGCCTGGTGGGGGTGGGCGCGAGTCCCGAGCAGATTCTCAAGGCGGCCCACTGGCCCGATGCCCCCACCACGGTGATCGTGGTGGGCCACCAGCCTTCGCTGGGCCAGACCGCAGCGCTGCTGCTCTCAGGTCGCCCCGATCACTGGAGCGTGCGCAAGGGCGCCATCTGGTGGCTGTCTCATCGGGAGCGCCAGGGTACGGCGCAGGTGGTGTTGCGGGCCGTGCTGAACCCCGAATTCATCTAGCCGTCGCGAGATCCCGGACCGCCGCCGCAATGGTCTCGGCCCACCGGTCCACGCGCGCGGCATCCTCGCCCTCCACCATCACCCGGATCAGCGGCTCCGTCCCGGAAGGACGCAGCAGCACCCGACCGGTACCGTCCAGGTCCTGCTCGGCCGCCACCACGGCTTCGCGCACCCCGGAGGCCTGCTCCAGGTCGACCGGCGCCGTGGTCCGGACGTTGATGAGGCGTTGCGGGTAGAGTTTCACTTCCGACGTGAAATCGCCCAGCGTCGCCGCATTGGACACCAGCGCCGCCAGCACCTGGAGCGCGGAAACAATGCCGTCCCCCGTGGTGTGCTTGTCGCGACAAATGATGTGCCCGGAGTTTTCCCCGCCCCAGTGCCAGCCCAGCTCCAGCATCATCTCGAGGACATAGCGGTCGCCGACCCGGGTGCGGACAAAGGGAATGTGGCGCCGGGTCAGCGCCCGTTCCACGGCAAGGTTGGTCATGGCCGTACCTACCACGCCACCGCTGAAACCGGGCTGCCCCTGGCGATGCTTGACGATGGCGTACAGCAACTGGTCGCCGTCGTAGAGCGTGCCCGCACGGTCCACCATCATGAGGCGATCGCCGTCGCCATCCAGCGCAATGCCCATATCCGCCTGGTTTGCCAGCACGGCAGCGCGCAGGGTTTCGGTGTGGGTGGCCCCGCATTCGGCATTGATGTTGGTGCCGTTGGGCGCATTGCCGATCGCCACCACTTCCGCTCCCAGCTCGTGAAACACCAGTGGCGCGATGTGGTAGGTGGCGCCATGCGCGCAATCCACCACCAGCTTCAACCCCTTCAGATCCAGGGTGGAGGGAAAGGTGCTTTTGCAGAATTCGATGTAGCGTCCGGCGGCATCGTCCATCCGGCGCACGCGTCCCAACTGGGCCGAATCCCTGCACTGCATGGGGGTTTCGAGCAGGGCTTCGATGTCCAGCTCCACCCGGTCCGGCAGCTTGGTACCCTGCGCTGAAAAAAACTTGATGCCGTTGTCGTCGAAGGGATTGTGGGAGGCACTGATCATGACGCCCGCCTGCAGGCGCAGGGCACGCGTCAGATAGGCCACTGCCGGCGTGGGCATGGGCCCCAGCAGCACCACGTCCACCCCGGCGGCGGACAGGCCTGCTTCAAGCGCTGACTCCAGCATGTACCCCGAAATGCGGGTGTCCTTGCCGATCACCACGCAGGGCCGCTCACCCCCCCCCGGGGTGGCGCGCGCCAGCACCGTTCCTGCCGCAAACCCCAGCTGCAGCACCCGATCGGGGGTGATGGGCGGTTGCCCTACCCGTCCACGGATGCCATCGGTTCCAAAATATTTACGGCTCACGTCCTGTCCCCTCCTTCCACGGCCTGCCACACGGCCAACGCATTGGCGGTGGCAGCCACATCGTGCACCCGAACCATCCACGCACCCCGCATCACGGCCAGCAGCGCGGCGGCCACGCTGCCGCTCACCCGGTCCGTCACGGCGCGTCCCGTGACTGCCCCCAGCACGGACTTGCGCGACAGGCCCACCAGGACGGGATAACCCTCGGCGACGAGCGCATCGAGTCCGCGCAATAACGCGAGATTATGGGCTACCGTCTTGCCAAAGCCAAACCCCGGATCGAGGAGGATGCGGTTGCGCGCGATGCCTGCCGCTTCCGCAGCGGCAGCGCGTTCCATGAGGAAGCGCGTGACCTCGCCCAGCACGTCGTCATACACCGGGTTGTCCTGCATGGTGGCCGGGCTGCCCTGCATGTGCATCAGGCATACGGCGGCATCAGAGGCCGCGCAGCATTCCAGCGCACCCGGCGCGCGCAGCGCATTGACGTCGTTGACGAGGGTCGCGCCGGCCGCCAGTGCTTCCTGCATGACTTCCACATGACGGGTATCGATCGAGATCGGGACGGGCCCGCCGGCCAGCTGTTCGATGACGGGGATGACTCGGCGCAGTTCTTCCTGCAGCGGCACGGGCGACGCCCCCGGCCGGGTGGACTCGCCGCCGATGTCCAGCACGGCGGCGCCTTCCTCCATCAGCTGGAAGCCACGCTCCACGGCCCGGTCCACTTCGGTGAACAGTCCG
Organism: Pseudomonadota bacterium; assembly: GCA_021850135.1. Lineage (GTDB taxonomy): Bacteria > Pseudomonadota > Gammaproteobacteria > Burkholderiales > Ferrovaceae > JAJZRV01. Next base: position 12,718 of record JAJZRV010000032.1, read on the forward strand.
CCGTCAGAAAAGGAATCGGGGGTGACATTGAGAATGCCCATGATGAGCGGGCGTTCCAGGGACAACCGGTAACGCCCGCAATGCAGATCAGCCATCGTTGATGCGCCTGTAAAAATCCCGGGTTGCCCCGGGATGATGGATCAGGTTTCCTGTGCGGGTCGCGCCGGTCCGGGTGCGGCCCCTGTCGTGGTGCCCGTTGCTGCAGGCGGCGGGACGTTGGGGGTGGACAGGGTGGGCTTGGGTGGCCGGGGGGGACGGCCCGCCATGATGTCCTCGATCTGCTCGGAATCGAGCGTTTCCCATTCCAGCAGGGCATGGGCCATGGCTTCGATCTTGTCGCGGTTGGCTTCGATGAGGCGCCGCGCCAGGCCGTACTGCTCGTCAATGATGCGGCGGATTTCGGCATCCACCTTCTGCATGGTGGCCTCGGAGACGTTTTTGTGGGTGGTGATGGACCGTCCCAGGAAAACCTCACCCTCGTTCTCGCCGTACACCACGGGGCCCAGGCTGTCCGACATGCCCCACTGGGTAACCATGCGCCGTGCCATTTCCGTGGCCCGCTCGAAGTCATTGCTGGCCCCGGTGGTCATCTGGTTCATGAACACCTCTTCGGCAATGCGCCCGCCAAACATCACGGAAATGTTCTGCAGGATCTGCTCGCGGTTCATGCTGTAGCGATCTTCCGTGGGCAACTGCATGGTGACGCCCAGCGCGCGTCCACGGGGAATGATGGTGACCTTGTGCACCGGATCAGTCCGGTCCAGCAACCGCGCCACCACGGCATGGCCCGATTCATGGTAAGCCGTGTTGCGGCGTTCCTGCTCGGGCATGACCATGGAGCGGCGCTCTGCACCCATGATGATCTTGTCCTTGGCCCGCTCGAAATCTTCCATGTCCACCAGGCGCTTGTTGCTGCGCGCCGCAAACAATGCGGCCTCATTGACGAGGTTGGCCAGGTCGGCCCCCGAAAAGCCCGGGGTGCCGCGTGCAATGATATCGGCACGCACGTCCGGCGCGATGGGCACCTTGCGCATGTGCACCAGAAGGATCTGTTCGCGACCACGAATGTCGGGCAGGGGCACCACCACCTGGCGGTCAAAACGGCCGGGGCGCATGAGGGCGGGATCCAGCACATCGGGACGGTTGGTGGCGGCAATCACGATCACCCCCACCGTGCCTTCAAACCCGTCCATCTCCACCAGCAGCTGGTTGAGGGTCTGCTCACGTTCGTCGTTGCCGCCGCCAAGACCGGCGCCGCGTTGACGGCCCACGGCATCGATTTCGTCAATGAAGACAATGCAGGGGGCGCTCTTCTTGGCCTGCTCGAACATGTCGCGCACACGCGCAGCCCCCACGCCCACGAACATTTCGACGAAATCGGAACCCGAAATGCTGAAGAACGGCACCTTGGCTTCGCCTGCAATGGCGCGCGCGAGGAGCGTCTTGCCGGTACCGGGGCTGCCCACCATCAGCACGCCGCGCGGAATGCGCCCGCCAAGCTTCTGGAACTTGCTGGGATCGCGCAGAAACTCCACCAGCTCGGAGACTTCCTCCTTGGCTTCGTCCACGCCGGCCACGTCGGCAAAGGTGACGGGGTTGGTGTTTTCATCCAGCATGCGCGCCCGGCTCTTGCCGAAGGAGAACGCACCGCCGCGACCGCCCCCCTGCATCTGGCGCATGAAGAAGATCCAGACGCCGATCAGGAGCAGCATCGGGAACCAGGACATCAGGAGGTTCATGAAAATGGAGGGTTCTTCTTCGGGCTTGGCCGAAACGGCCACGCCGTACTTGAGCAGGTCGCTGACCAGCCAGGGATCGGAAGGGGCGTAGGACGTAAAGGGCTTGCCGTCGGTCTTTTCCCCGCGCAGGGCGCGCCCGTCAATGACCACCTTGGCCACATGACCGGCCTTCATTTCGTCAATGAAGGAAGAATAGGTCAGGACATCGGTCGTCGGCTGTCGCCCCTGGAACTGGCTGACCAACAGCATCAGCACGACTCCCACGAACAACCAGGCCAGAATGTTTTTGAAGATACTGTTCAAGACGGATTCCTCCACGCGGTCACGCCACACCACGGGTGCTTCGAGCCCCGTGGGTTCATTGTAATCCTAAAACCGGACCTCATTCAGCGTGAAAGTGCTGGCGCAGCACTTCTTTCGCCCCGGGTTTGAGTGTTTTTCCCAACAGATAGACTTCCGGGCTACGGTCCCGCGATGCCGCGGGCTTGCGGGTTGCCACCGACTCGAAAACCGATCTCATGAGCCTGACAAAGGGTTCAAAATCAATCCCATGAAACACTTTGACCAAAAACTTTCCATTTGGTTTCAAAGTGTTAACCGAAAATTCCAGCGCCGCCTCCCACAACTCGGTGGCGCGGGCCTGATCGTACAGGGCCACACCGCTTACATTGGGGGCCAAATCCGATAAAACAAGGTCTGCCCCACCTTCGGTCAAGCCGGCAGCGAGCGCGCGGCGCACCTCGGGATCGTTGAAATCACCCTGGATGAAGGTCACCCCCGCCAGCGCCGCCATGGGCAGAATATCGATGGCCCACACTTCCCCGCGCCGTCCCATGCGGCTGCGCGCCACCTGGGACCATCCCCCCGGGGCCGCCCCCAGGTCCACCACCTGCAGGCCGGGCAGCAGCAGGTGGTCGCGGTCGTCTATCTCCATCAGCTTGTAGGAGGCGCGGGAACGGTAACCTTCGAGGCGGGCTTTTTTGACGAATGGGTCGTTGACGTGCTCCCGCATCCAGGCCTTGCTGGTTCGGGTGGGTTTCATCTCGGGCGATACAGGACCAGCACCTTGCCGATCTGCTGGACCGGCGCTGCGGACAGACGCTGGCACACGGTTTCCTGGATCTGCGCGCGCGCCTCCCGGTCCCCTTCGGCCACCTTGATCTTGATGAGTTCGTGTGCCTTCAGGGCGCCTTCGATTTCCAGCAACACGGCCTCGGTGAGGCCGGCCTGGCCCATCATCACCACGGGGCTGAGGGCGTGTGCCCGCGCCCGCAATGCGCTGCGTTGTGCCGGGGTCAGGAAAAGCGCCTGTCCGGACTGGGGTAATACCGGCTTAGCCGTATCTGACGTCGAGGATTTCATATTCCTTTACCCCGCCTGGTGCGTTGACTTCGGCCACGTCGCCCGCAAACTTGCCGATCAGGGAACGGGCAATGGGCGAACTGATGGAAATTTTTCCTTCCTTGATGTCGGCCTCGTCCTCGCCCACGATCTGGTAGGTAAAGACTTCTCCGGATTCCACGTCTTCCAGTTCGACCGTGGAGGCGAACACGCAGCGACCGTCCGGGTCGAGCAGCGTAGGGTCGATGACCTGGGCGTTGGAGAGTTTGGACTCCAGGTCGGCAATCCGGCCTTCGATGAAGGACTGGCGTTCCTTGGCAGCGTCGTATTCGGCGTTTTCAGAAAGATCGCCCTGTGCACGGGCCTCACTGATGGCCTGGATGACCGCTGGCCGCTGGACATGTTTGAGGTTGTGCAATTCGGCCTTCAGTTTTTCGGCCCCCACCACCGTCAATGGGACTTTGTTCATGCTTCCACTCCTGCCTGTTGTATCTGTCCTTGTAGAGACTGAAGATCGTAAATGTCCAGGCGCTGCGTCAGTTGCATGCCCAGACAGGCGGCGCGCGCACCGGCCACCGTCGTGTAATAGGTGACGCGCCCCTGCAGCGCGGCATTGCGGATGGACCAGGAATCCTGGACCGCCCGCGACTGTTCTTCCACCGTGTTGATGATGAGGCTGATTTCCCGGTTTTTGACCATGTCCACGATATGCGGACGTCCTTCGGCCACCTTGTTGACCGGAGTAACCTTGAGGCCCGCCGCCTCGAGCGCCGCGCAGGTGCCGCGCGTGGCCACCAGGGTGAAGCCCATGGCCGCGAGGCTGCGGGCAATTTCCACGATGGGCGCCTTGTCGGAATTCCTGACGCTGATGAAGACCTTGCCCGAGGTGGGGAGCTTGACCCCGGCTGCGAGCTGGGACTTCACGAAGGCCTCGGCGAAGGTGGCCCCCACGCCCATCACCTCACCGGTGGACTTCATTTCCGGGCCCAGAATGGGATCCACGCCGGGGAACTTGATGAACGGGAACACCGCCTCCTTGACGGAGTAGTGGGGCGGCACGATTTCGCTGGTCACCCCCTGGGACGCCAGGGTCTGCCCCACCATGCAGCGCGCCGCGATCTTGGCCAGCTGCCGCCCTGTAGCCTTGGCCACGTATGGCACGGTGCGCGAGGCGCGCGGATTGACCTCCAGCACGTAAACCGTGTCGCCCTGAATGGCAAACTGCACGTTCATCAGGCCCACCACGCCCAGCTCGCGGGCCATGGCCACGGTCTGGCGGCGCAGTTCGTCCTGCAGCGCAGAAGACAGGCTGAACGGGGGCAGCGAGCAGGCCGAATCGCCGGAATGCACGCCGGCCTGTTCGATGTGTTCCATGATGCCGCCGATCACCACCTGCTGTCCGTCGGACACGGCATCCACGTCCACCTCGATGGCATCGTTGAGGAAACGGTCCAGAAGGATGGGGGCATCGCGGGTGACGGCCACCCCGGTCATGCCATCGGTGTCCGTGACGACGTCGCGCAGGTATTTTTCAAGGTCGGCCGGCGTATGGACGATCTGCATGGCGCGTCCGCCCAGGACGTAGCTGGGGCGAACCACCATCGGATAGCCCAGTTCGCTTGCGATGGTCAGCGTGGACTCGCGATCGAAAGCAATGCGATTGTCAGGCTGGCGCAGTTTGAGTTCGTGCAGCATCTGCTGGAAGCGCTTGCGGTCTTCGGCGCGATCGATGCTGTCCGGCGCCGTGCCGATGATCGGCACGCCGGCTGCCTCGAGCCCGCGCGCAAGCTTGAGCGGCGTCTGTCCGCCAAACTGGACGATGACGCCTTGCGGCTGTTCGATGGCCACGATTTCCAGTACGTCTTCCAGCGTCAGGGGCTCGAAGTACAGGCGATCGGAAGTATCGTAATCGGTGGAGACGGTCTCGGGATTGCAGTTGACCATGATGGTCTCATAACCATCCTCACGCAGCGCAAGCGCCGCGTGCACGCAGCAGTAGTCGAACTCGATGCCCTGCCCGATGCGATTGGGTCCGCCGCCCAGGACCATGATCTTTTTGCGCTGGGTGGGGTTGGCCTCGCATTCCTCGTCATAGCTGGAGTACTGGTAGGCCGTGCTGGTGGCAAATTCTGCCGCACAGGTATCCACCCGTTTGAATACCGGCCGGACGCCCAGCGCGTGGCGTTGCGCGCGCACCTGATGTTCGTCCGTGCCAAGCAGCTTCGCGAGGCGACGATCGGAAAACCCCTTGCGCTTGAGGTGGCGCAGCCGGTCGGCATCCAGCGCAGCGAGCGACT
>JAJZRV010000033.1 GCA_021850135.1 Pseudomonadota bacterium
CCGATCTGGCTTTGGCGATTGAGCGCCGTCAGGACAGCGCAGGTCTGGTAGTCAAAGCCGATGTCCGAGCTGTTGTAACCAATGCGCCGCACCACGTCGCGGGCGACATCGATGTAATTGATCTGGGCCGAGGTGGTGATTTCGCCCGAAATGACGATCAGCCCCGTGCTGGTCAGCGTTTCACAAGCTACGCGCGCCTTGGGATCCTGCGCTAGAATGGCGTCCAGCACGCCATCGGAAATCTGGTCGGCAACCTTGTCCGGATGCCCTTCGGAGACCGACTCCGAAGAGAAGAGATATTGACTCATGGCGAACCCCGCCCTTTTTCATGAAAATAACGAGCTGTGGATTATAGCAGCGATTCCGGCCTGAAATGATGCTTCGCCTCTCCCTCGCCCTGCTCTGGCTGCTGCACTGGCTGCCCTTGCCCGTCCTTGCCGCCCTGGGCGCGCGCCTGGGCACCCTAGCCTACCATCTGGCGGCCGAGCGCCGCAGGGTCACCCTGGTCAATCTGGCACTCTGTTTTCCCCAATGGCCTGCCTCCCGGCGCGAAGCGGTGGCCCGCGCCCATTTCCAGGCCTTCATGACCAGCATCCTGGCGCAGGGCGTGGGCTGGTTTGCGTCGCTGGAGCGGCTTCGCGCCGTCGTCCGCTTCGAAGGCATGGACCTGCTGCAGCGCGCCCTGGCACAGGGCCCCGTGATCCTCATGACCCCGCATTTCTTCGGCATCGATACCGCAGGCATCTGCCTGTCCGCGGACGTGGACATCATCACCATCAACTCGCGCGTGAAGGATGCCCGGGTGGATGCCCTGTTCCGGCGGATGCGCCGTCGCTGGAACCGGGGCGCCATTTTCGATCGCCAGGCCGGGATCCGCAGCGTGTTGCGCGCCCTCAAGCCCGGCTGGGCGCTGTATTACATGGCAGACCAGGACTTCGGCGCGCGGGAGTCGGTCTTCGTGCCGTTCTTCGGCGTTCCGGCCGCAACCACGCCGGCCCTGTCGCGCCTGGCCCGGCTCGCCCACGCCCAGGTGGTCCCCTGCGTGATGCACCAGGACTTCGAACGGGGCGTCCTTCATATGCGCTTTTATCCGCCCTGGACCGATTTCCCCGGGCCGGATGAAAAGGCGGATGCGCTGCGCATGAACCAGTTCATCGAAGCGCGCGTCCTGGAGCAACCCGCCAACTATCTCTGGAGCCACAAGCGCTTCAAGACGCGCCCCGACGGCGCGCCTTCTCCCTATGCGCGCTAGGCCGCGACATTCTTCTGCGCCGCGCCCAAAAACGCGCTAGGATTCCCGTCAATACGCTCTCTCGAAACCATGGCGATGCGACTTCACTTCACAAAAATGCAGGGGCTGGGCAATGACTTCGTGGTCCTGGACGCAACCGCTGCGCCATTGCAGCTCTCTGCCGAACAGGCCCGATGGATCGCGGACCGCCACTTTGGCGTGGGCTGCGACCAGATCCTGATCGTGGAGCGGCCCCGCGACCCCGCCAACGACTTCCGTTACCGCATCCTCAATGCCGATGGCAGCGAGGTGGAAAATTGCGGCAACGGGGCCCGCTGTTTCGTGCGCTTCGTACGGGAGCAGGGGCTGACACAGAAGGACGAAATCAGGGTGGAAACCCTGGGGGGCGTGATTGCCCCGCGCCTGAATGCAGACGGGCGGGTTACGGTCAACATGGGCGAGCCCGTTTTCGAGCCTGCCCGGATCCCCTTTCACACACCAGCACAGGCGTTGACCTACCCGCTCGCCATCGGGGCCGCAACCCATGAATTCAGTGTCCTCTCCATGGGCAACCCGCATGCCGTGCAGGTGGTGAAGCACGTGGCTGAAGCACCGGTGACGCAGGAAGGGCCCCTGATCGAACACCACCCGGCATTCCCGAAACGCGTCAATGCAGGCTTCATGGAAGTGGTCAGCCGCACGCATATCCGCCTGCGCGTTTTTGAACGGGGGGCCGGAGAGACCCTGGCCTGCGGCACTGGTGCCTGCGCCGCCGTGGTTGCAGGCATCACACGCCGCCTGCTGGAAAACACCGTGACGGTCACGACCCACGGCGGCGACCTCTCCATCACCTGGCAGGGTCCGGGCCATCCCGTCTGGATGACCGGCGATGCCGTTTCCGTATTTACAGGCGACCTCCGCCTGCCCGAACGTTCAAAGGAACTGGCATGATTCTGGACCCCGATTCCGTTGCAATCTGGTTGAAGCAGCACCCTGAATTTTTCGAGGCGCACAGCGATCTGCTGGCCGAAATCAACCTGCCCCATCCCCATGGCACCCACGCCGTCTCCCTGAGCGAACGCCAGCTGCAGACCCTGCGCGACAAGAACCGCGCGCTGGAATCGCGCATGAACGAATTGATCAGCTATGCCGGCGCCAATGACAACACCAGCGGCAAAGTGCACCGCCTGGCCGTCAACCTGATGGGCACGCGCTCCCTCTCCGCCGTCCTCGACGTCGTGACGCGCCAGCTGAAGGAAGATTTTGCCGTGCCCCACAGCGCCATCCGCCTGTGGGGCTTCGCCCAGAACGATGGGCGGGTCGAGTTTTCGCCCGTGCAGGACGAGCTGCGCGACTTCGTGGCGCAAATGGAGACGCCGCATTGCGGCCACCACGCCGTTTACGAAACCGCCCGCTGGTTTGACGACGTCGCCCCCGGGCTGCGCTCCTTTGCCATGATGCCCCTGCGCGACAGCGTCACCTACGGCGTCCTGCTGCTGGCATCACCGGACGAAAAACGCTTCTATCCGGACATGGGGACCTTCTACCTCAACCGGATCGCCGAACTGGTCGGCGCGGCGCTGCGCGCCCAGACCCATGGTTCCGAACCCGCCTCCTGATCCCGCATCCGCCGGGCAACTGCGGACGGCCTACCTGTCCCACCTGCGGGTGGAACGCCGCCTCTCGGCCCACACCGAAAAAAGCTACGCCCGCGATCTCACCCTCCTGCTGCAGCTTGCCGCAACCCAACCGCTGACGGCCCTGAGCCCCCACGACATCCGGCGCTACATTTCCACCCTGCACGGCCGCGGTTTGTCGGGACGCAGCCTGGGCCGGGCGCTTTCCGCCTGGCGGGGCTTTTTCGATTATCTGGCACGGGACCACGGTTTCCGGCACAACCCCTGTGCCGACGTGCGTCCTCCCAAATCCCCGAGGAAATTGCCGCACGCGCTCACTCCGGATGCCGCGGCACAGCTGATGCAACCTTCCGGCGACGACTTTCTGGCGCTGCGCGACCATGCCCTGCTGGAGTTGTTCTACTCATCGGGACTGCGCCTGTCGGAGCTCGCCGGCCTGGACGTGGCCGACGTCAACCGCACGGACCGCACGGTCACCGTCACCGGAAAAGGCGCCAAGACCCGCCTGGTTCCGGTGGGGAGCAAGGCGCTGGAGGCCCTGGAGCGCTGGCTGGCCGGCCGGGCAGCCGCGGCAGGCGGCGCGCCGGCCCTGTTCGTCACCCGCGCGGGAAAGCGCCTGAGCGGGCGCAGCATCGAAGCCCGCGTCAGCCTGCGCGCGCGCCAGCTTGGCCTGGCGGATTCGGTTCACCCGCACGTGCTGCGACACTCCTTTGCCTCCCACGTGCTGCAATCCAGCGGCGACCTGCGCGCCGTGCAGGACATGCTGGGGCATGCCAGCATCACATCCACGCAGGTCTACACCCACCTCGACTTTCAGCACCTTGCCCGCATCTATGACGCGGCCCACCCGCGGGCACGCCGCAAAAGCTAGAAGAAGCGGGTCACCCCCATGATGATGGTGCGCCGCAGCCCATACTGCGGCGCACCCACCCCGATGCCTGTGCCGTCGCGCAACTCGTAGCTGCGGTCAAAGACGTTGAGCAGGGCCAGCCGTCCTTCCAGATCGCCCCATTCCCCGGTCTTGAACAGATGGGTGGCCGCCGTGTTGACCGTGATGTATCCCGGCATGGTCCCGGTATTGGCAAACCCGCTGCGCATGCCGCTGCCAAAAAGGGCGTCCGCGCTCAGGTTGGCCCAGGCGGCGCGATAACCCAGGCTACCCGAGAGGGTGTAGCGCTGATCGTGGTCCAGGGAAACCCAATGGGTGTTGATGTAATTGAGTTCGGCTGCAGAAAAATTGAACTGGCCCGATTCGATGCCGTGGCCCTCCGCCCTGCCCACTGCGGCATTGAGTGCAGCGGTCCAGCGCTCCCGGTGCCAGGCTGCGGAAAGCTCCAGGCCATAGATCCGGCCTTCCTGGTAGTTAAAATCCGAAAAAACCAGCGCGTTGCCAAACTGCCCCTCGTCCAGCAGGTTGCGCACCTTGCGATAGTAGCCATCCGCGCTCAGCGTCAACTGGTCGGACCACTGGTGGGAGACCCCCATATCCAGGTAGTCCGAACGTTCCGACTTGACGGGGGTGTCGGTCTGGACCTCCGAAGCGTTGGTGGTGTTGGAAAAAAGCGCCACCGTGCGTGTGTTGATGAGCCCCGCTGCGGGCGGCGTGAAATAGCTTCCGTAGCCCGCATGCAGGCGGGTCGCCGACGTCATGTCATAGACCAGGCTGACCCGCGGGCTGACCTGGTGCTCGTTGATGAGCATCGCGTTCTGGTCATAGCGCAGCCCGTAGTTGAGCGTCAGCGAAGGAGTGTACTTCCACTCGTCCTGCAGCGAGACTCCCCAGAAGTGGCTGATCCCGCCGGTGTTGTCGGTGATGCTGGTGGGCGCGGTGGTGGCCACGCCGGTCGCGCTCAACTGATTGCCGGCACACACCAGGGAGGGGCCCGTACAGTAAACCTGCGACTGGTTATCGGTGAGGTAGCGCTCCTGCTGCACCATCAGCCCGGCATGGAGCCGGTGCCCTTCCTTCCAGTTCACGCCCGTGTCCGTCTGCACGCCCTGCGCCTCGTTGCGCCGGATGACATCGCTGCTGACCCCGCTGTAGAACAGGTCGCCCAGGCCAGGGTCCGGGTTGTAATGCACTTCGGAGAGCCGGTGGTACACCGACACCTGGGTGTCCGCCCTGGGGTTGTCGTGGGACTGGTAACTCGCCACCTCGAACTGATTGAGCTCAGCCTGCCGGGCGTTCAACGCCAGGGCCGCCGGCGTGGGCATCAAGGTGGAACTGCAACACTGGGGCGTGAGTTGCGGGTTGTCGGGAATCTGGAACAGGTTCTGTGATTGCCCAAAGGTCAGGCTCAACCGATCCTGCGGGGTCAGCTCGTAGGCAAGGAAACCAAACCCTTTTCCCTGCCGGGTCTGGTCGTGGTACGCATTGAGGCTGTTGGTCGGATTGTCGATGCCCTGCTGGGACGTCATGAGCGATCCGGTGAGGGTATAACTGAATTTACCCACGGAGCCGTTGGCGATCCCTGCGGTTTCCCCATAGTTCCGGCTGCCTCCCTGCACCGAGATTTCCCCGCCGGGCTCCGAACCCGGTCCCCGGGTCTGGATGTCCACGATACCCGCCGTGCGGTACCCGTACTGGGCCGGCAGAACGCCCGTCATGACCGTGAGCCTGTCGGCAATGCGCGTGTCGAGCATCTGGCCAAACCCGCTCAGGGCATCCGGGATCATGACGCCATTGATCCGGTATTGCAGGTTGCCGTGGTCCCCGCGGACGTGGACCTGGCCAAAGCCGTCCTGCACGATGCCCGGCGCCTGCAACAGCACCTGGTTCAACGGCGTGGCATTGCCCTGGGGCAGATGCGCGATGTCGGCATCCGAAAACTGGTACTGCGTGTTGCCGGAATCCGCGGACACGCCGTTTCGTGCACCATTGATCTTCTTCGAGACGATCGTGATGGTCTGGGCCTGGGCAACGGGGGCCTCTTCCGTTCCCGGGGACTCGGCGGATTCGGCGCGGGCCACCAAGGCCATGATCGGCAAAATCAGGGCCAGGACCCTGCGTGATGATGCGGTGATGCGTGACATGAAAACACCCTCGAAGCGATGGAGATACGGGGGCGCCTGGGCACCCCCCGGGAGCAGGGCTCCCATGTTTCGATCAGACCAGTCGGGGTGCGGCGGGAGGGGCGCGGGAGAGGAAGCCCAGCGCCTCTTGGGCGAGGTTGCCTGAATATCCGGGCAGAATGAGGAAGTTGTTCGGGAGGACCGGCGCGCAGTGCAGCGGCGCCGCATTCCCGGCAAAACTTGCCAGCGTGAGCGCGTCGAACAGCTGGCAGCTGTGATCGTCGTGCGCCCAGGTCGTTCCGGGGCTTGCCGTCTGGGCGAGCTGGGCAAGCCTGTCGCCGTGGGCCACCCGGTGGGCCAAGCCCGAAATCTGCGCGCCCAGCAGGCACACCAGTGCCAGGGCCATCCAGAAGCGGCCCAGGGCGGTCTGTCTGCGAAACTGGTTGAGAAGCCCCATGTTCAGGTATGAAACAAGTCGATTTTGCGCCAGGCGCCGGAGCGCCAGCGCAGCCATAAGCCCAATCCCAACGCGACAGTGTACACCAGGGCGGCAATCCACCCGCCTGTGGCTCCCAGTCCCCACTGGGGGAGAAACGCCACCCAGCCCCCGCCGGGAGGGAAGGTCAGCGCGTGGCAAAGGGGCAAAAACAGCCCCCAGGACAGCAACAGCAGCAGCCCCGTGGGAAACCGCACGTCCCCCGCACCGCGCAGGCAGAAAGCACTGGACAGATTCAATGCATCGAAGATCTGGTAGCCCGCCGCAATCCAGAGCAGCCGCTGGCACAGCGCGGTCACGGCGGCCGCGTCGGTTCCGCCGTTGGAGATGAACGGGGGCACCACCCATGCGCCCACCAGGGCCAGCCCCACTCCCAGCACGCCCATATAGATCACGGCCATGCGGATGATGACCTGGGCACAACGCATGGCCCACGCCTTGTCGCCCGCGCCGATGGATTGCCCCACCAGCGTGGTGCCGGCCAGGGCGATCCCGATGGCGGGCAGATAGGACACGGAAGTGAGCATCATCACGATCTGCGTCGCCGCACCGTCCACGGGACTCAGGCGCACCTGCATCAACTGAAACAGCGCGAGCCCGATGACGTCCATGGCAGGAAACAGGCCCGTGGGCACGCCCAGCGCGACCACCCTGCGCACACCCACCCAGTCCGGCCGCCAGGTGTGGCGGGTATCGAACTCAGATTGAAAACGGCGGTCCAGAAACACTCCCAATGCCAGCAGCGTCCCCACCCCCAGCGCGAGGCTGCTGGCGATGGCGGCCCCCGCAATGCCCAACCCCAGCCGGAACATGAAGACCTCGTTGAGCACCGCATTGGTCAGCGCCACCACCACCATGTTCCAGAACGTATAGCGGGGGCGCCCGATGCCATTGAAAAAGGAGTTGAGGGAATACAGGATGGCCGACACCGAACCGCCCAGCATGCGCGGGACCCAGAAGTCCCCGGCAAGCGTCAGCACTTCGGGTTTCAGCCCAAACCAGGACAGCAGGGCGGGGCCCTGCCATGCGGCGACCATGAACAGGGGGGTCGTCATCAACCCGCCCCAGACGCCGCACCAGGCAGCATGGGCGGCATCCCGCCGCCGGCCCGCCCCGAAGGCCTGGGCTACCAGGGTTTGCACCCCCATCCCGACGCCGCCCAGGACCAGGAAAAAAACGAAGATCAGGAAATAACAGGCCCCGACGGCAGCTAGCGCATCGGTGGAAAGCCGCCCGATAAACCAGGTATCGGTCAGGTTGAGCACCACCTGCAGGCTGCTGTTGAGAAACAGCGGCAGGGCCAGGGCGGCCACCGCCCGGAGATCCACATGGCGGGTTCCCAGTGCGTCCAGGCGTACGGCAGGAAGGGCAGCGCCGCTCATGGCCTGCGCAACCCCGAGGTCAGTCCCTGCAGCAGCACGGGGCTGGCCAGAACCATGGCCCCCAGCACGCCCGCATTGAGCACGCCGGTCCACAGGAACAATTCCGGAATGGTGAGGCCGCGGGACAACATCGCCATGGCCAGCAGGGAGGCCAGCACCATGAACAAGGCGTTGAGCATATTGGTCGTCCCCATCATGCGTGCCCGCTGCGCTTCATGGGTGCGCGCCTGGATCAGCACATAGAGCGGCACGATGTACGCGCCGGCACAGAGGCCCATCAGGGCCGTGTCCGCCATCACGTGCAGCCCCCGAACCGTGTGTACGAAGCCCGCCACATCGTAACTTCCCGGCGCGGCAATGGTGCCATGGGCCGTCGCAAGGTCCATGGCCAGCAGGGTCATGCCCAGGCCGCCCAACGGAATCAGGCTGAGCCCCAGGCGCCCGCGGGACAGCCATCCGCTCATGAGCGAACCCACCCCCACGGCCAGGGTCAGCACGGTCCACAACAGGGTCACTACTGCTTCGGTCCCGCCCAGGGTGTCGCGGGTATACGCGGGAAACTGGGTCAGGAACGTTGCGCCGTAAAACCAGAACCAGGAGTTCCCCAGCATGGCCACCAACACCACGCGGTCCTGCGCCGCCTGGGCCAGGTGGCGCCAGGCCTCGCGCAGGGGATTGAAGCTGAAGCGCAGGTCCGGCGCTGCAGGAGGGGCATCGGGAATCAGACGGCTGAAACCGTAGCCTGCCAGCGCGGTGACCAGCACCGCCCCTGCCACCAGCCAGCGCCCCGCCTCGCCCAGGCTCATCAACATCCCCCCCAGGTTGGTCCCCAGCAGGATGGCTGCAAACGTGCCCATCTCGATCCAGCCGTTGGCCGGCATCAGCACGTCGCCCGGGAGATGCTGGGGCAGCAGGGCAAACTTGATCGGCCCGAAGAACGTGGAGTGGCAGCCCAGCAGGAAAATAGCCAGCAGGATGATGCCCACCTGATGCGTGACGAGGGCAATGGCCCCCACCCCCATCAATCCCAGCTCGAACAGCTTGATGAAACGGGTGAGGCGCGCCTTGTCCCATTTGTCAGCGCACTCCCCCGCCGTGATGGAGAACAGCAGGAACGGCAGGATGAAGAGCGCGGCGATGGCGTTAATCAGGAGTTCGGGGGCGATCCCCGCAAAGGACCGGCCCTCAAAGGCCACCATCAGGATAAAGGCGTTCTTGTAGAGGTTGTCGTTGAAGGCGCCGCAGAACTGCGTGGCAAACAACGGGCCAAAACGACGCTGAAGCAGCAACCTCAACGACAGACCACTCGCGCAAATTTGCGCTTGCCCACCTGCAGTACTGCCGTGGTCCCTGCCTGCAGACTCAGCGCCTTGTCCGACACGCGCTCGCCGTCCAGCCGCACCCCGCCCGCCTCGATCATGCGCAGGGCTTCGGACGTGCTGGCCGTCAGCCCGGACTGCTTCAGGACCTGGGCGATGGGCAGGCCCGCCGGCCCGACCTCCAGCGCAATTTCCTGGATATCGTCGGGAACCGCGTTGCCGCGAAAACGTGCCTCAAAATCCAGCAGGGCCTGCCTCGCGGCAGCGGCGCCGTGAAAGCGCGCAACGATCTCGAGCGCCAGATCCACCTTGACGTCGCGCGGGTTGCGCCCCTCTTCCACTTCCCGCTTCCAGCGCGCAAGGGTTTCCAGCGGCTGGAAAGACAGCAGTTCCAGATAGCGCCACATGAGGGTGTCCGAAATGGACATGAGCTTGCCAAACTGGTCCTTCGGCGCCTCGTTGATGCCGATGAAGTTGTTCATGGACTTGGACATCTTGTTGACGCCGTCCGTCCCTTCCAGCAGCGGCATCGTCAGGATGCACTGGGGTGTCTGGCCGTAATGTTTCTGGAGTTCCCGCCCCATGAGGAGGTTGAATTTCTGGTCCGTTCCGCCCAGCTCCAGGTCGGCCTTGAGCGCCACGGAATCGTAGCCCTGCACCAGCGGGTACAGGAACTCGTGCAACGCGATGGGCTGCAGGGTTTTGTAGCGTTTGGAAAAATCGTCCCGCTCCAGCATCCGGGCCACCGTATGGGTGGCGGCAAGCTTGATCATGCCCGCCGCACCCAAAGGGTGCATCCAGGTGGAATTGAAAGCGATGGTGGTGCGCCCGGGGTCCAGGATCTTGAAGACCTGTTCCCGGTAAGTGGCAGCATTGGCCTCGATCTGTTCCGGCGTCAGCGGCGGGCGCGTGGCATTGCGCCCGGTGGGGTCGCCGATCAGCCCGGTAAAGTCGCCGATCAGGAACGTGACGTCATGGCCCAGATCTTGCAGTGTCTTCAGCTTGTTGATGAGCACGGTGTGCCCCAGATGCAAATCGGGCGCCGTGGGGTCGAAACCTGCCTTGACCCGCAGGGGTTGCCCCTTCTGCAGACGTTCGACCAGTTCGGCTTCAGGCAGGATTTCATCGGCGCCGCGTTTGATTTCGTTCAGGACTCTTTCGAAACTCATTGCGCCGATCCTTGGTAAAAATAGCGGTAAATTTTGCTTACACCTTGATATTGCATGGGAATTTGTGATGAACCCTGGTTTCTGCTAGACTTGGCCCGATGAAATACATCAAAATTTGCGCCCAAGCGCTTAATCGTTGGATTTTAACGCAAAAATCGACCGTGAAGGCCTCTGATTCCCGTCTGAGCGGGATGGTGGCCACCGTGTTGATGATGGTGTTTGGCGTCGCCACGGCTTTCGGCATCACCCCGGGGACAGCAACCCGGACCGTCTCCATTACCCCCGTCATCGAAGACATCACGCAGGACAACCTGACGCCGGTGGCCACCCCCGGCATCTACACCCAGCAGGAACAGGTGCATAGCGGCGACACCCTGGCCGCGCTGCTGTTCCGCATGGGTGTGGACGACCAGGCCGCCCTGGCGTTCATCCGGACCGACCCGCTGGCGCGCGGCATCTACCAGCAGATGTCTCCGGGCCGGCCCATCCGCATCCAGCGCCGCGCCAATGGCGACCTTATCACGCTGCGCTTCCCCCGATCGGAAAACAAGACCCTGGTCATCGAGCGCGTGGGCGACCGGTTCCAGGCCTCAGAAGTGGCTGTGGGCAGCCTCCACCGGGTGGTCCAGGCCTCGGCAACCATCCAGAGTTCGCTCTTTGCCGCAGCCGATAGTGCAGGGTTGCCCGACAGCGTCACGCACCAGTTGAGTACCCTGTTCTCCACGGACATCGATTTCCGCAACGACCTGCGCTCCGGAGATACGTTCTCCGTGGTCTATGAGGCCACCCAGGACGACTTCGACCAGGTCAAGGCCGGCCGGATCCTGGCGGCAGAGTTCGTCAACAAGGGCGTGGCCATTCGCCGCGTCTATTTCGATGGCCCCGATGGCGGCGATTACTACACGCAGGACGGCAAGGGCGCACGCGCCTCCTTCCTGCGCTCCCCCATCCAGTTTTCGCGCGTCACTTCCGGCTTCAAGGCCGAGCGCTTCCATCCCATCCTCAAAACCTGGCGCGCGCACCAGGGCATTGACCTGGGGGCGCCGACGGGCACGCCGGTGGTATCCGTGGCCAATGCCACCGTGGCCTTTGCCGGATGGCGCAACGGTTACGGCAACGTCATCGAGCTGCGCCATGCCAACGGCATCAACACGGTATACGGCCATCTCTCCGCCTTCGCCAACGGTCTGCGCACCGGCGCACATATCCGCCAGGGCGACGTCATCGGCTACGTGGGCATGACGGGGCTGGCCACCGGCCCGCACCTGCACTACGAGTTCAAGATCGGCGGGGTCCAGCACGACCCCCAGGGACCGGACGTCCCCCGTTACGCCAGCGCCAGCCTGACAGGGCGCGCCAAGGCCCAATTCCTGACCGCAACCGCGCCTCTGATCACGGAACTCGACGCCATTCGTGGCGCCGCACTCGCCAAATTTGAATAGCGCATGAGCGCGGAACACTATGTGGGCCTCATGTCCGGCACCAGCCTGGACGGCATTGATGGGGTCGCGGTGTCCTTTTCGGGCAATCACCCCACGGTGCTGGGCCACGTTTCCGCCCCTTTCCCCGACACGTTGCGTGCCACCCTGCTCGAGCTCAATGCGCCCCAGGGCCTCGACGAGCTGGAGCGCGCCGCTGCAGCCGGCGTGGCCCTGGCCCAATGCTATGCCGACGTCACCCTTGAACTGCTCCGGCAATCCGGGCTTTCCTCCACGCAGGTTCGTGCCATCGGCTGCCATGGCCAAACCGTGCGCCACCGCCCCGAGCGGGGGTTTACGTTGCAGTTGGGAAATGGCGCCCTGCTGGCTGAACTGACGGGGGTGACCGTGGTCACGGATTTCCGCTCGCGCGACATCGCGGCGGGCGGCCAGGGGGCGCCACTGGTCCCTGCTTTCCACGACGCCATGTTCCGTTCACCGCACCGCGCGCGCATCATCCTCAACCTGGGCGGCATTGCCAATCTCACGGTGCTGCATCCCGGACAGGAGACCCGGGGCTACGACTGTGGCCCAGCCAATGTGTTGCTGGACGGCTGGGTGGCGCGTCATCTGGGGCATCCTTTCGATCGCGACGGCGCTTGGAGCCGTACCGGATCTCCCTCACAGCCGCTGCTCGAAGCGTTGCTGGGCCACCCCTATTTTCTGCGCAAACCGCCCAAAAGCACGGGGCGCGACGAGTTTCACCTGCGCTGGCTGGACAGCCTGGACGAAATTCGAGGCCTGCTGCCGCAGGACGTGCAGGCCACCCTGGTGGCATTGACGGCCCAAAGTATCGCCGACTGCATTGCGGCGGAAGCTTCTGAAGGACTGGAAGTGTATTGCTGTGGCGGCGGCACGAGGAACCCTGCGCTCATCGAACGGCTTCAGGCCTTGTTGCCCGGGGTTGAGGTACACCTCACGGAGGTCCTGGGCATTCCTGCCATGCGTGTGGAGGCCACGGCCTTTGCCTGGCTGGCACGCGAGCTGCTGCACCATCGCAGCGCCAGCCTGCCTGCCGTCACCGGTGCCCGCAAACGCGTCCCCCTGGGCGCCATCTACCCCGCGTAACGACCGGGGGTCAGCCTGCGCCGGCCGTGCCCCGGTTGGCTGAAGCGCCACGGATCAGCGTGCCGATCCCCTCGTCCGTCAGCACTTCCAGCAGCAACGCATGCGGAACCCGGCCATCGATGATATGTGCGGTTTTGACACCGTTCTGCACGGCGTCCAGCGCGCAATCCACTTTGGGCAGCATGCCTCCGGAAATGGTGCCGTCCTTGATCAGCGCCTGTACCTTGGATGCCGTCAGCCCGGTCAACACCTTGCCTTCCTTGTCCAGCACCCCGGTGGTATTGGTCAGCAGCAGGAGTTTTTCGGCCTGCAGCGTCACAGCCAGCTTTCCGGCCACGAGATCCGCGTTGATGTTGTAGGCCTCTCCCGCTTCCCCCACGCCCAGGGGGGCAATGACAGGAATGAAATTCTGGTTGCACAGCAAATTGACGATGCCCGGGTCAATGCTCACCACCTCGCCCACCTGGCCGATATCAATGGCTTCTTCCGACTGGTCGGGAATGCGCAACATGAGTTTGCGGGCATGGATGAAATTGCCATCCTTGCCGGTCAGGCCCACCGCATTGCCGCCCGCGCGATTGATGAGGGTCACGATGTCCTGGTTGACAAGCCCGCCCAGCACCATTTCCACCACGTCGAGCGTTTCTTCGTCGGTCACCCGCATGCCCTGGATGAACTCGCTTTGCTTGCCCACCCGTTTCAGCAACTCGCCAATCTGCGGCCCCCCCCCATGCACCACGACCGGGTTCATTCCCACCAGTTTGAGCAGCACCACGTCGCGCGCGAAGCCTTCCTGCAGCGACACGTCGGTCATGGCGTTGCCGCCGTACTTGATGACGATGGTCTTGCCGTGAAAGCGCTGGATGTAGGGCAACGCCTCGATCAGGACAGCGCTTTTGTGGTCCGGGGAAATGGCTTGGGTCATGGAGGGCTCCGAAAATTTCGGGCCATTTTAAGCGAAAACGTCTTTCAAACCCAGTATACCGTGCGCGTCATGACTTTTGAGGACAACGCCATGGCCCACTTGATTGGCGGCGGAAACTCGGCGGCCCCCAGCGACTGGGCCAGTTCAGCGTGGCCCGCTTCATCCGTCTTCATCTGCGCGATCACCGCGCGGGTGCGGGCATCGGCAGCGGGGATCTGGTCGAGGTGATGCGCGAGGTGCCCTTCCACCTGGCGCTCGGTTTCCTTGAGGAACGCCAGGTTCCACCGATCACCGGCCACCCCGGCCAGCACTCCCAGCGCAAAGGAGCCGGCATACCATAACGGATTGAGAAAGCTCACGCGCCCACCCAATTCGGCGATGCGCTCCTCACACCAGGCCAGATGATCCTCCTCTTCCTGGGCCGCGCCCTGCAGCGCTTCGCGATTGGCTGGAATGCGCGCCGTCAGGGCCTGTCCCTGATAGAGCGCCTGGGCACACACTTCGCCGCTGTGGTTGATGCGCATGAGGCGCGCCACATGGTCCTTTTCGGCAGGCGACAGCGCCGCATCCGGGATGGCGCGTGCGGGCGAAGGGCGGGATTCGCGCGCCGGAGCTGCCAGGGTACGCAGGGCGCGATCAAATCCCAGGATGAAGTCGTCGAGTGTCGGCATGCGTCCAGACTACCATAAAAAAACCGCCCCCGAAGGGGCGGTTTCAAGGACCTGCTTTATGTTGTGATGCGCATGGGCCGCTTCACGCGGCCCGGCGTCTTAGAAGCGGTGACGCACACCCACCATGGTGGTGGTGTTTTCCGTGGCGGCAAAGCCCACGGACATCCCGCCGTTGACGCTGGTGGGCGAAATCCCGGCATACACATCGGTCCGCTGGGACAGATGGTAGTCAGCCACCAGGGCGTAGGCTTGCAGATAGCCGCTGCAAGTTGCTGCTGCGGTGGTGCTGCAACCAGTGCCGCTGTAGTCCAGCTGGTGCACGGTGTAGAACGAACCGGAAATGTCCAGGGCCGGCGTCACGGCGTAGCGCACGCCAGCAAAGCCCAGGTTCAGGACCTTGTTGATGTTATAGCCATTGGTGACGAAGGTGGTGTAGGTGTAGCCGCCCAGCGGGCTGACGTAACCGGAGGCTGCGGCGCCCCCCGTCGGGTTGGTGTACAGGATGTGTTCCACGCCGCCGGAAATGGTGGCAGGGCCCATCGTGTACTTGGCAAACAGGCCAGCAGCCTTGGTGTCCGAAACGATGGCTTTCAAGGCCGGCACGCTCGGCGTACCGCCAGCAGCTGCCGTGCCCATGCCGTCCTTCTTGTAGCTTACGAAGGCGTCCATGGACAGCTTGCCGATGTCGGTTCCGAGGCCGAACTGACCCGCCGAGTTGGCGGTGTTGTTGCCAGCGATGCCACCGAACTGATACAGGGCGCCAACGCGAACGTTATGGAAGGTGGCGTTGTACTTGACCGAGTTGTCCAGACGCGCATCTTCCGTCCAGCCGCCACCGCCGTAGGAACCGAAGAACCCGACGACCGAGAAGGCGTAGGAAGCTTGCTGCGGATCATACTTGACGATGTCATCCAGCGACACGGTGTACTGGCGCCCGAAGGACAGGGTGCCCCATTCCTTGGAAGACAGATACAGGGTGCTGCGGTTGTTGAACAGCTGGCCGGCACGAGAAGAGTCGGCACCCGAGCTGGTGTTGGCGTTGCCCTGGGTCAGGCCGCTCAGACCGTCGGTGATGGTCCCGCTGTTGGGGTTGATACCCGCTTCGAGAATGAAACCTGCCTTGAGGTCGCCGCTGATGTCTTCAGCGCCCTTGAAACCCAGCACAGACTGGCTCAACCCGTTGGGGGCCAGGGTGGTCACCGATTTCCCTGCAGTGTTGCTGGGAATGATTTGAGTCGGTACGCCAACAGGCATCGTGGCGTTTGCATTCTGTCCCGCGGTCAGATTGGCGATACCCATGTCGAGGACGCCATACAGGCTGACATCCGCTTGGGCTACACCGGCCACTGCGCTCAGCGCAACCATTGCCAGTAACGATTTTTTCATTGCGAACACTCCATGTGTTTGTTTAGTTTTTCATTATTCCAGACACTTCCACCGGAATTGCAGACATCCAGAGAACCTCTTGTCGGGACTTTCAGATTGATCAGGCGATTGAGGCCTGATCAGCCTTGCATCTGTGATATTACACATTTCTTACAGCATTCCTTCCAGAACTTCGAATTGCATGCGCCAAATTGAGACACCTGTATCGTTTTCGCAACAAAAAAGCCACCCCGAAGGGTGGCTCAAATGGAGTATTCGGCAATCGCCGGCGTCACGCCGGCAGGTGCTTAGAACTTGTGGCGAATCCCGACACCGTAGGTGTCGTAAGTGTCGCTGGCACCCAGGCCTCCGGGGATGGAGGAACCGGATTTCTTGTCATGCATCCAGCCGCCGTACAGGTTGGTACGCTTGCTCAGGTCGTAATCCACCAGGACGGAGGAGTACTTGTCCGTGCCCGAGGCCGTGGTCCCGAAGGCCGGGGTGTCGGCATCGTAGTAGCCCACCGACAGCTTGAGCGCGGGGGTGAACTGATAGTTGCCGCCGACCCAGTACACGTTGACGTTCTTCTGGGGGCCCGTGAAGGCACTGCGGGTCCCGATCGTGTAACCGTAGATCTGGGGCATGGTCTGATCGGCGGCGTAGTTGCTGGGAGCCGAAATCTCGACACGCTCGTAGCCGGCCTTCAGGGTCAACGGGTCGATCACCTGGTAGCGCAGCACGGCCATGTAGGAGGTCAGGTCCACGAACTGCACGCTGACGGTGTTGGCAGCCGCCATGGGGTTGATCCCGGTGGTGTCCTTGGCATTCTGGTAAGCCAGCTGGGCGCCGAAGCGGTTCAACTCATAACCCAGGTTGAACTGGGTGTTGCTGCGTGCCGAGCTGTTGCCCGCCATGCCGCCGAAACCGTACAGGGCGTTCAGGTTGAAATCGCCAAACTTCTTGGCATACTTGACCGCGTTATCCACACGGGCATTGTCCGTTTCGCCGCCACCACCGTAGAAGCCAGAGAAGTTGATGGGAGAGAACATCTGCGCGTTGACGGGGTCGTAGCCGCCGCTGACGCTGCCGATGATGTCGAGCTGCAGGCTGTTCTGACGGCCCAGGGTAACTGCGCCAAAGTCCACGTTGGACAGGCCGACAAACGCGTTACGACCAAACAGTTGGCCGTTCAAGCTCGTATCCGCAACCATGGCGGTGGTGGGGGTGGCTCCGCTGGGGCCCGTGCCTGCACCCGCCAGACCGGAAGTGGCCAGGGTGCCGCTACCGAGGTTAATGGCCGATTCCAGCTGGAAGAAGGCCTTGTTGCCGTTTCCGAGGTCCTCGGAACCCTTGATGCCCCAACGGGTTTGCGATTCGCCGCCGTTCATCATGCCGACTGCAGTGCCCGCCTTGACGTAGGGACCCGCGGTGGGGACAGCGCCCGTCACGAAGTTGGGGCTGAAGTTACCGGCATGGGTCAATTCGGCCACGCCAACATCCAGAATACCGTACAGCGTCACATCAGCTTGGGCAGTACCAGCCACTGCGCCAAGGGCAGCCAGTGCAAACAGGGATTTTTTCATTCTAAAAACTCCATAGTGTCATTCGATTGTGGTCACTTCAGCGAAACTCCGCGTTGCGAAGCCGCGCGACATACCGAAGGCGATACTAAGGAGCGAATGTGAAACTTTTGTTAAACCTGCAAGACAGGCGAGGGAATCAGCGGGGCTGCAGCATTTTTACAACAACGCGTCCGCTTCGAAGTCGTCATGTTCATGCACCAGGCTGAACACCACCGGAACAAAAATCAGCGTGGCCACCGTCGCCAGCAACAACCCGCCGATGACTGCGCGGCCCAGCGGGGCGTTCTGCTCGCCGCCCTCGCCCAGGCCCAGCGCCATGGGCGCCATGCCGATGATCATGGCGAGTGCGGTCATCAGCACCGGACGGAAGCGCGAAAACCCGGCCTCCACTGCGGCGTGCACGGCATTGCGCGTTTCCTTCAGGCGCTCGCGGGCAAAGCTCACCACCAGGATGCTGTTGGCGGTGGCCACCCCCATGCACATGATGGCCCCGGTCAGCGCCGGCACCGACAGGGTGGTGTGGGTGGTGAACAGCATCCAGACGATCCCGGCCAGGGCCGCCGGCAGGGCCGTGATGATCACGAAGGGATCCAGCCA
>JAJZRV010000109.1 GCA_021850135.1 Pseudomonadota bacterium
GGGTGAGGATGGCCTGCCCCATGGAGAGGTTGGTTTTTGGCGGAAAACCGATGTCGAGCACCAGGCCCAGATGGTCGGTGTACATGTGACCCAGGATCAGTGCGCCCGTGGTGGTGCTGGAAGCGGATGCGGACGACAACGGCAACGGACCGGGCAGCGCAGTGGAAGGGGGGAGAATCACGTTGCCTGAATAAGACAGTGAATCTGCGCTGATGTTGGGGCTGACATAGGCGGCACCCACGGCGACGAAATTGTCCCCGGCCTTCAGGGCCCAGGCGGACGAGGCGCCAAACAGCGATATTCCAAGCAGGGCAGACGCAACAAGGCGCGATTGAACCATGGTTTCTCCTCTTTATTTATAGTTTTCCCGAGTGAAAGTTTCCAGGGCTTGGCCAGCCCCGCAAACATTCCGGCTAGCATCCTTCAAATGGCCCTGAATTTCAAGCCCTGCTTGCGATTTGGCCAGGATGGGGCCAGCTGGTGACGGCTGCGCCGAAGGCATAGCCCTGGCTGCGAACCGTGCGTACCGGATCGGCGCCCGAAACGGCGCGCAGTTTGCGACGGATATGCGAAATCAGGGTGTCAATGGTACGGTCGGTGGTATGGGGATCCCGCCCGTGGAGCATGCAGCGCAGTGATTTGCGGCTTTGCGGGCTGCTGCCTGAGCGGGCCAGGCAGTGCAGGAGATCGAATTCGCGGCCGGTGAGGTGAATGGGCCCTGCCAATCCATGATGCAGGGTACGTTCCAGGGGATCGAGCGTGAAATTGAGGAATTTGAGCAGAAGGCCGGAATGGTTGCGCATCATCTCTGCCGCACGGCTGCCCAGCCGGCGGGCGCGCATGGCAACTTCCCGCCAGTTGAAAGGTTTTTCCAGGTATTCGTCCGCGCCTGATTCCAGCCCCGCGATGCGGTCCTGACCCAACTCCTGGTTGCTCAGGACGATGATGCCCACGGCCGGGACCAGCGAACGGGCCAGCCGCACGAATTCGAGCCGGCTTCCCGGCTCAGGCCCTCTCCCCACGAACACCAGTTCGAATGGGTGATGCGCAAGCAAATGGAGTCCTTCGGGCAGGGTGTTGCAACAGGTGACGGGGATTTCTTCGGCAGCGAGAGTTTGGACGAAAAGAGCGGCAGTGGCGGGGTCTTGCTCCAGCAGCAGTGCATTTAGCGTCATTTTTATTTTTCGGCCTGATTGCAAATGGAATAGACTAACCCCAGTTCAAATCACATGCAACCAAAAGTCGGACGTTGTCGATGCCGGTAATGACCTATGCGCTGATCGCTTGCAATCTGCTGGTTTACCTGGCCATGGGGCTGACTTACGGGGTCTGGGATTTCACACCGGACATGCTGCTGCGCTGGGGAGCCAATGCCGGCGACATCACCCTCGGGCTGGGGCAGTACTATCGGCTCTTGACCGCAAGTTTCGTGCATGTGACCCCGGCTCACATCCTCTTCAACATGGTGGCGTTCTACCAGTTGGGGACCATCGTGGAACGCATCGTGGGAGCACGGCGGGTGCTCGCGCTCTATCTGGTGTCGGCACTGGCAGGCTCAGTGTTGAGTGTTCTTTTCAACCCACCCTTTGTGGTGAGCGCCGGGGCGTCCACGGCGGTCCTGGGCTTCGAAGGTTTTTTTCTCGCGCATCTCTACCAGTACCGTCACGTTTACCCGCCCGGTCTCATGTTCCAGACCTTGTTCTGGGTGGCGCTTGCCATTCTGCCGACTGCATTGAACCAGGCCATGAATGTGGATCTTTGGGGTCATGTGGGGGGGCTGGCCGGCGGGCTGGTATTTGCCCAGCTGTTCGGAACGCCGCGAAGGAGGTGAAGGCCGTGACGACAGAAATCGACCCGGCATTACTGGCTATTTATAAAAAGAGCGACTACCGGGTGCATGATGCCGCAGCTCCCCATTTTGTCATGCACATCGACGAACCCTGCGAACCTTTGCGTACACTGATGCTGCGCTCCGGCGTGCATTCTGCCTGTTTTGTCAGCGCCTACAACCCACGCAGCGAACCTCGTACGGAAGAAGAGAACGTCAGGGCCCAGGAGTGCCTGCGCCAGGACGTGTCGGGCCTGGGCTTGAAATTTCTGGAAGGCGTGGGGGAGGACCCCGGCGGGGACTGTGCGGGAGAGCCTTGCCTTCTGGTGCTGGGCGCCAGCCGCAATGACACTGAATCCTTGGGCCGGCGGTACGGCCAGAATGCAGTGCTGTGGATGGAGGGGGACGGCATCCCTAAGTTAATGTTGCTGCGCTGATCGCCATCGTCCCGAAAGGGCATGCGCGATACCCCACAGGCCCAGGCTGCCCCAGGCCACGAGCCAGGCGGAAGCAGCCTGTTGTCCGCCACAACGATCCAGCAGCCAGCCCACCACCATCGGTGCCAGCAGGCCGCCGCCGAATCCGGCCAGGGAATAAACGGCCATGGCGGCACCGCGAACCTGGGGATTGGTGCTGGCCACCAGCCCTGCCGTGAGAGCGGCCGAATCAGCCATGACCATCCAGAAGTAAAGCGGCAGTATCACGATCAGCCAGACCGGGTGGGGCGCTGCCAGGCCCGAGAGCCATGCCAGCAGCCCTGACAGGAGCATGACCCGGAACACGTGACGCCGGCGGTCGCCGCGTGTGGCTGATTCATTTCCGAAAATGCTGGCGGGGATGCCGACCAGATTGATCAGTGCGGCCAGGTTTGCAGCCGAGGTGGGCAGAGCGCTCTGGGTGCCGGCGTAGGCGAGCAGCGCCACAATCCAGGCGCGAAAACCGAACAGTTCCCAGCAATGGGCGGCATAGCCCAACACATAGTAGCGAACCTTGCTGTCCCGCAGCGCAAGCCACTGTCCCCGGAGCACCGAATGGCGCGGGCGCGTGGTGGGGGTCTTGTTCCCGGCCAGCGTCCAGACAGCCACTCCCGCGATGAGTGGCTGGACCCCTGCCACGGCAAAGGCAACAGGCCAGCCCCAGTGGTTGGAAATCCAGCCGGAACAGGCGTAGGACAAGCTTGCCCCGATGCCGAAAGTGGATGTGTAGAAGGCGATGAAGCGCGACTGCTGCGTCGACTCGACCCGGTCGGTGAGCGCGCGCAGCCCTGGCATGTAGGTGCCGGCAAGTCCAGCGCCAGAGAGAGCCTGGCACAGACAGGCGGACCAGAACCCCTGGGCCATGGTGGCGAACGCGAGGCTCCCGATACCCCCCAGCAGTGCACCGAAAGCGAATACCTTTCGTGCATCCACGCGATCGGTCAAGCCCGACAGCCAGGAAATGGCGCAAATGTAGCCGGCAAAATAGCTGCCGCCCAGAACACCCGCTTGTCCTGCAGAAAG
>JAJZRV010000110.1 GCA_021850135.1 Pseudomonadota bacterium
CGATCTCGATAAGTGAAGGTTTCTCCGGGCTGCACCGGTTCCTGCGTCACGCCGGGTACCCCGTCGTTTTTCCAGGAGTTTTTCTGGTGGGTGCCGTGCCAGTGGATGGTGTGCGGCAGCGTGGTGTTGTTCGTGAGATGGATGACGAGATCGTCGCCTTCCTTCACGTGGATCAGCGGTCCGGGAACTTGGCCGTCAAATGCGAACACCTTGTAATCGAGGTCTGGCGCCACATGTTCAACGACTTCTTCGATGGTCATATTGAATTCGCGTTGCTCCGCCTGTGAAAGGCCGGACCATGCGAAAAGACAGCAGGCCGTCAGGACGGCGGCAAAACCGGTTGGTTTCATGATGCATCCCCCATGTTGACACTCGGACCCGTAGTTTTTTTTCGGCTCTTATTGGCCTGTTCACTGTCTGAAATTGTATCGAGTCAAAACTTGGAGCAAAGGGATCATTGGATGTACGCGGCGGCTACACCGAAATGGGTATTTATCGAAACCGAATCAGAAATCAAAATCGCTTGTCCCCGGCCACATGCAAGGAGCATGCGCATGGCAGCCAGCCCCGCCCTGCCAACGGCAACCGTGCTGATCATCGACGATCACCCCCTGTTTCGTAAGGGGGTCTTGCGGCTTTTGATGTCCACGGATAATTTGCAACCCGTGGCAGAGGCAGAAAATGGCCTTCAGGGTATTGAACTTGCCTGTTCCCTCAAGCCCGACCTCATATTGCTGGACTTGCACCTGAAAGGCGGAATGGATGGGATCGAAACCCTTCACTCGCTTCGAGAGAAAGGCGTTTCAAGTCATATTGCCGTGCTGACGGTTTCGGACAAGCCTGCCGACATCATTGCAGCCGTCCGTGCAGGTGCTGACGAATATATGCTCAAGGATTCCGAGCCGGAATCCCTGCTGCTACGTCTTCAGGCCTTGCTGTTTTCAGATGCCCAGATGAGCGAGGAAATGATGGCACTGCTTGCCATTGCGCTACGCGAGCAGCATGAGATGAAGGATCGAAACACAAAGGACCTGACCGAGCGCGAGATTTCCATTCTTCGGCATCTGGCCCATGGCCATTCAAACAAGATCATTGCCCGCGAGCTCGCCATCATGGAAAGCACCGTCAAGGTCCATGTCCATAACCTGCTGCGCAAACTGCATTTTCAATCCCGTGTTGAAGCGGCCGTGTGGGCGGTAGAACAGAAGTTGCTGATCACCGGATTCGAATAGGAGAGGCACTGTCCATTACCCGGCCAGATTCCCGTCAGTGCATCGATCTCAAGACAACCCAGGGGGATCAGCCCCCATTTATCTCAGTACACCTTGTACGGAAGGAACTTTCCGCTCATGGTGATGCTTACCCGGTCGCCTGCAGGATTAGCCTCACGCTTCAAGTCCATCTTGAAATCAATGGCGCTCATGATGCCATCACCAAATTCCTCGTGAATCAGTTCCTTGAAGGTTGTGCCGTAGACATTAACAAGCTCGTAGAAACGATATATCAGAGGATCCGTGGGTACAGCGCTTGGCAATGAACCTTTGTAAGGCACGACTTGCAGAAGCTGGACCGCTTCCTCAGGAAGCTTGAATATTTTCCCTAGGATTTCAGCCTGCCCCTTTTCAAAAGTCATTTGGCCAAGGCAGCCTGCCGTGACCCATTCTTTGGACAATCCAACTTGCCTGGCCACGTCCGACCATTTGATCCCCTGCCTGATTCGGGACGAAACAATCATTTCGGTGACATCGTTACGATTCATGATGCTCTCCTATGCTGTGTCCAATATAATTTCCAGACCCCAGCTCATCTAACTCTGGGAAGGAAATTTCACCTTTTTCATCACGATGCCGATGGCGGCCGTGCGCGTTTCAACACCCAGTTTCTCGAATATGTGCTCCACGTGTTTGTCCACAGTGCGGGGGCTGCATTCAAGAATTGCGCCGATCTGGCGATTGGTTTTTCCATGCACCATCCAGTAAACCACTTCTGCCTCTTTGATGGTCAGGTTGAATCGTTGCTGAAGTGATCGGACAATAATTGCTTCACTTTCTTCCCGCATCAACACCAGGATTTCGTTTTCATGATCCAGAACCTGAATGCGACCGAGCAAGCGAGATCCTTCCGTTTCCATCAATACGGGGATATCCCGGTCCTCCTGGACAGCCTGAAGTGCGCGATGAAGCCACTGCATGAATTCGGCTGGCAACATCGGCCCGGGATGAATGCCGAAATACTTGTCGAACAGCTCCTTCCCCTGCGGAGTGGCCCATAGTATCACCCGTTGCCCCCGATCCACCGTCAGGCTTGCCTGGTCAACTTGATCCAGGGCGCCATGAGCCTGACTGGCGTGCCGTGCCCTTTGCAGATGGGCTGCGATGCGCGCAAGAACTTCCTGAGGCTTGATGGGCTTGACCACATAATCGGTCACCCCATGGGAAAAAGCATTCACCACGTTTTCTGTGTCCGCAAGGCCTGTCAGGAATATGACCGGGATACTCTGCGTGGACACGTCATTTTTCAGGTGCTGCGCCACCTGAAACCCGTCAATGCCAGGCATGATCGCATCCAGCAGGATGATGTCAGGCCGTTTGCGCCGGACAGACTGCAAGGCTGATTCTCCGCTGGTTGCAACCAATACCGTGTACCCGGCTTCGTCCAGCGCATCGTGCAGCAACGCAAGATTCTCCGGTGTGTCGTCCACGACCAGAACCACTGCCGATGTTTCAGTCTTCCTCATGAAACTTCCCTGCGCTCGGTGGCCCGCTTCAACAAAAACTTCAATTCCTCAAATTGGAACATGCTGGCCATCCTTCTCGCGGCATCGATAAATTCGTGGTATTCGCTGCCACATTCGTGAAGATGATCCAGCGTCTGGAACACTCCCTTGAGATAGCCGGCTTCGGCATGCCGGTTTAATTCATCTATCCATTTTCGCGACGGATAAATCATCGGGCCAGGGGAAGAAACAGGCGTATTCATGGGCACATCGTGAAAAATCCAGGCAAGCGAAAGAGCGCGCCCGACACATTCCAGCAACTCATTGATGTTCACTGGCTTCGTTATGAAGCATTCAGAGGTGATATCGACATCATTGTCTGAGCTCTTTTCAAAGGCATTGGCCGATACCACCATGACCTTGACGTTACGGTGTTCAGTTTTCCGAATGCGCCTTATGGTTTCCCAACCGTCGATGCCTGGCATGGCCAAATCCATCATCACCAGGTCAGGATGAACTTTATCGAGAAGATCCAGGCATTCCTGTCCATTCCCTGCTTCGAACATCTCAAACCCCA
>JAJZRV010000111.1 GCA_021850135.1 Pseudomonadota bacterium
TGCCTGGCGAAGATGGCCTGTCCATTTGCCGTCGCATCCGGGCCGGCTCCAACGACATTCCCATCATCATCCTCACGGCGAAAGGCGACGACGTGGATCGCATCATGGGCCTGGAAATGGGGGCGGACGATTATCTCTCCAAACCGTTCAATCCAAGGGAACTGCTCGCACGGGTCCATGCAGTGCTCAGGCGCCAGCCGGCATCAACGCTGCCCAGTGCGCCGGGCGCGCTCAACGGCGGGCGCAGCCTCGTCAAGTTTGGTCCGTTCGAGTTCAACCTGGCCAACAGGACCCTGGCCCGCAATGGCACCCCGGTCAGCCTGACCAGCGGCGAATATGCCCTTTTGCGGGTGCTGGTGAGCCATCCACGCGACCCGCTGTCGCGGGAAAAGCTGATGGACATGGCCAGAGGCCGCGAACATGAAGTCTTTGACCGCAGCATCGACGTCCAGATATCCCGGCTGCGGCGTCTGATCGAAGAAGATTCGGGCAAGCCCCGCTATATCCAAACCGTATGGGGCTTCGGCTACGTTTTCGTGCCTGACGACGCCCCATGAGTTTTTTTACGCGCTCTCTTTTCGGGCGCACGGTACTCGTGGTGGTTCTGTCCGTCCTCCTGACCCAGCTTGCCACCACGTTTGTCATCAGCCAGTTCTACATCCGCCCCCTGCTTGAACGTGCGCTTGATGACCGCGCCAATCACATCCAGACCATCGTCACCACCCTGACGGTCCTGACGAAAGGACAGCGCGATGCCTTCATCCGCGATTTCAATGACAGTGAAGGGGCGCGCATCTACGCCGCGTTGCCCGCCAGCCTTCAGGGCCATGCGCCGGACCCGAAAAGTCGCCTGGGTCGCCTGCAAGAACGCCTGAACCGGCAGGTATCGCCAGACAGCCGGGTTCTTGAAACCGACCAGGGAGGGCTGCCCGAAGCCTGGATATCCCTTAAAACCCCCCATGGCGAATACTGGTACGTAACCCAACGTCAGCATTTCGACTCGGGGTTTCCGGCCAACTGGGGCATCATGCTGGTGGTGGTGGTGTGCATTTCCGTGATCGGCGTGTACTGGGGGGTGAGACGGGTCAACAAGCCCCTGCGTGAACTCACCAAAGCCGTGCACCGCATTGCCGAAGGGAAAACCCCGGCCCCCGTACCCGAACCCCGAGGGCCCCAGGAAATCCGCTCCCTGAGCGAAGCGTTCAACTCCATGCAACAGGCCTTGCGGGCTTTCGAATCGAATCGCACCATCATGCTGGCCGGCGTGTCCCATGATTTGCGCACCCCACTGTCGCGCCTGCGGCTCGGCATCGAAATGCTGCTTTCGTCCAGGGACAGTGCCGCCCTGGATCCGCTGGTGCAGGATCTGGAAGAAATCGACCGGATCATCGACCAGTTCCTGGACTTTGCTCGCGACAACCCGCACAACTGGCTCTCGCGCGGCAGCGTCAATGAAGTGGTGCGCGCCACCTATGAGCGGTTTTCCGTGCGAAATTACCCCGTGACGCTGGATTTGCGCGACACCCCGGATGACACCCTGATCAATGACCGCGCCATTGAGCGCGTGGTGACCAACCTGGTGGAAAATGCGCTGCGCTACGGCGACCCGCCCATCAGCATCCGGACCGAAACGTTCGATCGCCAGGTGCGGTTGTCCGTGCTTGACCGGGGAGCCGGCATTCCTCCCCAGGAAGTCACCCGCCTCATGCAACCGTTCACCCGGCGGGAATCTTCGCGCACCGGCCATCCCGGCGCCGGATTGGGGCTTGCGATCGTCGATCGCATCATCCGCATGCACGGAGGCACCTTCAATCTGCTGCCGCGCAGCGGCGGCGGACTGGAAGCCCGCATCGAACTGCCGCGCACGCCGCCTGCTCAACCTGGCTGAGCTTCGCCCTCCTGGGCGGCAAAAAACGCTTCCACTTCGGAAAGCTCCCTGGTCCGGCGCATGGGCGGCAAGCTCATCCAGATCCGGCGGCCATAGGGTTTTTCCAGCAGGCGGGGATCGCACAACATCAGGACGCCCCGATCCGTCTCATCCCGGATCAGACGGCCGGCTCCCTGTTTCAGCGCAATCACCGCCTGCGGCAATTGGTAGGACATGAAGGCATTGCGCCCTTCGCGGTTCATGGCTTCGATACGGGCAGCCGTGACGGGATCATCCGGCGGCGCAAACGGCAGTTTGTCGATGATGACGGTTGACAGCGCTTCCCCCTTCACATCGACGCCTTCCCAGAATGCGCTGGTCCCCAGCAGCACGGCGCCGGGCGTGTTTCTGAAGCGGCGCAACAGCTCGGAGCGGGCTGTTTCGCCTTGCTGCAGGAGCACGAACGGCAGGGATTGCGTTTCGATCCGCTCCTTGAGCAGGCGATGCGCCTCCTTCAACGCGCGATGGCTGGTGAACAGCATGAAGGCCCGCCCGGCACTTGCGACCAGCACGGGAAGCGCCGCTTCAACCACGGCCAGCGTGTAATCCGGATGGGCCGGTTGCGGCAATCCGTTCGGAACATACAGCAACGAATGCCGGGCGTAATCGAAAGGGCTTTCCCAGCTCAGCGCCTCGACCGCTTCCAGCCCCATTTCCTGGCGATAATGGGTGAAATCGCCTTTGACCGACAAGGTGGCTGAAGTGAAAATCCAGGACTTTGGCGAAGACTGCCACTGGGGGCGCAGCAAGGGGGCCAGCGAGAGCGGGGTTGCGTGAAGGTGCAGGCTCTGGCTGAAGCATTCCACCCAGCGCACCCGGTCCTCCCCTTCCCCGCCCGGCTCCAGCCAATGCCCGCCTTCCACCAGCAGGGCTTGCGCCTGACCCGCAACCGCCTGCAACGCTTCGGAACGTTCCTCCTGGCTGGCCAGTTGCCGGGCAAGTCGATCCAGGCACGAAAATGCATGCTGCAAAGCGGGTTCGAAACCGACATGGCCGCTCCATTGGCTTTGCGCCAGCCGGCCTTCCTTGAGGGGGATGGACAGCCTCAGATCGCGGGCCGCCTTTTGCAAAGCCATGGCCGCATCTGAAATGTCCCCCATTTCCACCGAAGAACTCAGGGCAGCGGCCACGGCATCGCGGCCCAGATCGATGAGCTGGCTGGTGGACAGCGACTGCCCGAAAAAAGTCGAAGCCGTGTCGGGCAGCTGGTGCGCTTCGTCCAGGATCACGGTGTTGCATTGGGGCAGCAGCTCTCCCGCCCCTT
>JAJZRV010000034.1 GCA_021850135.1 Pseudomonadota bacterium
ATCTTGTCCTTCAACAGCAGGTAGGGCACGAGCCCCGGCTTGAGCAGCAATCCGCCTGCGACGGCACCCAGGATGATGGCCAGCACGGTCAATCCCTCCATCCAGCTGTTGGCCAGCACGAGCTGGCTGGGGGGCAGGTACTCCGTGAGGATGCCGTACTTGGCGGGGGAATAGGCTGCAGCACCCAATCCCACCAGGGCATAGGCGTAGAGTGGGTTGATTCCGCCCAGCATGGCCAGGCAGCCCGCCAGCTTGATGAGGTTGCTGATGAACATCACGCGACCCTTGGGCAGTGCGTCCGAGAAGGCGCCAACGAACGGCGCCAGCACGATATAGGACACGACAAAGAACTGCTGCAGGATGGGGACGTATTCAGGCGGCGCCGCCAGCTCCTTCAGCAGTGCAATGGCTGCAAACAAGAGCGAATTATCGGCAAGCGCCGAAAGAAACTGTGCCAGCAGTATGGTGTAGAAACCGAAGGCCATCGGAAGCGCGGCTACAGGACTTCGGCGGCGTAATCTGCCAGACGGGAGCGCTCGCCGCGCTGCAGGGTGACGTGGCCGCTATGGCGCCAGCCCTTGAACCGGTCCACCACATAGGTCAGCCCGGAACTGCCTTCCGTGAGGTAGGGCGTGTCGATCTGGGCGATGTTGCCCAGGCATACCACCTTGGTTCCCGGACCGGCCCGCGTGATGAGGGTTTTCATTTGCTTCGGCGTGAGATTCTGCGCTTCGTCGATGATCAGGTATTTGTTGAGGAAAGTGCGGCCGCGCATGAAGTTGAGCGACTTGATCTTGATGCGCGAACGAATCAGGTCGCGCGTGGCTGCACGGCCCCAGTCGCCCGCTTCGTCGTCGCTTTTGTTGAGCACGTCGAGGTTGTCCTCGAGCGCGCCCATCCATGGCGTCATTTTTTCCTCTTCGGTCCCGGGCAAAAACCCGATGTCTTCGCCGACCGGGACGGTGACGCGGGTCATGATGATTTCAGAATAGATTTTATATTCCAGGGTCTGCATCAGCCCGGCCGCCAGCGTCAGCAGCGTTTTGCCGGTGCCGGCCTGGCCCAGCAAGGTGACGAAGTCCAGCTCGGGATCCATCAGCAGGTTGAGCGCAAAGTTCTGTTCACGGTTTGCTGCAACGATGCCCCAGGTGTTGTTGCGCTGCGAAGCGTAGTCGCGAATGGTCTGCAGCACGGCGCTCTGCCCATCCCGTTCCTTGACAACCGCATAGAACGGTTTGTCTTCATGGTCCTGATAGACGAACTCGTTGAGCAGCAATCCGGGCACCTGGGGGCCTTTCACCCGGTACAGGGTTCGCCCATGCTCCTGCCACGATTGCATGTCCTTGCCATGGGTCTCCCAGAAATCCGGAGGGAGTTCGCGGGCGCCCGTGTAGAGCAGGTCCGAGTCCTCGAGGACCTTGTCGTTGAAATAATCCTCGGCATCGACACCCAGCGCACGCGCCTTGATGCGCATGTTGATGTCTTTGCTGACCAGGATGACCGCACGGGTCGTGTGAGCCCGCTTGAGCTCGAGGGCCACTCCCAGGATCTGGTTGTCGGCCTTGTCGCCGGAAAGCGAGGTGGGGATGGCCGACCCGTTGAGCGTCTGCAGGAACAGCGTGCCTGAGGGGGCCTTGTCATGCGTGCGCGCGAGCGGGATGCCGGCGCTGATGTCGCCCTTTTTGGCGCCGCTGATGATTTCATCCAGAAACCGGCTGACCTGGCGCGCATTGCGCGCCACTTCCGTCATACCCTTCTTGTTGTTGTCGAGTTCCTCGATCGTCACCATGGGCAAATAAACGTCGTGCTCCTCGAACTGGAACAGGCTGGTGGGGTCGTGGAGCAAAACGTTGGTATCAAGAACGAAGAGCTTGGGCGATTCGGCGGATTTGCGTGCCATTTAGCGGTAATTCCAGATGAACTCAAGAGTCACAGTATCAAAGTGACCTGACGAAGTCGAGTACTTCCTGCGCGTGGCCCGGCACCGAAACGCCACGCCATTCGCGTCGCAGGCGGCCCTCGGCGTCAATGACGAAGGTGCTGCGCTCGATGCCGCGCACCTGCTTGCCATACATGTTTTTCTGTTTCATGACGCCAAACAGGGTACAGGCTTTTTCCTCGGTGTCGCTCAGCAAGTCGAAGGGAAACGCCATCCGGGCCTTGAACCGTTCGTGCGAGGCGATGCTGTCGCGGGAAATGCCCAGAACGGTGCACTTCAACTGACGGAACTGTTCGTGCAGCCCTGTGAACTGCAGGCCTTCGTCCGTGCAGCCGGGGGTGGCATCCTTGGGGTAAAAATACAGGACCAGTGGGGCGCCGCGCATGGCGCTCAACTGGAAACGCTGTGTTCCGGTGGCGGGCAATTCAAAATCCGGGACGGCTTCCATGAGTTGCATGATGGGTTTCCTTTGTGAAGGGCAGGTTAAGATGAAACGGGGGCGCCTTGCAGCGACAATGTGCCGGAACGGCCAGGAATGGTGCCCTGGATGATGCGGCAACGGGGCAGGGTGGACCGGTCCAGGGTGCTTGCCATTTCACCCAGGGAGACCAGGCGGTAGCCTTGCTGCAACCAGCCCCGTAAAAGCTGGTCCAGCACGGGCGCGAGGCGCATGCCTTCAAGTTCGGCATGGAGCGTGAAAACGTGGCCGGTGGGCGGGGCTTCTGCCGTCAGGCCCAGAAGGTGGTCCGCGACGGTTGCTGCATCCAGTCCGTCCAGTCCGATCAGCTCGTCGAGGGTGGGCAGGGTGGTGGGCAACTGCGGGCATTTCAGCGTCTGGCCCGCAATGACAGGGATGAAGGGGGACGTGCCGCGACAGTCCGAGGCCCACTGAATGCCGGCCGCGTCCAGATGCATGAAGGCCTGGTCGTTCATCTGCCAGCCTGCGGCGCCGTGCACCAGGGGCGGGCACCCAAAGATTTCGCGAAAACGCTCCTCGGCCCGGGCCATCTGTGATTCGGTCCAGCGCGGCGTGGCCTGGGCCACATGGTCCTGCCAGGCCACGTGGTCCCAGGTGTGGATGCCCACCTCGAATCCGGCCTGCGAAACCGCGCGCATGACGGGTGCGGCGCGCAGGCCAATGTCCGGACCGGGCAGCAGGGTGCCATAGAGCAATGTCTTCAAACCGTAATGTTCCAGCACCGAGGTGCGCTGGACTTTGCCCAGAAAGCCCTTGCGGAAGAC
Organism: Pseudomonadota bacterium; assembly: GCA_021850135.1. GTDB lineage: Bacteria > Pseudomonadota > Gammaproteobacteria > Burkholderiales > Ferrovaceae > JAJZRV01. Next base: position 3,182 of record JAJZRV010000034.1, read on the forward strand.
GCGTTTGATGGCGCGGCCGGTGTGGTCGGGTCCCAGGCTGAACAGAAAGGTGGCGTGGGCGGCGTGCGCCTGCAGGAGGGATTGCAGGCGCGGGACGCCTTCCCGGGTGCCGCGCAGCGTATCGACGTCAATTTTGAGGGCAAGCTGTTTCATCCTGCGACTATCGCCAATTTTTAAAGTCGAAGCAACCCCTTCGGCGTGATAGAATGGAGAGCTTGAATTTAACCCGGTTAAACCCCCATGGCCCGTCAGCTTCGCAACATCGCAATCATCGCCCACGTCGATCACGGCAAGACCACGCTCGTCGACAAACTTTTGCAGCAATCCGGCACTTTCGCTGCGCACCAGCAGGTGTCCGAACGGGTCATGGACAGCAACGACCTTGAAAAAGAGCGGGGCATCACGATTCTGGCCAAGAACTGCGCCGTCAACTACGAAGGGACGCACATCAATATCGTGGATACCCCGGGGCACGCCGATTTTGGCGGCGAGGTGGAACGGGTGCTGTCCATGGTGGACGGGGTCCTGCTGCTCGTGGATGCCGTGGAGGGGCCCATGCCCCAAACCCGTTTCGTCACGCGCAAGGCGCTGGCGCTGGGGCTCAAGCCCATCGTGGTGGTCAACAAGATTGACCGGCCGGGCGCCCGGCCGGACTGGGTGGTCAACCATACGTTCGATCTGTTCGACAAGCTGGGCGCAACCGAAGAGCAGCTCGATTTTCCGGTGGTTTATGCCTCGGCACTGCAGGGATACGCCTCTCTCGATCCGGCCCAGCCGGGCGAGAACCTGCGTCCGCTCTTCGAAGCCATCGTCCGGCATGTGCCGGAACGCGCCGGCGATCCCGAAGGCCCCCTCCAGCTGCAGATCATTTCTCTCGATTATTCCAGTTTCGTGGGGCGCATCGGCATCGGCCGCATTCGCCGTGGACGCCTCCATCCCGGCCAGGAAGTGGCCGTGATGCGCGGTCCGGGCAGCCCCGTCAAGAAGGCGCGGGTCAACCAGGTGCTGGGGTTCAAGGGCCTCGAACGGGTCCAGTTCGAAAGTGCCGAAGCCGGCGACATCGTGCTGATCAACGGCATCGAGGATGTGGGTATTGGCGTGACGATTGCCGATCCGGACCGTCCCGAAGCGTTGCCCATGCTGGCGGTGGATGAGCCGACGCTGACCATGAACTTCCAGGTCAACACGTCGCCCTTTGCCGGACAGGAAGGCAAGTTCGTCACCAGCCGCCAGGTGCGCGAACGACTCGATCGCGAGTTGATGAGCAACGTGGCCCTGCGCGTACAGGAAACCGATGACACGGACGTTTTCCTGGTTTCCGGTCGGGGCGAGCTGCATCTCACCATCCTGCTTGAGAACATGCGTCGCGAAGGCTACGAACTGGCAGTTTCCCGCCCGCGCGTGTTGCTCAAGGAAGTGGACGGCCAGAAGTGCGAGCCTTTCGAGATGCTGACCGTGGACGTGGAAGAATCCCACCAGGGGCCGGTCATGCAGGCTCTGGGAGAGCGGCGCGGCGACCTGCAGGACATGCAGTCGGACAGCCGGGGAAGGGTCCGGCTGGACTATCGCATTCCGGCGCGCGGGTTGATCGGGTTTCAATCCGAGTTCCTGACGCTGACCCGTGGCACCGGGTTGATGAGCCATGTGTTTGACGACTACGCGCCCATGAAGCCGGAGATTGCCTCGCGCCGCAACGGCGTGCTGATCTCCGCCGAAGCAGGTGAGGCCGTGGCCTATGCCCTCTGGAAGCTGCAGGAACGCGGTCGCATGTTCGTGGTTCCAGGCGATCGCGTCTATGAGGGCATGGTCATCGGCATACACAGCCGCGACAATGATCTGGTGGTCAACCCCATCAAGGGCAAACAGCTCACCAACATCCGCGCCGCGGGTAAGGACGAGGCTGTGGTGCTGACCCCGCCCGTGGCCATGACGCTGGAATCTGCCATCGAATTCATCAACGACGATGAACTGGTCGAGATCACGCCCAAAAACATTCGCATCCGCAAGCGGCATCTCCTGGAGCACGAACGCAAGCGCGCTGCGCGTGAAGTGGTTTCGATGGCCTGAGATCGCGGATGCTGCCCGAACTGCTCCTCATCATTTTCATCATTCTGGCGCTGGCATGGGGCCTCTATGCCCTGCACCGGCGCCTGGACCAGTTGGGGCAACGCCTGGGGGAGGAATCCCCCGGCCTCATCAGCTTTCTTGATGGGCGCCATCGCGAGTTGCAAAACAACCTGCAGGAAGGGCTGGTGCGCCAGGGTGACCGCTTGGCCAGCAACCAGTCGGAGGCCGCGGATCGGCTGCGCGAAGCCGTAACGCGCGAGCTCACGATGACCCGCGAGCAGATCGAAAAGCTGCGCGTGGACATGCTGGAACGCCTGATGGAAAAAAGCGAATCCCTGTTGCGCCGGGTGGATGAACGCCTGGACCAGATTTCAGGCAAAGTGACCGAACGCCTGGATGAAGGGTTCAAAAAAACCAACGAGACGTTTGTCTCTGTCATGCAGCGCCTGTCCACCATTGACGAGGCCCAGAAAAAGATCGACGGGCTCGCGACCAACGTCGTCAGCCTGCAAACGCTGCTGGGTGACAAGCGGGCGCGTGGCGCGATCGGCGAAGTGCAGCTGGAAGACATCGTGCGCAACATCCTTCCGCCCAACGCCTATCAGTTCCAGTGTGTCCTCTCCACCGGGGTGCGCGTGGACTGCCTGCTGCGCCTGCCCGACCCCACGGGCAACATCGGCGTGGATTCCAAGTTTCCGTTGGAAAACTACGCGCGCCTCGTCCAGCCGGACCAGCAGCCTGCCGCGCGCGACAGCGCCTTGCGACAATTTCGCAATGACGTGAAAGCGCATGTGGACGCCATCGCTGACAAGTACATCATTCCCGGCGAAACCAGCGATGGTGCGTTGCTGTTCGTGCCGGCCGAAGCGATTTTTGCGGAAATACACGGCAGCCACCCCGACCTGGTGGAGTACGCCATGAAACGTCGCGTCTGGATCGTTTCCCCGACGACGCTGATGGCCATCCTGAACACCGTGCATACCGTCCTCAAAAATGTGGAAACGCGCAAGCAGGTCCACATCATTCAGGAGGCGCTGAGCGTGCTTGCTGGCGATTTTGGACGGTTTGAAGAGCGGATGAAAAAGCTTGCCACCCACATCAAGCAGGCTTCCAACGACGTGGATGATGTCCACATTTCCAGCCAGAAAATTTCACGCCGTTTTGGGCAGATCCATCGGGTCGAATTACAGACCATGGCCCAGGACGACCTGCTTGAACCTGGCAATCTGAGTGCCGCGCGCCTGCTTGCTGAAGAGGGTGACGCGATCGATCCGGAGCAGGGAAGATCATGAGTGCCGTATTGGGATTTGCAGGTTATTCCGGGTCGGGTAAAACGACCCTGATTGAGCAGGTCATTGCGCTGCTGGTGTCCTGGGGCGTGAAAGTGTCCCTGATCAAGCATGCACACCATCATTTCGATGTGGACGTACCCGGCAAGGATTCATGGCGCCATCGCCAGGCGGGGGCGAGCGAAGTCATGGTGGCCTCGGACCAGCGTTGGGCTCTGATGCACGAACTCCGGGGTGAACCCGAGCCCTCTCTCGATGCGCTCATCAGCCATCTGTCGCCCTGCGATCTCGTGCTGGTGGAGGGGTTCAAGAAGGATCCCATCCCGAAGCTCGAGGTATGGCGGCGGGAGCAGGGAGGACCCAGGCTCAATGCTGATGATCCCTGGATCATCGCCTTGGTGACGGACGAACATCAGCCTGGTTTGCTTCCCTGCCTGGACATCAACGATCCTGAAGCCGTCGCACATTTCATCGTGCGACGTTTCGATCTGGCAGTGTCACAACATCGAAACAGGGCCGGTTCAGTACAGGTACGCTATTTCGCCCGGCTGCGCGAGGCCTTGCAATGCGACATGGAGTCGGTGGCGCTGGAAGACGGGCGCACGGTTGCTGATCTGGTGGCCCTACTGCGTGCGCGCGGCGGCATATGGTCCGAAGCGCTCTCCGAAAACCGCACCCTCAAGGTGGCCGTCAACCAGCAGCTGGTGTCTTTTGATACCCTGTTGCAGAATCATGATGAGGTGGCCTTGTTTCCACCGGTCACTGGGGGGTGATCCGGCATGACCGTACGCGTTCAATTCGAACCTTTTGACGTAGGCCAGGAAATGCAGCGCCTGCGTGGCGAGGATACGCGAGTGGGCGCGCTGGTCAGTTTTGTGGGTCTGGTTCGCGATCTCAACGAGCATCACGCCGTGAGCCAGATGACCCTGGAGCATTACCCGGGCATGACGGAAAAGGCGCTGGCCGCGCTCGAGGACGAGGCGCGTCAACGCTGGGACATTCTCGACGTGCTCATCATTCACCGGGTCGGGACCCTGCTTCCCGGGGACCCCATCGTCCTGGTGGCGGTGACGAGTGCACACCGTGGCGATGCATTCAATGCGTGCGAATACTTGATGGATGCCTTGAAAACACAAGCACCGTTCTGGAAGAAGGAAACCACGCCAGCGGGAACGCGGTGGGTGGATGCACGCGACTCTGACGATCAGGCCCTGGCGCGCTGGAAAACGAATCCATGAACCGCACTGCCTTTTCCCCTGCGCTACCCGGTCTGGCGCTTCTGGCAACATTGATTGCCGGTTGCGGCATGGTGGGGCCCGATTTCGAGCGTCCTGCCGCGCCCAGCGTCGGCCAATACACGGAAGGCGCGCAGCCTGCCACGGCTTCGGATCAAAGTACACCTCAGACATTCAACCGCGACCAGGCCGTGCAGGCGGACTGGTGGACGCTGTTTCACTCGACCGCACTCAACGCATTGATCGAGGAGGGGCTCAAAAACAATCCTTCGCTGGCCGCTGCCGAGGCCGCGTTGGTCAATGCCCGTGAATCCGCCAGCGCAGAGCGCAGCAACCTCCTGATTCCGGCAGTCAACGCACAGCTCGGTGAAACCCGCCAGCGCCTGTCTCCGGAGGCTTTTGGCTTTCCGGGCAACCCCAATACCTTCAACCTGACCAATGCTTCCGTCCAGGTGTCCTACACCCTGGATTTTTTCGGTGCCAATCGTCGCCAGGTGGAAAGCATGGAAGCGCAGGTGGACGCCGAGCGCTACCTGCTCCAGGCCGCCCGGGTGACGCTGGCCGCCAACATCGTGACGACCGCAATTCGCGAGGCGGCCCTGCGCGAGCAACTGCGGGCCTCCGAGGCGGTGGAACAGCTTGAAAGCAGGACCCTGGGCATTCTCGAGACCCGTGAAAAGCTGGGAGCCATCTCCCAAACCGAAGTGCAGATGCAGCGGGCTACCCTCGCGCAGACGCGCGCCACGCTTCCGGGGCTGCAGAAGCAACTGGCCCAGACACGCCACCAACTCGCGGTCTACGTCGGCAAGTTTCCTGGCGAGGCGGGTTTGCCGCGTTTCGAGTTGAAAGACATGACGCTGCCCCAGCAGCTGCCCGTGTCCGTGCCCTCGGCGCTGGTGCGGCAACGGCCGGACATCCTGGTCAGTGAAGCGCAGCTCCACCAGGCCTCGGCCAATCTGGGCCTGACCATCGCTGGTGCGTATCCCAATGTCACGCTCTCCGCCAGTTTCGGGTCCATTGCGACGCGCCCTGGTGATTTGTTCAATACCGGGTCCACCATCTGGAGCCTGGGCGGCAATCTGGTTCAGCCGCTGTTCCATGGCGGAGCGCTTCAGGCTGAACAGCGCGCGGCCCAGGCGGCCCTGGATCAGGCCGCGGCCCAGTATCGGCAGACCGTACTGAATGCATTTCAGAACGTGGCTGACGTATTGCGCGCCCTGGAGGCCGATGCAACGACACTGGCGGCACAGACAGATGCTGCCGGGGCGTCGCGACGTAGCCTGACGCTGGCCCAGGCACAATACACCAGCGGTGGCATCAGCTTTCTCACGTTGTTGAGTGCCGAAGAACGCGATAATCAGGCTCAGCTTGCATTGATCCAGGCGCAAGCAACCCGGCTTGCGGATTCAGCCGCGCTGTTTCTTGCCATGGGTGGCGGCTGGTGGAATGAAAGTGGCGTGACTCCTTAAACCTCAAGTTGCCGGAAGTTTTCTGTCCTATGAGCGAAAAAATGCATCGAGCCCCATCACTCAAAAAACGCATGATTCTCATGCTGATCCTTGTGGCTGTGCTGGTAGGCGGGGTCGTCGCCTTCAACCTGTTCAAGGGCGCCATGATCCGCAAATTCATGGCATCTGCCGGTGAGCCGCCGCAAACGGTCACGGCCATCGTGGCCAACCGCACAGACTGGGTTCCCGAGTTGCAGGCCGTGGGCACGCTGCGGGCGGTCAGGGGGGTGGACATCAGTCCTGAGGTGGCCGGCACGGTCCGCCGTCTGTCATTTCATTCGGGGCAAAACGTCAAGGCTGGCGAGGTCCTGGTCGAGTTTGTGAACGACGCCGAAAAAGCGCAATTGAAGGTGCTCGAGGCCGCTGTGCAGCTTGCGCGCACCACCCTCGAACGCGACCGGGCCCAGTTTGCGGCGCAGGCCATCAGCCAGGCCCAGCTCGATACGGATATCGCGGACCTCCAGGGCAAGGAGGCGCAATGGGCGCAGCAAGGCGCGTTGTTGGCCAAGAAGTCGCTGGCAGCACCCTTTGGAGGCAGGCTGGGGATATCGACCATCAACCCCGGGCAGTTCCTCAACCCGGGCGATAAAATTGTGACCTTGCAGGAAATCACGCCCATCCTGGTGGACTTTACCGTACCGCAGCAGCAGGTCAGCCAGCTCAGCGTTGGCAGGAAAATTTCGCTGAGCACCGATGCGTGGCCCGACAAGGTCTTTACCGGGCAGATCTCGGCCATCAGCCCCCTCGTGGATGCTGGCACGCGCAATATCGCCGTCGAGGCACAGCTGGCAAACCCGCACCAGGAACTGCTGCCGGGGATGTTTGGAAGAGTCCGGCTGGTCCATGGCGAAAAGCAGTCGCTCATCACCTTGCCGCAATCCGCGGTGACCTTCAATCCCTATGGTGCCACGGTCTTCGTGGTCAAGACGGTCCAGAAACCGGGACCGGCAGATGCCAGCCAGACCGGCGGTACGGGGTTGGTGGCAGAACAGGTGTTCGTGACGACCGGGGCGACACGCGGCGACCAGGTCGCCATTCTTTCCGGTCTGGAAGCAGGCACCACGGTCGTGACCAGCGGCCAGATCAAGTTGAAGACGGGAACCCCGCTCATCGTGAGCAACCAGCAACAGCCGCCCAATGATCCGGCACCCAAGCCGCAGGAAAAATGAGCCGGATCTGCCCATGAACTTTACCGATCTTTTCATACGCCGACCGGTGCTGTCGGTGGTCATCAGCCTGTTGATCCTGGTGCTGGGACTGCGTGCCGTGTTTGGCCTGCCGGTCAACCAGTATCCGCGCACCCAGAATGCCGTGGTCACCATCACCACCAACTATTACGGCGCGGATGCCCAGACAGTGGCCGGATTCATCACGCAACCGCTGGAATCGGCGATCGCGCAGGCCCAGGGAATCGACTATCTGTCCTCCAACAGCCTGATGGGCGTTTCCATCATCACGGCGACCCTGCGTCTCAATTACGACGCCAACAAGGCCCTGACTGAAATCAATACGCAGGTCAATTCGGTGCGCAACCAGTTGCCGGCGCAGGCCCAGCAACCCGTGTTGACGGTGCAGATCGGCCAGACCATCGACTCCATGTACATGGGGTTTTACAGTAACGTGCTGCCCACCAACAACGTCACCGACTTTCTGTTGCGTGAGGTCAAACCCAAGCTGGATTCCCTGGACGGGGTGCAGACCGCAGAAATCCTTGGGGCCCGCAATTTTGCCCTGCGGGCCTGGCTGGACGAATCCCGGATGGCGGCCCACGGCGTGACGGCGGCAGATGTCACCAACGCGCTGGCAGCCAACAACTACCTCGCGGGCATTGGCTCGAGCAAGGGGCAGGCGGTCACCGTGGACCTCACTTCAGGAACCGACCTGCACAGCGTGTCCGAGTTCAAGCAGCTGGTGGTCCGCCAGAAAGGCAATACGCTGGTGCGGCTCGAAGATGTGGCCAACGTGGTGCTCGGCGCCGAAAGTTATGATTTCAACGTGGCTTTCGATGGCCAGAAATCCGTGTTCATCGGGATCAAGGTGGCCCCCGGAGCCAACGTGCTGGAAGTGGCCGATCGCGTCCGCAGCGCATTCCCGGCGCTGCAGGCCAAACTGCCCACGGGCCTGACGGGCCAGATCGTTTACGACTCGACGGAATACATCACGTCCTCCATCAAGGAAGTGGCCAAAACGCTGGTGGAGGCGCTGTTGATCGTCACGGCGGTGATTTTCCTGTTCCTGGGCAGCCTGCGCGCGGTGGTGGTGCCGGTGATCGCCATGCCCCTGTCGCTGATCGGCACCTTCCTCATCATGCTGATGCTGGGCTACTCCATCAATCTGCTGACGTTGCTGGCCCTCGTGCTGGCGATTGGCCTCGTGGTGGACGATGCCATCATCGTGGTGGAAAACGTGGATCGCCACATGAAGGAGGAGGGCAAGTCTCCCCTGGAAGCGGCGTTAATGGCGGCACGCGAATTGGGCGGCCCCATCCTTGCCATGACCGTCGTGCTGATTGCCGTGTACATTCCCATCGGGTTCCAGGGCGGGCTCACGGGCGCCCTGTTCACCGAATTTGCCTTTACCCTGGCGGGCGCCGTGACGGTTTCGGGGGTTGTGGCGCTCACGCTCTCTCCCATGATGTGCGCCCGTTTCTTCAAAAGCGATGAACACGATCATGCGTTCGTGGCTTTTCTCGACCGGACCTTCGATGCCCTGCATCGGCGCTACCAGAAAACCCTGACCAGTGCCCTGCAGACGGGGACGGTGCTGGTGGTGATGGGAGGGCTGCTACTGCTCACCACCGTGTACCTGTTCATGACTTCGGCCAAGGAGCTCGCGCCTCCTGAAGATCAGGGCATCGTGCTGTATTCCATGACGGGGCCAGCCAACGCGACGGCCGACGAAATGCAGGGCTATGCCCAAACACTGTATTCCATCGCCAAATCGGAGCCGGAATACGCGCAAATGTTCCAGATTACCGGTTCGCCCGTCCTCAATCAGGGCCTGGGCGGCGCGGTATTCAAGCCCTGGGATCAGCGCAAGCGTTCGGCCGACGAGTTGCAGAAGGATCTGCAGGCCAAGTGGGGCGCATTGCCCGGCGCACGCGTGGCTGCCTTCCAGTTTCCGCCTTTGCCTGGAACCCAGGGCCTTCCGGTGCAGTTTGTCATCAACACGACCGAACCTTTCCAGAACCTCAATGAAGTGGCCCAGAAGGTTCTGGACAAGGCGCGGCGCAGCGGGATGTTCTTTTTTGTGGACGCCGATCTCAAGATCGACAAACCGCAGACCACGATCAAGGTGGACCGCGATCTGGCCAGCACGCTGGGCATGACCCAACAGGACATCGGGGCGACCCTGAGCGGTGCGCTGGGCGGAGGCTACGTCAATTACTTCTCCATGGGCGGGCGATCCTACAAGGTGATTCCCCAGGTCCAGCAGGTGGACCGCCTCAACCCGGACCAGGTCCTGGACTACCATCTCAGGACCGCCGGCGGCGGACTCATGACGGCGGGGACGGTAGGCAGCCTGGAACGGCACGTGGTGCCTGAAACCGTGAGTCACTTCCAGCAGCTCAATGCCACGACGATCGCAGGGGTAGCCACCCCGCTGGTTTCCCAAGCCGATGTCCTGGCTTTCCTCAAGAAGACCACGGAAGAAATCGCTCCAGTGGGTTACAGCGTGGACTATTCGGGCGCTTCGCGGCAGTACATGAAGGAGTCGGGCGGTTTTGTGGTGACCCTGCTGTTTGCCGTGCTGATGGTGTTTCTGGTGCTGGCCGCGTTGTTCGAGAGCTTCCGCGATCCGGTCGTCATCCTGGTCTCCGTGCCCATGGCCCTGTTCGGCGCCCTGATCTTCATCAACCTGGGGGTGGCGACGCTCAACATCTATACGCAGGTCGGGCTGGTGACGCTGATGGGGCTGATCAGCAAGCACGGCATCCTGATCGTGCAGTTTGCCAACCATTTGCAGGATGCCGGTAAATCCAGGCTCGATGCGGTCATCGAAGCGGCTTCGGTGCGCTTGCGTCCCATCCTGATGACGACTGCAGCCATGGTGCTGGGGGTATTGCCCCTGGTGCTGGCCTCGGGTGCGGGAGCGGCAGGAAGGCGTTCCATGGGGTTGGTGATCTTTACAGGGTTGTCCATCGGCACGTTGTTTACCCTGTTCGTCGTACCGGCCATGTATGCCGCCATGGGCGGGCAACGGCGCCCGGCAACGCCCCCGACAGCGCCGGGGGAGGCCTGAAGCGGGGCTATTTCTCGACGAAGGCCCGCTCGATGACGTAGTCGCCGGGTTCGCCGACACCGCCTGAAATCTTGAACCCGCGTGCGTCCAGAAGGGCGGAAATATCCTTGAGCATGCCCGGGCTGCCACAAATCATGGCGCGGTCCACCGCGGGGTCGAGCGGCTTGAGCCCGATGTCGGAGAACAGCTGCCCGGTCTCGATCAGGGTGGTGATGCGCCCGGTGGTTTCAAATTCTTCGCGGGTGACGGTGGGGTAGTAGATCAGTTTCTGGCGGACTTCATCGCCAAAATATTCGTTGTTGGGCAGTTCATGCTGGATGAATTCCCGATAGGCCAATTCGGAAACCTGGCGCACGCCGTGCACCAGGATGACTTTCTCGAATTTTTCATAGGTTTCGGGGTCCTTGATGATGCTCATGAACGGGGCAAGCCCGGTGCCGGTGGCAAACAGATAGACATGTTTTCCCGGCAGCAGGTCATGGGTGACGAGCGTGCCTACCGGCTTGCGGCTGACCAGGATGTCGTCCCCCACCTGGATGTGCTGCAGCCGGGAGGTGAGCGGGCCGTTCTGGACCTTGATGCTGAGAAACTCCAGGTGTTCTTCGTAATTGGCGCTGGCAATGCTGTAGGCGCGCATCAGCGGTTTGCCCTCCGCCTCCAGCCCGATCATGACAAAATGACCGTTTTCGAAGCGCAATCCCGGATCGCGCGTCGTGGTGAAGCTAAACAGGGTTTCGTTCCAGTGATGCACTGAAAGCACTTTTTCCGTACCAATGGCAGCCATGATGTTTTGATGATCGTGAGTGATCTAAATCCTGAAATTATAGTCTCTGCTGCCCTGCGGCAAAAGACCGCATGGTTATAATCTTGTAATGATCTCCTTTGAAGACAAGTTGCATACGCTTCGTGAACAGGGCCTGCTGCGCCAGCGCCGAACGGTGGAAGGCCCCCAGGAAGCGGTTTTGGCGGTGGACGGAAAACCTTTGCTGGCCTTTGCGTCCAACGATTATCTGGGGCTGGCCCATCACCCCGATCTGACCCAGGCGGCCCACCAGGCCCTGGATCGCTATGGGCTGGGCGCGGGCGCATCAGCCCTGATCAGCGGTCACAGCGCACCGGTGGCTGCCCTGGAATCTGCCCTGGCGCAATGGCTGGGCCAGGAGCGTGCCCTGCATTTCTCCACGGGGTACATGGCCAATCTCGGGATCATTCCGGCGCTGGTCGGCGAGGGGGGCGCGGTGTTCTCCGATGCACTCAACCATGCTTGCCTCATTGATGGCATCCGGCTTTCGCGGGCAGGCCAGGTCACGATCTACGAGCACGGGAACGTGGCGCAACTGGAGGCGGCCCTGAGGCAGTCCAGCGCACCCGAAAAATGGATCATCACGGACGCCGTGTTCAGCATGGACGGTGATGTGGCCCCCCTGAAGGCCATCGTTGCGCTGGCCGAGCAGTACGATGCCCGGATCCTGGTGGACGATGCCCACGGTTTTGGCGTCCTGGGCGAGGAGGGGCGCGGCACCTTGTCCCATTTGGGCATTCGCTCCCCACGGGTGGTGTACATGGCCACGCTGGGCAAGGCGGCAGGCGTGTATGGCGCGTTTGTCGCGGCCTCCGCAGAAATCGTGGAATGGCTGATGCAGCGTGCCCGCACCTACATCTTCACCACGGGAACGCCTCCCGTGCTTGCGGCAGCCTGTCTTGCCAGCCTCTCGCGCATCCGGCAGGACGAGTTTCGGCGTGAGCGCTTGCGCGCGTTGGGGGCACGCTTGCAGGAAGGGTTGAAATCGTTGCCCTGGCCTGCCTTGCCTTCCGTCACGGCGATTCACCCGCTGGTGCTGGGCGACAACTTCACTGTGACGCGGATTGCCGATGCGCTGCGGGATCGCGGTCTCTGGGTGCCCGCCATCCGGCCACCAACGGTTCCGGAGGGCGCGGCGCGCCTGAGAATCTCCCTGTCGGCCAACCATTGTCCGGAACAGGTTGACCGCTTGCTGGATGCATTGAGGGCACTGGCATGACCAATCAGGACCTGCTTCAACGCAGCCACGCTGCTGTCTGGCACCCCTGCACCCAGATGAAGTGGCACGAAACCTTTCCGATCATTCCCATCCGGCGCGGCGAAGGCGCATGGTTGCTGGATTACGATGGGCAGCGCTATCTGGACGGCGTGAGTTCCTGGTGGGTCAACCTGTTCGGGCATCTCAACCCGCGCATCGTCGCGGCGCTTCAGGACCAGCTGGGGCAGCTCGAGCACGTGATGCTGGCGGGTTTCACCCATGAGCCCGTGGTCCGGCTTTCCGAGCGGTTGTCGGCGTTGACGCAGCACCGGCTGGGCCACTGCTTTTATGGCTCGGACGGCGCCTCGGCCACCGAAATGGCACTCAAGATGAGTGCGCATTTCTGGCGTAACCAGGGTGAGCCCGGCAAGACCGGATTCATTGCCCTGGCCGGCAGCTACCACGGGGAAACCCTGGGGGCGCTGGGGGTCACGGACGTGCCCCTGTTTCGCGAAGCCTATGCTTCGCTGATCAGGAACAGCGTCATCCTGCCCAGCCCCGATGCCCGCCAGGGTCCCCAGGCCGCACGTCAGAGCCTGGATGCCCTGCAGCGGCACCTGGAACAACACCATGCCCAGACGGCCGCACTCATCGTGGAGCCCCTGGTGCAAGCTGCGGCAGGCATGGTGTTTCATGATGCGGCGTTCCTGCGCGAGGCCTACCAGTTATGCCAGGCGTTCCGCGTTCATTTGATCGCGGACGAAATTGCCGTGGGCTTCGGTCGCACGGGGACATTTTTTGCGCATGAGCAGGCCGGCTTCACGCCGGACTTTCTCTGCCTCTCAAAGGGCATCACCGGGGGATTTCTGCCGCTTTCCGTCGTGATGACGACTGATGCGGTCTATCAGGCTTTCTACGACGACCGGATCACCCAGGGGTTCCTGCACTCCCACTCCTATACGGGCAATGCGCTGGCCTGCCGCGCAGCACTCGCGGTACTGGACATTTTTGAAGAGGATCGCGTCATCGCCGCCAACGCAGCCCGCCAGGCGCAGTTCGCCGCCATGACCGCCCCCCTGGAAAGGCACCCCGGAATCCGCAATTTTCGCCGGCGCGGCATGATCTGGGCCTTTGAGGTGGATTGCGATCGTGCCGATTTTGCCCGTGCCTTTCACCGCGCCGCCCTGCAACAAGATCG
>JAJZRV010000112.1 GCA_021850135.1 Pseudomonadota bacterium
GGCCCCTATGATTCAAACCCGTCGCGTTCCTTTTGTCCGCGGTTTTCTCTGGATATCCGAAGGCTTCCAGCTGGTTTTCCAGAGCCCGTTTGGCTGGATGAAAACCATTTCGCTCTGGTTCGCCTTCACGGTCCTGTGCAGCCTTCTGATCGTGATCGGGCCGATTCTTTTTTCCCTGATGCTGCCCATTTTCTTCGCCGGATTAATGGCGGGATGCCGCGACATCGAACAGGGGCGGTCGATGAAAGCCGGGCATCTTTTCGCAGGGTTTCGTCATAAACCGGGGAGGCTGATCACCCTGGGTGGGGTCAATGTGTTGAGCGAACTGCTCCTCACCGCCTTGCTCATCGCGTGGGGCGGACAGCGCATGGTGGAACTGCAAAGCCTGTCGATGGACGGTACGGGAAATATGGAACAGCTCCAACTGCTTGCCTCGGAACTGACCCCGATGTTCCTCACGGTATCCCTGATCCAGATGGTGTTGCTGATGATGGGATGGTTTGCGCCCGCGCTGCTGGCGTTTACAGACCTGTCCACCGGACGGGCCTTGTCCTTGAGCGGAAAAGCCTGCGTGCAAAACACCTTGCCTTTCCTGGCTTTTACTGTGGGCATGGGTGCCGTGCTGATGGCCATAATCACCACGGCCTTTGCCGTTCCGCCCCTGGGCATCCTGCTGTTCATGATGGCGGTCCCCACCATCGTCGCAGCCGTCTATGTTTCTTACCGGGATATTTTCAGCGACGAACTGAGTCTGGATGAAGGGCGCTGGACCCGGGTTGATTAGCGGGTCATGATGGCTTCGGCGTCCGAAGCCATCTGCCTGGCATCGGACGATGCCTGAAATACGGCGCGCAGGCGGGTATCCGGCGCAATCAGAAAAATCGAGCTGGTGTGGTCCACACTGTAGCCGCCCCCTTCTTGGCCTGCCCTCTCTTCCGTATTGCGGACATAATAAAGCCCCAAGTCTCGGGTAAAGGGTTTCAAGGCCTCATCGCTGCCGGTCGCCCCGACAAAGCCCGGATGAAATGCAGGCACGTACTGCCGCAGCACGGAAAGCGTATCCCGCGGCGCATCCACAGAAACAAAGATCACCTGAGGCGCCTCATTGGCCTGCCCCTGTAGACGGTCGGTCACTGCAGCCAACAAAGAGAGACTGGTGGGACAAACATCGGGACAATGGGTGTACCCAAACAGAAGGAACGTCCAGTGCCCGCGCAAGTTATCGTTTGTGAAGATTCCAGCCGTGGACTCCAGCCTGAACTGGGGCAGCGGCTGCCCGCCTTCCAGGAACTGGACTGACGGGCTGAGCGCCGGCATCGGATGGTTCCCATGCCGCGCCATCCACCAGGCCCCACCCAGGAGCAGGAAAGCCGCCGCAATGGTCGCCCATACCAGAAGCCGCTGTTGCTTCACAGGGATCGCGCGAGCCGGAACCCAATGCTGTGCACACGCACGGAAGGATCATCAGCGCTGCGCCGGGTTGCCGCCACATCCTGGGGTGCATTGTGCCACGAGCCTCCTCGCAATACGCGCGAGAGGCAGGTGTCCGTGAATTGAGGATAGGTGCCTTGCCCCCAGGCAGCACCGTTGACCGGGCCGTTTGCAAGGTTTTCATGGTAGCAATCTTCCACCCATTCCCAGAGATTGCCGCTCATGTCATACAGGCCCCACGCATTCGGTTTCTTCGTCCCCACACGATGAGGCCTGTTCCCACTGTTTCCTTCATACCAGGCCACATCCTCCGGGTTGTTTCCGCCGCAATAAGTGGTCACTGTCCCCGCATGGCATGCGTATTCCCACTCCGCTTCGGTGGGAAGACGGTAATGTTTGCCTGTCATGGCATTGAGCTTGAGGATAAATATCTGGGCATCGTCCCAACTGACGTTTTCCACAGGACAGGAGCTGCCGCAGTCGGCAAATTCGCTGGGGTTCTTGCCCATGACTGCCTTCCATTGGGCCTGGGTAACCAGGGTGGCGCTCAAGGCAAAAGGGCGCACGAAGGTCACTTTATGATTGCCGGCCCCGCCCATCATGAAGCTTCCCGCCGGCACGGTCACCATTTCAGGACATTCGGCACAGTCCCGCGAATTTCCGGCCGCTTGAGCCACTCCCCATACCCCCATGGCGCCGAGCCACGCCAAAAGCGCCAAAGCTCTGAGCATGTTGCATCCTCCCCTGTTTTAATGTGATTTTGGTGGGTGGCCCAGTTTAGCCCAGCGATCGTGTTTGCTCAATCACCGAAAAATCGGCAGACGGTTTGCCTTACCCACAACCTTTTGGTACCATCGGCAGACCTGCTTGCGGGGGGAACAAGGCTTTTTATTCCAAAATCACTAAAGAAATGAGGGGGTTATAAAATGGAAATTATGGACAAGGGATACATGCTCGTTCCCATCATCCTGTTTGTGGGCGGCATCATCGTGTCCTGGAATTTGGGCAGCATGGGAATCGGCCTCGTCGAGAAAAACAGCAAGAAATAACGAGTCCCCAGCACGCCGGGCGATGGCCCTAACGGGGAAATCGCCCCTCTTGAAGCAAAATTAAAACAGCCCTCGATGAAAATCGGGGGTGTTTTTTGGCCTTTTCATGACACCCGCCTCTGAAAACCGTCTTCTGGTCAAATTTTTCCTGGTTTCCGCACTGTCCCTGTTCATCGGCGCCATGCACGGCATGCTCCAGGTTTTCCCGCCGATTCGAGCCTGGCTTGACTCCATTGGCAGCCCTTACGGCGGACCAGGACACATGATCGATCCACTGGCCCATGCCCATATGAATCTCGTGGGTGGGGTCGTCATGCTGGCCATGGGTGTGACCTATTACCTTCTGCCGACACTGAGCGGAAAAGCCCTTTACTCCAGACGCCTTCTCCAGCATTCCTTCTGGTGGATGGCGTTGGGCGTCTACAGCTTTTACATGACGCAGATGGTATTCGGTTCCTGGGAAGGCTATCTGATGCTGCACGATCGCGCAGCCATGACTGCCGTGCATCGCTGGTATGGGCC
>JAJZRV010000035.1 GCA_021850135.1 Pseudomonadota bacterium
TCTGAAAAGGCTTCGGCCAGCCGGTCTGCCAGGGCCTTGAGCAGAATGGCGCTGTAATCGTCGTGCTGCGCCTCAAACTCGGCGAGCTTGGTTTCAATGCCCGTGCCGGCAGTCACGGCAAAAGCGCCAATATGGTCCGCAACACCCGTGGCGTCCGGAGCCACGAAATCGGAGAGGCATGAATTGTGGCGATCCGCCGGTTTTTCATTCTGTTGGCGCAGATGATGCAGCACCTTCCAGACTGTCGTGCGCGATTCGTCAGCGTAAACCGCGATATCATCCCCACCGTCCAGGGTTGCTGCCGGGAAAAAACCTACGACGCCATGGGCCGTCAGCCAGCGTTCATTCACGATCTGCTTCAGCATGGCTTGGGCATCGGCAAACAGGCTGCGTGCCGCTTCTCCCACCACCGCATCCTGAAGAATGTTGGGATAACGTCCACTCAGCTCCCAAGTCTGGAAAAACGGGGTCCAGTCGATGAAGGGCACCAAGTCGGACAAGGGAACGTCGCGCAAGGGCTTGACCCCCAAAAATGAGGGGCGGGGCGGCGTATAGGCCAGCCAATCAGTTTTCACGCCGTGTTTGCGCGCAGTGGCCAGATCCAGCAGTTTCCCGGGGCCCTTTTTGCCTTCATGCTGCGTCCGGACCTTTTGAAAATCCGCCTTGAGGTCGCGGATATAAGCATCCCGCAACTCGGGACTCAGCAACTGGGAACAGACCCCTACGGCGCGAGACGCGTCCGGCACATACACCGTAGCGCCATGGTAATGGGGCTCGATCTTGACCGCCGTATGTACCCGCGAAGTCGTGGCGCCGCCGATCAGGAGCGGTACGGAAAACGATTCCCGCTGCATTTCACGCGCCACATGGGCCATTTCCTCGAGCGACGGGGTAATCAGGCCTGACAGCCCGATGATGTCGACCTTCTCTTCGCGCGCCACCTGCAGAATTTTTTCGCAGGGCACCATGACCCCCAGATTCACCACTTCAAAATTGTTGCACTGGAGCACGACCGCCACGATATTCTTTCCAATGTCGTGCACGTCTCCCTTGACCGTCGCAAGGAGGATTTTCCCCTTGGTGGTGGAAACGCCCAGCTTTTCCTTTTCTGCCTCGATATACGGAACCAGATGGGCAACCGCCTGCTTCATCACGCGTGCCGACTTGACCACCTGCGGCAGAAACATCTTGCCCTCACCAAACAGATCCCCCACCACATTCATGCCGTCCATCAGGGGCCCCTCGATCACCTCGATGGGGTGGGCGCTTTCCAGCCTCGCCGCCTCGGCATCTTCCTCGATATAGGTGGACACGCCCTTCACCAGCGCATGGATCAGGCGCTCATGCACTGGCGCATTGCGCCAGGACAGATCTTCAGTCTGGTTACGCGCCGCCCCCCCTTTGACCTGACCGGCAAAGGCCACCAGCCGCTCTGCAGCATCGGGGCGACGATTCAGGATGATGTCTTCCACATGCTCCAGAAGATCCTGAGGGATTTCGGCATAAACACCGAGTTGGCCTGCGTTGACGATCCCCATCGTCATTCCCGCTCGAATCGCGTGGTACAGGAACGCCGTGTGAATGGCCTCACGGACAGCCTCGTTGCCGCGGAACGAGAAGCTGACGTTGGAAACCCCACCGCTTACTTTTGCATGGGGCAGGGTTTGCCGGATGATGCGCACAGCCTCGATGAAATCCAGCGCATATCTGTTGTGCTCTTCAATCCCAGTGGCTATGGCAAAAATGTTGGGGTCGAAGATGATGTCCTCGGCCGGGTAGCCCACCTTTTCAGTCAGCAAATCATACGAACGTTTGCAGATTTCCACCTTGCGCGCCAGAGTGTCTGCTTGCCCCTGTTCATCAAATGCCATGACGATGATGGCTGCGCCATAACGGCGCGCCAGCCTGGCGCGGTGAATAAATTCTGCCTCGCCTTCCTTGAGACTGATGGAATTGACGACGGGTTTGCCCTGGATACACTTCAACCCCGTTTCCAGCACCGCCCAGTCAGAAGAGTCAATCATGATGGGGACGCGCGAGATGTCCGGCTCGGATGCCACCAGATTGAGGAAGCGCTTCATGGCCGCCTTCGAATCCAGCATGGCCTCATCCATGTTGATGTCGATGATCTGGGCGCCGTTTTCCACCTGGCTGCGCGCCACCGACAACGCTTCGTTGTAATCACCGGCCAGAATCAGCCGGGAAAACGCCTTGGACCCCGTCACGTTGGTGCGCTCGCCCACATTGACGAACAATGAATCCTCGCCAATATTGAACGGCTCCAATCCTGACAGGCGCGTCATCGGGGGAATTTCCGGAATCACCCGCGGCCGGATGTCCCGGACCGCATCGGCGATGGCCTTGATATGTGCTGGGGTGGTGCCGCAGCAGCCCCCCACGATATTGAGGAAGCCGGACTCGGCAAACTCTTTCAGCAGTGCTGCGGTTTCAGCCGGTCCCTCGTCATAGCCGGACTCCGCCAGGGGGTTGGGCAGCCCGGCATTGGGGTGGGCGCTGACGAAAGTGTCCGCAATGTGCGCAAGTTCCTCGATATAGGGGCGCATCAGCGCGGCACCCAATGCGCAGTTGAGCCCGATGGATAGCGGGCGAATGTGGCGCAGCGAGTTCCAGAAAGCCTCTGTCGTCTGCCCCGTCAACGTCCGTCCGCTCTGGTCGGTAATCGTGCCTGAGATCATCACGGGCAGTCGCAGCCCATGGGTCTCAAAATACGCGTCAATCGCAAATAACGCTGCCTTGGCGTTGAGGGTATCAAAAACCGTTTCCACCAACAGGATGTCCACGCCCCCCTGGACCAGACCGTCAATCGCCTCGCTATAGGCCGTGACCAGGGCATCGAAGTCGATGTTTCGAAAGCCCGGATCGTTGACGTCGGGCGAGATGGACGCAGTCCGGGTGGTGGGCCCCAGCACCCCCGCCACAAATCGCGGCTTGTGCGGGGTTTTGCGTGTAGCCTCGTCAGCCACTTCGCGGGCCAGCTCCGCCGCAACCCGATTGATCTCTCCCACCAGGTGCGCCATATGGTAGTCCGCCATGGATACCGAGGTGGCATTGAAGGTGTTGGTTTCGATGATGTCGGCGCCCGCTTCCAGATAGGCCTCGTGGATGGCGCGAATGATTTTTGGCTGGGTCAGCACCAGCAAATCATTATTGCCCTTGAGGTCGTGGGGGAAATCCTGAAAGCGCTCGCCGCGATAATCCGCCTCGCTGAGTTTGTAACCCTGGATCATGGTGCCCATGGCACCGTCCAGCATCAGGATGCGCTGCTGCAGGAGCGAACGAAGCAATGTTGTAGTGTTGGACATAGGGGCAATATGCTACCACGAGGGCGCTGCCAGGCCTCGTTTCGGCGTATTCGGGCATAAAAAAGGGGCGTCCGAAGACGCCCCAAGCCCTTGACGGCGGAGTGAGGATTATTCGACGCGCTCGCCGTGCAGTGCCAGGTCGAGGCCTTCCCGCTCCTCTTCCTCGGTCACGCGAAGTCCGATCACCATGTCGATCACTTTCAGGATGATGAAGGAGACGACGAATCCGTAAATCAGGGTGACAGAAACCCCGAGTGCCTGCGTTGCAAGGCTAGCATCGGCGCCGCTGATCTCCTTGACGTTGAACACCCCGGTAAGCAATGCACCGACGACCCCACCGACGCAGTGCACCCCGAAGGCGTCCAGCGAGTCGTCATATCCCAGCATATGCTTGAGGCTGGTTGCGGCCCAGAAGCAGATGACTCCGGCAGCAATCCCGATTGCCAGCGCGCCGCCTGCCCCCACGAAACCAGAAGCAGGGGTAATGGCCACGAGACCGGCTACCGCACCCGAAGCAATCCCCAGGACGCTGGGCTTGCCTTTGGCCATCCACTCGGCAAACATCCAGGCCAGCGCCGCTGCTGCGGTGGCGATCTGGGTGACCGTCATGGCCATCCCGGCACGACCATCGGCAGCAACCGCAGATCCGGCATTAAACCCAAACCAGCCGACCCACAGCATGGAAGCGCCCACCAGCGTCAGCACCAGGTTATGCGGTGCCATGGGCTCCTTGCCATAGCCCACACGTTTTCCCATGACCAAGGCTGCTGCAAGGCCCGCAATCCCGGCATTGATGTGCACCACGGTGCCGCCTGCAAAGTCCAGAACACCTTTCCCGGCCAGCCAGCCACCCGGCTCCCACACCCAGTGGGCGATCGGGGAGTACACCACCAGCGACCAGATACCCATGAACCACAGCATGGCCGAGAATTTCATGCGCTCAGCAAATGCGCCGGCAATCAGGGCAGGGGTGATGATGGCAAAGGTCATCTGGAACATCATGTACACCGACTCCGGAATGGACGTCGCCGCGTGGTGCACCATGACCTTCTTGGCCTCATTCTGATACAGCATGCCATTCAGCATGAACCGGCTCAGACCGCCCAGCCACTCTGAACCCGGCATGAACGCCAGGCTGTAACCCAGCACGATCCAGATCACCGTCACGAGAGAACAGATGGCGAAGCTTTGCATCAGTGTTGCCAGAACGTTCTTCTTGCGCACCATGCCGCCGTAAAACAACGCCAACCCGGGAATCGTCATGAACAGGACGAGTGCAGTGGAGGTGAGCATCCAGGCTGTATCACCGGAATTGATCTTATCCGTCCCCACCAGAAAAGGTTTGGTCGGCGCGGCATCGGCTGCCGGCGCGGCTGCGGGAGCAGCAGCCGCATCAGCTGCAGGGGCCGCTGGAGCTGCAGCGGCAGGAGCCGCGGCTGGCGCATCCGCCTTGTCGTCAGCCATGGCATGTCCTGCGCCGATCGACAGGGCCAACACCAGCATTGCGGCCTTGAATGTGTTTAACAGTGTCTTCATGGTTGTTCCCCTCACAGTGCGTCCGCACCGGTTTCACCGGTCCGGATGCGCACAACTTGTTCCAGTTCATAGACAAAGATCTTGCCGTCGCCGATCTTGCCGGTGTTTGCTGATTTTTCTATGGCTTCGATCACGCGATCCAGCATCTCGGTTTTGACCGCAGCTTCAAGCTTCACCTTGGGCAGAAAATCAACGACATACTCCGCGCCCCGGTAAAGTTCGGTGTGCCCCTTTTGCCGGCCAAAGCCTTTCACTTCAGTGACGGTGATCCCTTGCACGCCAATGGCGCTCAGGGCTTCCCGCACTTCGTCAAGCTTGAACGGCTTGATGATTGCAGTCACGAGCTTCATGTTGCCTCCTGATTAAATGATCGAAGCGTCTTAGAACTTGTAGATTCCCTGTACACCCACCGTAACCATCGAGGTTTGGGGGACGAGGGCGGAATCGAGAAACACGGCCTTGTCAGCATGGTCGGCACGCACTTCGCCGCGCAGCTCAAAGTTCTTGACCGGGGCATATCCCAGGGTGAGCGTCATTTCCTTCAGGGTGTTCGCACCGGGAGGAGTTCCTGCATTGGCCACTGCAATTCCGGAGTCATCCTTGAGCTCTTCAGCACGCAACGACACGCGATACTTGTCGTTGATCTGGTAGTTCAGGTACGCCGCCAGACCCCAATATTTTTCTGTCCCCAGACCAAAGACATTCTCCTGCGATACATGGTCACCGTTCAGAATGAAGGTCGTGGTATCGCTGAGATTGCTGGTAAAGACCACGTCCACCAGGGTGCGCGTGCCATTGACGGATCCCGGAACCGCCGTGGCCACCATGGAAGTACTTGTGGAAGGCATGGATTCCGTTCCGCTGTAGATGCTGATGGCCAGTGACGTGTCCTTGGTAAAGGCGCTGGTCAACCCGATTTCGGCGGTCTTGGAAGTATTCATGTCGTTGACCTGATCCCAGCCGTTATTGACCCCGAGAATCAGGTTAGTGCTATCACTCAGCGCTGCCGTGGCCCGCACCCCGGTATGGGTGAAGGGGATCTTGCCGAACAGGATGGACCGGGTAATGTTGGTATCGGCCGAACTGTCGATGACTTCCGCACCTGCCAGCGTGGCAAATTTCCCGCCGATGATGGTCCACATTCCTGATGCATACTGGGCATAGGCTTGGGTCACATCAAAATTTCCGCCGGATCCGGCCGTGCTTCCCGAAGTGCCGCAACCGCCATAAGAGCAGAAAATACCCGCGTCACTTCCTGCAGTCAGATTGAGCACGCCACCAAACCCTTCCTTGGGGGTGCTGGAAATCGTGATGCCCGCCTGATGCAGACCAAATGAATTCTTTGCGGTGTCAAAGACCTGAACGCTGGAATTAGGCGTTTGGCTGTGGCTGATATAGCTTGCGTCCAGGTAACCCTTGACGTCGATTGAAGAATTACCAAGGATTTCACCCAGGGTCGGCCCCTTGGGTTTGGCATCGGCTGGGGCAGGTGCCGGGGTGGCATCGGCCACGGTGATGGCCTCTTCAGCTCTGACGCTTGCAGAAGCCATCACAGCCAGAGCAATTGCTGCGCTGATGGCACTACGGTGATGTCGTTTCATTTGCTATTCTCCCTCACAGGTTGGTCAAGTTCGATTCCAATGGCGTTACGGCTTTCTTTCAATGAGACCACGCACACAAGATGAGAAGCATGAGTCGTGCCAACCTTAAGATGCGCTTAAATTGCCAGTTGAACCGTATTTTTGGCGTGAAGCAGGGGCAAAATCCGGAATTGATGCACCGTTATAGTGCCTTCTTGTTCGATTTTGACTTGTGATAGTGCAATATTGAAACAATTTCTAACGAGAGTCCTGAATCATGAATACTCAGACCTTTATTGACGATGTATCCCATCGGCTTGCCGAATTGCTGGCCAAAACGCCCGCTGCGGATTTCGAAAAAAATGCCCGGGCACTGCTGATGAGCCTGTTTGCCAAGGCCAACCTGGTGACACGGGAGGAATTTGACGTGCAAATGAAGGTGCTGGCCCGCACCCGGGGAAAGGTGGCCGAACTGGAGGCCCGGCTTGCCGCAGTGGAACGGGAAAAACAGTGACCCGTTGCTAGAAGTGGATGCTTACCTTTAGCCCTTTCCCGGCCTCGCCCGGGCTGAAGACCATGTCTGCCGCGTGCAACCGGACAATCTCGCGCGCGATGGCCAGTCCCAACCCACACCCTTCGGGGTGGTCGGTTGCCAGGCGATAAAAGGGGGTCCCCAGTTTCCCCCAGGCCGCCTCCGGAATACCCGGACCATCGTCTTCCACGCCGAGCGACACCCCGCCTTCCCCGGCCTGCAGGCTGACAGTGACACGCCCTCCGGCAGGGGTATAGCGCACGGCGTTATCCAGCAAGTTGGCCAGCAATTCACGCAACATCAACGGGCTGCCGCGTACGTGGGCTGGAGCCAGATGGAATTCGAGATCCACCCCCTTGCGTGCGGCCAGCGTCACAAAATCGGCAGAAACCTCCTGGAACACCCGTTCCAGGTGGACCTCAGCCATCTCCACCATATTGCGTTCGGTATGCTCCAACCTGGCAAGGGACAGGAGTTGGTTAGCCAGATGGGTTGTTCGCTGGGTCGTGGCCAGCAGTTCGCGCAGCAATTGCCCAACGTCCTGAGGCGGCTTCTCCAGCCCCACCTCGATCTGACTGCTCAGGGAGGCCAGTGGTGTACGAAGCTGGTGCGCCGCGTCGGCGATGAAACGCCGGTGGCTTGCAAACGAGGCCGCCAGGTTTTCCAGAAGCTCGTTGACGCCGTGGATAATCGGGAAGAGCTCTGTGGGTGCCGTAGCCTCTTCAATGGGCCGGAGATCCACCGATGAACGACTGACGATTTCCTGACGTAACCGATTGACCGGCAACAGCGCAAACCGAACCCCGAACAGGATCACGGCCATGGACACCAGTGCCAAAAGCGCCTCGGGCAGCAAGATACTGGCAAAAATTCCGTCCCTGAGGCGATCGCGGCCGTGCAGCGTCTGGGCCACTGCAATATAGAACGTATCGGCCCCCGATTTGCTGCGCAGGAATATGGCGCGGTTCTTTTCCCCGTTGAGAACGATGTCCTGGAATTGATGGCTGCCCTCTGTCGACAGGGCGTCT
Source organism: Pseudomonadota bacterium (assembly GCA_021850135.1). Classification (GTDB taxonomy): domain Bacteria; phylum Pseudomonadota; class Gammaproteobacteria; order Burkholderiales; family Ferrovaceae; genus JAJZRV01. Next base: position 8,000 of record JAJZRV010000035.1, read on the forward strand.
GGATTGAACAGGCGTGGTTCGCCTGAAAATAACCGACCCGAGTCATCCCACGCTGCATAGGTCACCCGGTCATCGTTGTTTTCCTGGAGCATTTGCTGAGCCACCAGGGGCAAGTCAATTGCGAGGCGCCCTTCGCGGACGACCACCTGTTTGGACAGGTCCAGCGCATTGTCCAGCAAGCCGAGGTCGTAAACATTCATGGCAGCCCGCAGGGAAAGCATGTAGGCCAGAACCGAGCCGATCAGCACGATAATGGTCAGCGGCCCCAACAGCCACTTGAGGAGCATCTTGTACAGACTAGGGCGTCGGCTCATCAATTTTCTCCAGCATGTAACCCAAGCCGCGCACCGTCCGGATCACTGTGCCGGATCCTTCAATTTTTCCCCGTACCCTGTGCACATAGGCCTCGATGGCATTCTCACTGAGTTCCTGACCCAGCCCCGTCAGGGCCTGAATCAGCTGCTCCTTGGACACGATGCGGCGGGTGTGTACCGCCAGGTACTCCAGGACGCCCCATTCCCGGCCTGACAGGTCGAGGGGCTGCCCCATCAGGAAGGCGCGCTTTCCCGCCGTATCAATCTCGAGGGTGCCAATGTTGAAACGGGAGCTTCCGGCGCTTCCTGCACTGCGCCTGATCAGTGCTCGCAATCGGGCCTGCAATTCTGCCATGGCCACGGGTTTGACGATGTAATCGTCTGCTCCCAGATCCAGCCCCTGCACCCGGTCTTCCACGGCATCGCGCGCGGTCAGGATCAATACCGGCAAGGTTTGACCGCGCTTGCGCAATGCGCGCACCACGTCATAGCCATCGCGATCAGGCAGCCCCAGATCCAGGACCACGGCATCAAAACGCTCACCTCCCAGCAGGTGCAAGGCATCTCCCACACGATCCACCCAGTCCACCGCGAATCCACCATGGGCCAGGGAAGCTGACATGGCATTCCCGAGCGTTCGGTCGTCTTCGACTATGAGTATTCGCATCGCTGTCAGCCCCGTGTCAGAAAAAACGCGCAAAATCCGTCGGCGATCCAGGTTCAGCCGGCATCGCGCTTATTTAACAGGTTTCCCACGACAATTATGGATGCTTCCGGGTGAGCCATCTCAAGAAAATATACATTTTTGCCGTTGTGATCACCGGGGGCCTGCTGTCCGGGTGCGCCGTCGGGCCGGATTTCAAACGCCCACAGGCCCCCGACGTGGCCGGCTATGCGCCACACCAGACGATCGAACAGGGCACGACCCCGGCGCAACCCGGTGCCCCACGCTTCAACGCAACACAGGACATCCCCTTCGACTGGTGGTCGCTGTTCCAGTCGCCCCAACTCGATGCCATGATCCATCAGGCGTTCAGTGCCAGCCCTACCCTCGAGGCGGCACAGGCGGCGTTGCGCCAGGCCCAGCAAAATACCCTGGCGCAACAGGGATTTTTCTATCCCACCTTTGGCCTGGAATACCTGCCCACGCGTAACAAACTGGCTGGCAACATGGGCGGAAATTCGCCGGGCGTGCAAAGTAACGGCACCGTCATCCAAACCTATTCCAATCCTTCGGGGCCTGCGCCATACAATGGCCCAGTCTATTACAACTTCCACACCGCCCAGGTCACCCTGAACTATGCCCCTGATGTCTTCGGCGGCAACCAGCGTCAAGTGGAATCTCTCAAGGCGCTCGAGGAAGCCCAGAAATTCCAGCTTGAAGCCACCTACATCACTCTGGCATCCAACGTCGTGGCTGCAGCACTGCAGGAAGCTTCCGTGCGTGCCCAGATCGGCGCCATGGAGCATCTCGTGGAGGACAACAGGGCCCTGCTTGAAATCACGCGAAACCAGTTCAGGTTCGGCCAGGTCTCGGGCATCGAGGTGGCTGGCCAGGAACTGGCCCTGTCCCAGGCGGAACAGGCCCTTATCCCTCTCAAGCAACAACTGGAACAGACCCTTGACCTGCTGCACGTCCTGCTGGGCCAGCTGCCCAGCCAGGACCTGCCCCCGCCCCTTGACCTGCCTTCCCTGAAGTTGCCCCGGGAACTTCCCCTCAGCCTTCCCTCAAAACTGGTGGAGCAACGTCCAGACGTGCGCGCTGCCGAAGCCCAGCTCCACGCCGCCAATGCCCAGGTTGGCGTGGCCCTGGCCAATCGCTTCCCCCAATTTTCCATTACCGGATTGCTGGGCGGCACGGCCTCCATTCCCAGCCAGATGTTTCAAAGCGGGGGGGGATTTTTCAGCCTGATTGGCGACATCGCCGTTCCCGTGTTTGACGGCGGCACATTGAGTGCACGGGAGAAGGGTTCCCGTGAGGCGCTGGCGCAGGCAGCCGCACAGTACCGAAGCACCGTGCTGTCAGCATTTCAGAATGTGGCGGATACGCTACATGCCATCCAGTCGGATGCCGATGCGTTCCGGACCACGGCCCAGGCGGACCAGGCTGCAAGACGCGCCCTGGAGATCACCCGCAAACAGTTTGAAGTCGGGCAGGTCAGCTACCCCGCCCTGCTGGCCGCAGACCAAACCTTTCAACTATCCGAAATCACGCGCATCCAGGTGGAAACCAATCGCCTGGGTGATACTGCTGCCCTCTATCAGGCTCTGGGAGGCGGCTGGTGGCATCGTCAGGAAGGAGACACCGCACCATGAAGATCCCTGTCCATAAACCTGCAGGGTGGTGGATGCTCGCCCCCTGTGCCGTAGCAGCCCTCTACTGGATCTGGCCTGCGCGCGCCACTTCCGGCACTGAGACCCAGCCCGTGCAGGCGAGCGTCTCTGCCCAGGGGCGGCACGTCGATCTTTCCGAGGCGCAGGCAAGGCAGGTTCATGTGGAAACCGTCCGCGAGCACATGTTCGTCGCCCGACGCGAAGCTGTGGGCAACGTCACCTTCAACGATGACCGGACCGTTCCCGTCTTTCCCGCCTATGCAGGAAAAATCAGCGGAATTTTCACGGATGTGGGACGCGACGTCCGGGCGGGGGATCCGCTGTATAGCCTGGACAGTCCCGATCTGCTTCAGGCCGAGTCCACACTGATCTCTGCCGCAGGAGTACGCGACCTGACCGGCCGTGCGCTGGAGCGGGCCCAACAGCTGTTTGCCGTACAGGGCCTTTCCCAGAAGGATCTGTTGCAGGCGATATCCGATCAGCAGGGCGCTGAGGCGGCTTACAAGGCCGCCCGGGATGCCGTGCGGATTTTTGGAAAATCCGAAGTACAGATTGACCGCCTCATCGCCGAGCGCAGGGTGGATGCCACCATGCTGGTGCGCAGCCCTATCAGCGGCCAGGTGGTGGCGCGCAGCGCGGCACCCGGAACGCTGGCCCAGCCCGGTACTGCGCCGGCACCGTTTACCGTGGCAGACACCTCCGTGATGTGGATGATTGCCAACGTCCCGGAAAGCGACCTGTCCGCGCTGCGCCTGGGCCAAGCCGTGGAGGTCACCCTGCTGGCTTACCCTGACCGCACCTTCCAGGGAAAAATCACCAACATCGGTGCCCTGGTCGATGCGAATACTCATCGGATTTCAGTGCGCTCCGAGGTCCGCGACCCCGACCACAAACTACGCTCGGGCATGCTTGCCAATTTCCTGATCCAGGCGGGCAATGCCAGCAACGCCCCCGCAGTGCCGTCCAACAGCGTGGTCCGGGAGGGTGACGGCACGATGACCGCGTGGGTAACGGAAGATCACCGCAGGTTTTTCAAGCGCACCGTCACGATCGGACTGCAACAGGACGGCCTGTCCCAGGTTCTGAGCGGTCTCAAACCTGGGGAAACCGTCGCATCCGATGGCGCCATCTTCCTGAGCCACGCCTACAATACCGGAACCCGCTGAGCGATGTTAAAGAACCTACTGGCGTTTTCACTCAGCCGCCGTCCCATCATCCTGATCATGCTGCTGGCTTTCATCGGCGCAGGAACCTTTGCCTACTACAGGCTGAACGTAGAAGCCTATCCCAACCCGGCACCGGTGATTCTGGAAATCACGGCACAGGCTCCCGGCCTGTCCGCGGAGGAAATGGAACGCTACTACACCACGCCCATGGAAGTGGGACTGGCGGCCACACCCGGCGTGGAGATCATCCGTTCCACCTCCTTTACCGGACTGTCCTTTCTGCGCGTCACGTTCGACTACAACATCGATTACTATTTTGCCTATACCCAGGCCGCACTAAGCCTGCAGCAGAACGTCAGCCTGCCCAACAACGTCACACCCCAAATCCAGGCCTCCAGCCTGGTGGGCGAAGTCTATCGCTACCAGCTTACGGGGCCTCCCGACTTCGGCCTGACCAACTTGCGTACCGTACAGGACTGGATCGTGCAACGGCGTCTTCTGACCGTCCCGGGCGTAGTCCAGGTCAATACCTGGGGCGGGACCACCAAGGAATTCGAAGTCGAGGCGGACCTGCACAAACTGGAAGCTTACGGCATCACCGTACCGCAATTGCTTTCAGCCATCGGCAATGCCAATGTCAACGTGGGCGGACGCACCATCAATTTCGGCCAACAATCGGTCAACATCCGTGGCATTGGGCTGATCGATAGCGGCGGCGCGCTGGACCTGACGCAGGGCTACAAAGTCAGCGACATCGAGAACATCGTACTCAACCAGAAGGGGGGGGTTCCGGTACGGGTCGGGGACGTCTCCAGGGTCACCGTCGGGCATGTCCCCCGGCTTGGCAAAGCGGGTCGCGACAACCAGGATGATGTCGTCGCCGCCATCGTCGTCATGAACCGGACCATGCAGACCAACCAGGTGGTGGCGCGCATCCAGGAAGAAGTGGAAAAAATCAACCATGACGGATCGCTTCCGGCGGGCGTCAAACTCGTACCGTTTTACGACCGGACCTCCCTGGTCTCCGTCACCACCCATACGGTGGTGCACAACCTGATTTTTGGTTGTCTGCTGGTATTCATGATCCAGTGGATATTCCTGGGGGATTTACGCAGCGCCATCATCGTCAGTGCAAACATCCCGTTTGCCCTGTTTTTCAGCATCATCATGCTGGTCCTCGCGGGAGAATCAGCTAACCTGCTTTCGCTGGGTGCGGTGGATTTCGGCATCATCGTGGATTCTGCTGTCATCCTGGTGGAAAACATATTCCGCAATTTCCAGAAAAAGGCAGATGCGCGCACGGAACTTCTCCATGATCAGGAACAAAGCGGGTATCGCCAGCTATTGATGAGCCACGGCTGGACCAACCGCCTGCGCCTCATCTTCATCAGCGCCATCCAGGTGGATCGCGCCATCCTGTTCTCCACCGCCATCACGGTTGCCGCCTTCATTCCGCTGTTCACCATGCAGGGCGTGGAGGGTCAGATTTTCGGCCCCATGGCCAGGACCTACGGCTATGCCCTGGGCGGGGCGTTATTGGCCACATTCACGATTACCCCGGTGCTGGCATCGCTGCTGCTGCCCAGACAGATCCAGGAAAAGGAAACCTTCCTGGTCGAGAAACTGCGCGAATTCTATCGTCCGGTACTGCGCTGGGCATTGACGCATGTGCGCGCCACCGTTTTCATCGGTGCCATGTTTCTCGCGCTGTCCGCAGCCCTGTTTTCCCAGATCGGCTCCGAATTCCTGCCCACGCTGGAGGAAGGCAATCTGTGGATCCGGGTGAGCCTGCCTCCCACCATTTCCCTCGAAGCCGGCATGCCGGTGGTGGACAGGATGCGCCGCATCCTGATCAGCCACCCCGAGGTCATCACGGCCGTTTCACAGCACGGTCGTCCGGATAACGGCAGCGACGCCGCCGGCTTCTATAACGCGGAGTTTTTTGTGCCGCTGAAGCCCTTTGACGAATGGCCTGCGGGAATGACCAAGAAAATGCTGATTGACCAGATCCAGAAAGAATTTGACAGCGAATTCACCGGGATCGAACTCAATTTCTCACAGTACATCCAGGACAACGTCGAGGAGGGGTTGTCCGGCATCAAAGGCGCGAACTCGATCAAGATCGTCGGACCCGATCTTGCCGTGCTGGAAAGACTGGCCGACCAGATCAAGGCAGAGATGTCCGGGATTCGGGGAGTCACCGACCTGGGGGTCTTCCGGGTACTGGGGCAACCCAATCTGAACGTGACGATCGACCGCGCCCGGGCAGCCCGTTATGGCCTCAATACCGGCGATATCAATGCCGTCGTCCAGGCCGCGCTGGGGGGGACCCAGGCGACGACAATCTATGAAGGCGACCGCCAGTTCGGTCTGACCGTGCGGCTTTCGCCAGAATACCGGAAGGATATCGAAGCCGTCGGTCGCATCAAGGTGGGCTATCAGACCCCCTCGGGGAGCGTGGCCTATATCCCGCTCAACGAATTGGCCACTCTTTCCCTGGATACCGGGGCCTCCTATATCTACCATGAAAAGAACCAGCGTTTCATTCCGATCAAGTTCAGCGTGCGCGGTCGCGATCTGGGGAGTACGGTGGCCGAGGCCCAGGAGCGCGTGGCTGCGAAAATCACCCTACCCGAAGGCTATCGCATGGTCTGGTCCGGCGAGTTTGAAGAGCTGCAACTGGCAAAAAAAAGGTTGGCGCTTATTTTACCGGTGGCCATTGCGATCATCGTGGTCCTTCTTTACACCCTTTTCAGTTCCGTGCGTGACAGCCTGCTCGCCCTGGCCGCCATCCCGTTTTCCATCGCGGGCGGCATCATCGCACTCTATGTCACCGGACTGCATTTCAGCGTATCCGCCGCAATCGGTTTTGTTTCGCTGTTTGGGGTGTCCGTCATGAACGGCATCCTGGTCATCACTTACTATAACCACCTGGTCGTCAACGGTCTGCCTCCCGTTGAGGCCATGTTCAACGCTGCTGAGCAGCGCATGCGACCCATGCTGATGACTGCCCTGTCCGCCTGCATCGGCCTGTTTCCGGCAGCGCTCTCCACGGGCATTGGCAGTCAGGTCCAGAAGCCATTGGCCACCGTCGTGGTAGGCGGCATGCTGCTGGGCCCGGTCATGCTGCTGGTGGTCGCTCCCGCACTCCAGGTTCTATTTCTGGGAAAGCAGAAGCCGACCCCTCTCGTGGACAGTGAGTGAGCGCAGTTACCCGCCCGGTGTTCCGCGGTAGCTGAGCGCCTCGCCCAACGCGGCATCGGAAATCGCCGCAGCGCCGTCCAGGTCGGCGATGGTTCGTGCCACCCGAATGACCCGGTGGGTGGCACGGGCAGACAAGGCAAACCGGCTGACAGCCTGCTGCAACAGCCGTTGCCCTGCCTTATCCAGAACCGCCTGGGGCTGCAAGGCGGCTCCACTCAGCCGGGCATTGCTGCAACCCTGGCGCTCGTCCTGACATGCAGCCGCGTTGCTCACACGGGCCCGCATCTGCGCGCTGCTTTCTCCCGAAGGTGCATGCTGCAGCTCCCAGGCGGAGAGTGCGGGCACGTCCAGGATCAGATCAATTCGTTCCAGAAGAGGGCCCGAGATACGGCCTGCATAGCGCGCAGCCTGTTCGGGTGTGCAGTGGCACCGTCCTGAAGGATGTCCAAGATAACCGCACGCACAGGGATTCATGGCGCCGACCAGTTGAAAACGGGCAGGATAGGTTATTTTTCTTGCCGCCCGTGAAACCGTGATGACCCCGGTTTCCATGGGCTCGCGTAGCACTTCCAGCGTACGGCGTTCGAATTCGTACTGGGAATTTCCAATATCGCCGGAATCTTCCAATATTCCGGCCCCCTTTGCATGGCTCCGTTGATCGACCTTGCTATCTGGCGCTTGCCCGTCCGGTATCCCAGTCGACCACGAACTGTTCAAGATCGCCATCGAGCTGGTATTCGGCCGTCTTTAACTGAAATGCGCACTCTCTCACTTTCGCCAAGTGAGCCCCAAAAATCAAGTCTGGATTCTTCCAAAAGCTGATGAAGGTAAGAATCCCAGTGAAAACCGCTCCTACAGCCGACGTCCAAATTCCGTACTGAGTAAGATATTCAGTTCCGGCGAATGCAAAGCCCACTGCTGCAACAGCTATCCCGAGTGAAATATGCCTTAGCCGCTTCTGCGCCATTGTCCTAGCATAGGCGGCGCTTCGTTCGACTAGCCGTCGCTTTTCTTCCAGGCGTCGCCGCTTTTCGGCAGACAGCTCTAAATCCAACTTTTCGGAATGATCCCGCCAGCCGCTCATCTCGTCGCGTACAGCCATGACTTCCGCCATGTTTAGATC
>JAJZRV010000036.1 GCA_021850135.1 Pseudomonadota bacterium
GATCTCGGCTGCGGCCCGGGCCGTGGGCATGAGCTACAAGGGCGCCTGGGACGCCATCGATGCCATGAACAACCAGTCCGAGCAGCCGCTCGTGATCTGTTCCGTGGGGGGCAAGGATGGCGGGGGTACCCGGCTGACCGAACACGGGCAGCAGATCGTCCGGCTGTTCAGGACGGGCGAAGCGGAATACCAGCGCATCCTGGAGGCGCTGATGACCGGCGTGGACCATTTCGATGCCTTCCAGCACATGCTGCGGCGATTTTCCATGCGCACCAGTGCGCGCAACCAGTTTGTCGGCAAGGTCACCCAACTGACGCGGGGGCCGGTCAACACGGGCGTTCACCTCAAGCTCGACAAAAAGAACGAACTCATGGCGGTGGTCACCAGCGAGAGCGCGGCCGCCCTGGGACTCGAGGTGGGCCTGGAAATCTACGCCCTGGTCAAGGCGCCTTCGATTATCCTGACCACCGACACCACCGGCAGGTTCAGCGCCGAAAACCGTTTGTGCGGGCGCGTGGCGCGCATCCACCTGGGCGGGGTGAACGCGGAAGTGCGGCTCACCCTGGACCACGAGAAGACGGTGATTGCCACGGTGACCCAAGAGACTGTGGAAAAGCTGGCGCTTGCCGAAGGGGTGCCCGCGTGCGCCCTCTTTGCCGCTTCCAGCGTGATCCTCGCCCTGGTCCAGTAATCCCCCTAGAAAGGCGTCCGCGCCGTCAGCTGCCAGGCGTTGTTGAAGGTCTGGAAGCCGCCGACGGCTTTCTGGTACCCCAGTCCGATGACGAAGTGCAGGCGGTCGATGAGTTCATAGCGCCCCAGCACCACTCCTGGCGTGATGACCGTCTGGTTCTTGCCGTCGAAAGGGCCGCCGTCGAAGTGGGTGTACTGGGTTTCGAGTTCCGGCCACCAATACTTGAAGAGATGCCCCTGGAAGGCCGTGTTCCAGACGATCGGCTCGCCCAGGCGCGCCATCTCCCGGTCGGGCACCGTGATGGACAGGGTGCTCTGGATGTCGAACCCCGACTCGCGCGTGCCCCAGCCTTTTCCGACAGCCAGCGTCGGGGTGAAGGCGTAATGTCCGCTGCTCAGCTGGGCGTCGCCGGTGGGCAGGCTCACGCCCATGAACCCCGTCACGATGTAGTTGCCGTTCTCCTCGTTGGCGGAAAGCATCCGGTATTTGAAGAGCAGGGTTTCGTCTGCCCAGCCCTGGGTGCTGCCTCCCCTGGGGTGGTCGGTGACCTGGTAGCCCGGAACCCCGATGATGACCTCGGAGTTGGCGGTGGGAATGAGTTCGAGACCCTTGTTGAGGCCGTAGTTGCTGACGTTGACGCCCCCCGACTTGGACTGCTGCAGCTGGTCATAGCGGAATTCCTGTTCCAGTCGTGGGGTGACCGTCACCACGGGCGTCATCCAGTGGGGCTGTGCTTCCTTTGCAGCATCGGAGCGTGCAAACCAGGAATCCTGGCTGGATGCGGCACCTGCACCCAGGTCGGGTGCGCCACCCGAGGGGGCGTCGGCGTGGACCATGCCCGACAGGGTGCCCAGGATGGCGATGGCCAGTAGCGATTTCTTCATTTCGTGCGTTTCCTCCGGGGACGGTAAGCGTTATTAACAAATTAACATAGCGAATGGTACACAAGTATATAGCGGTTGTCCCTTGATCTGGATCATCCGTGGTTTCAGGATTCAGCCTGGTTTGATTACGGCAGCGACCCCGTTAGAATGGGGACACCCTTATCTGGAGGAGAACCCCATGAATGCAGAGAATCGGCGCTGGCGCTTCTTTCGTGCCGGCGGATTCGACCAGGTCCGGCTGGACGAGGCAGGGGACCTGCTGTCCATCGGCACGCTCGACCAGAAACTGTGGGTGGCACTGTCCTGCCCCGTCAGGGGAATCCAGTTTGACGAGCGCACGCTCGCATTCATTGACGCAGACGCCGACGGGCACGTGCGCGCCTGCGAGCTCATCGCCGCGGTGGACTGGGCTGCCGCACGGTTGAGGGACCCTGCGCTGCTGGGCGGAGCACTGGACGGCATTGCCCCGGACGAGATCCGCGCCGATACGCCGGACGGACAGGCCCTTGCCGCTGCCGCGCGCCACCTGGCCGAAGAACTGGGCAAGGCCGGGAACGAGCGGCTCAGCGTGGCCGAGGTCAGCGCGGCCCAGGCCCGGCACGCCTTGCGCACCCTGGCGGCCTGGGAAGCTGCCGGGACGGCGACGGCGCCCCTGGGTGCGGCGTCCGGGGCCGCCTACGAGGCCCTGCAGGCGGTGAGCGACAAGATCGAAGATTTTTTCCTGCGCTGCCGCCTCGCGGCCTTCGATGCGCGGGCGGGCGGCGCCCTGGAGGCCTCGGACGAAACATTCAGGGCGCTCGCGGCAGACGCCGTGCTGCAGGTGGAGGGTGTCGCCCGGCTGCCGCTTGCGCGCGTTGCCGCGGAGGGGCGCCTGCCGCTGCGCACCGGCCTCAATCCGGCCTGGGCTCCCGCACTGGAGGCTTTTCGCGAGCAGGTGGTGATCCCGCTCCTGGGCGAGAGCGAGAGCCTGTCGGCGGCGCAATGGCAGCAGATCCGGGAAAGGTTTTCCGGCTATGCCGCCTGGCGGGCGTCCCGACCCGATTCGGCGGCGCAGGACGATGGGGTGCGCCAGCTGGAGCAGCTGGCACGCTATGTGCGCGACTTGATGACGTTGGCCAACAACTTCGTGGCCTTCAAGGACTTTTACACCCGGCAGGGCAAGGCCACGTTTCAGGCCGGAACCCTCTATCTGGACGGCCGCTCGTGCGAACTGTGCGTTGCCGTGGTGGATCCCGCAAAACATGCTGCGCTGGCGACGCTTTCGCGAATCTGCCTGGTCTATTGCGATTGCGTGCGCGGAGACAGGAAAATGACCATCGCCGCCGCCTTCACGGCTGGCGACTCGGATCAGTTGATGGTGGGACGCAACGGCGTGTTCTACGATCGCCAGGGGGCGGATTGGGACGCGACCATCGTCAGGATCATTGATCACCCCATCAGCCTGCGCCAGGCGTTCTGGTCACCCTACAAGCGCCTGGCCCGAATGGCCGGGGAGCAGCTGCAGAAACTGGCGGCCAGCAAAGCGAAAGAAAACGAGGACCGGATGGCGCTTGCCGCAACCGAGTCTGCCCGGAAAGGCGTTGCGGCAAGCGCGGCCAGGGGGCCCGCTGCCGCAGTGCCGCAGGCGTTCGACGTGGGCAAGTTTGCGGGAATCTTTGCAGCGATCGGACTGGCCGTGGGCGCCATCGGCACGGCACTGGCTTCCGTCGTGATGGGGGTGTTGGCCTTGAAATGGTGGCAGATCCCGCTCGCCCTGGCCGGATTTACGCTGATCATCTCCGGCCCCGCCGTCCTGCTGGCCTGGTTCAAGCTGCGCAGCCGCAATCTCGGACCCATCCTGGACGCCAACGGCTGGGCCATCAATGCGCGCGCCTGCATCAACATCCCTTTCGGAACCTCGCTGACGCAGGTGGCCGCGCTCCCACCCAATGCCGAGCGCTCCCTCACGGATCCCTACGCGGAAAAGAAACCGCCGCGCTGGTTTTATCCCGCGCTTCTGGCGCTCCTGGTGGCCGTCATCGCCATCTGGTGGGGGGTGCGCATCCTGCTGTCTTAGTCCGGGTTATTGCTTGACGGCTTCGACGGACACCGTGATGGTGACGTCGTCGCCCACCAGCGGGGCATACTTGCCCATGTCGAAATCGGTGCGTTTGACATGCGTCACGGCATCGGCGCCACAGGCCTCCTTCTTGAGCATGGGGTGCGGCATGCATTTGTAGGCGGTGACCTTGAGGGTGACGGGTTTGGTCACGCCCTTGAGCGTCAGGTCTCCGATCAGTTCGTCTGGCGTATTCCCATTGAACTTGATGGTATTGGCCTTGAAAGTGGCCGTGGGGAAATCAGCGGTGTCGAGAAAATCCTTGCCCTGGATGTGTTCGTTGAACTGGGCCGACCCGGTGCTGACCGAGCGTGTGTCTATGGTGATGTCGGCCGAGCCGGTTTTGGCTGCGGTATCGAGGACGATCTTTCCGGAAACCTTGTCAAAGCGGCTCAACTGGGTGCTGTAGCCCATGTGGCTATAGGAAAACCGGGCAAAGGTGTGGTTGGGATCCGTGATGTAGGTGTCGGCGGCCAGGGCAGGGCCGGCGAGGGTGGCGGTGAGGGCAAGGGCGAGTAGCGAGCGTTGCATGGGGAGTCTCCTTAGGGTGGTAAAATAGTACGCACACGAACAATATAGCGCCGGGTGGGCCTAAAAGCAAGCAACTTTAAAACGGTTCCAGTCATCAGGACCCGCCGGTAAAAATCCCGTTGGCATTCCGGGGATGAATTGGTTAGCATGGCAGATGAGCGTTGCGTCATGCAGCAGAATCAGGCAAACAGGGAACCGTTGTGACGGGAATTCTGAAAGTGGCCTTCAAGCTCCTTGTCAATGACAGGGGGAAGTTCTTCGCTTTGCTCATCGGCATCACCTTTGCAGTCTTCCTCATGGTCATGATGACCTCCATGTTTTCCGGCATCCTGACGCGCGCCTCCGCCACCGTCCTCAACATCGGTGCCAAGGTCTGGGTGATGGATCCCGCCGTCAACAACGTGGCCAGCAGCATTCCCATGCCGGATTACGTCCTCAACGCGGTCCGGAGCATCAAGGGCGTCAAATACGCCGTCCCGCTGTATTCCGGCGGGGCACTCGTCAAGTTGCGCAGCGGCACCTACCAGTTTGTGACCGTCATGGGGCTGGACGATGCCACGCTGTTTGGACGGCCCGCACTGGTGGAGGGAAAAATCGAGGACATCTTTGCGGAAAACGCCTTCATCGTGGTGCAGGATGCAGAATTTGGCAAACTGGAAACCCCCCGGGTCGGCACGGAATTCGAAATCAACGACCACCTGGGACGGGTGGTGGGGCTAGCCAGAGTCAATACGTCGGGCCTGTTCGGCGTGCCCACCCTGTACACCACCTTCAGCCGGGCCACCACCTACATCCCTTCCACGCGATTCACCGCGGCTTACGTGTTGATCGAGCCCAAAGGCAACGGCGATCTGTCGTACATCAAGAGCGAGGTGCAGAAGCTGGGATACGAAGCCCTGACCCAGGAGGAATTCATCCAGAAAATCTCCAGCTTCTACAAATACAAAACCGGCCTGGGCATCAACGTGCTGCTCATGACCATCATCAGCTTCATCGTGGGACTGTCCATTTCCGGGCAAACCTTTTACACCTTCATCCTGGAAAACCTGGAAAAGTTTGGCGCCCTCAAGGCCATCGGTGCCAAGGGGCGCGAGCTGGTTTTCATGATCCTGTTTCAGGCCACGTTCACCGCATTGACGGCATACGGCCTGGGGGTGGGGCTGGCCACCACGCTTATCGTGACGGCGCGCATGAGGCTGCCCGATTACGCGGCCCAGATCACCTATGCCAACCTCGGTCTTGCCTTCGTCATGGTGCTGATCATCGCCGGCGTGTCGAGCTACATCGGCATCCGGAAAGTCATCCACATCGAACCCTTCGACATTTTCCGGGGCTGACATGAGCGATCTGGCAGTGAATGCGCGTGAATTGAACAAGTGGTTTGGCGAGGGCGAGGCCAGGACCTTTGCCGTGCGCGACGTCAGTTTCGAAGCGCGTTTTGGCGAAATCCTCTACATCGTGGGGCCTTCGGGCAGCGGCAAGACCACTTTGCTGAGCATGATCTCGGGCATTCTCAAACCCAATTCCGGGCATGTCCTGATCGAGAACCAGGACATCTGGAGCCTGCCCGACGATGGCATCGCCGATTTCAGGCTGAACCGGATCGGTTTCGTATTTCAGGACTACCACCTCTTTCCCAGGCTGACCACGGTGGAGAATGTGGCCATTCCGCTGATCCTGAAGAAGATGGACTGGAATGACGCCCTCAAGGTGGCGCTGGAGTACCTGGACATCGTCGGGCTGAAAGCGCGGGCGCAGTTGCCGCCGGTCAAGCTGAGCGGCGGCGAACAGCAGCGCGTGGCGATTGCCCGGGCCATCGCAAGCCGGCCGGACCTCCTGATTTTCGACGAGCCGACGGCGTCGCTGGACGGGGACACGGGCAGGAAAATCGTGGAGTTCGTAAAACAGGATATTCTCAGTGACAGGCGCTGCATCATCATCGTGACGCATGACAGCAGGATATTCGAGTTTGCAGACCGCATCATGAAAATGGAAGACGGCCGGATCACGGACGTCGCAACGGGGGCCTGAATGCGCAACAAACTGATCTTTGTGTTTGCAATCGCCGGCATCCTGGCGGGCCTCATGGGGGCCTATGTTTTCGGGATACAGCGAAAGCCCCAGCCCCCGGCCTTCAATCCCGCCTCGAACCCTTATGAAAAGGGCATCTACGCCAGCGGTATCGTGGAGACTTACCAGAAGAGCGGACAGAACATCAATGTCTACCCGGAAGTCGCGGGAACCGTCACCAGCATTCCCGTTGCGGAAGGCCAGCATGTCGGGGCCGGCGCTACCCTCTTCAGGATGGAGGACTCCGTGCCGCGCGCAAGCGCCGAGCAGCAGCAGGCCCAGGCAGAATCCGCGCGGGCGCAGATCGACCTGGCCCAGGCCAGTCTCAAAAGCGTGCAGGACCAGCTGGACAAGCAGATCGCGTCGAACCGTCTCGACCCGCGTTCGGTCAGCAAGGACAGCCTCGACACGGCAAAAAACGCCCTTGCAGTGGCCCAGGCCAACCTCGAAGTGGCGCGCAGGCAATACCAGGCCCTGTCCAAGGCGGCCCTGGCGGCTCGTGCCCTGCTGGCCAAGTATGAGGTCAAGTCTGCCGTTGAAGGCACCATCCTGTCCGTCAACACGGCCGTGGGCAGCTACGTCTCGCCGCAAGGCACATTCGACAGCTACACCGGTGGGGCTACCCCGCCCGTCGTGATGGGAAACGTGCAAAGCGACCTGGGCGTGCGCTGCTACATTGACGAAATCCTGATCCAGCGGTTGCCGTCACCGGAGCGCATGAACGCCCGCATGTTCATCCGGGGCACCGACCTCAGTATCCCGCTGACCTTTGTGCGGATCCAGCCCTATGTTTCCCCAAAAATCGAACTGTCCAACCAGCGTACGGAGCGCGTGGATGTTCGTGTGCTGCCTGTCATTTTCAGGTTTGAGCGACAGCCGGACCGGGCCATCTTCCCGGGACAACTCGTGGATGTCTACATCGGTGAGCCTCCCACTGCCCCGCAAAAATAGCCGCTGCGCCAGGGGAGCGTCGTTGTGCGCGCTCGCCTTGCTGATCCTCTCGGGATGCGCTGTCGGCCCGGACTATGTGCGCCCCGAAGCCCCGGCGCAGGATCACTACAACTACGGTCAGGACCCGTCGGATACGGTTGCGGTGGCGGGCGTGTCCCAGCACTTCGAAAAGGGGGCACCTCCGGTCGTGCAGTGGTGGACGCTGTTTCGCTCCCGGCAACTGGATGCGGCCGTGGCAGAGGCGCTGGCCGACAATCCGGGCCTCCAGGCAGCGCAGGCCAGCCTGCGCCAAAGCAACGAAAACTTGCGGGCGGGCTATGGCATTTTCTATCCCCAGGGCAACGCCGATGCGGGCACGGCGCGGGAAAAATTCTCTCCTGCGCTCTTTGGCAGCACGGCACCCGGCACCATTTTCAATCTGACGACGCTTTCCGCCTCGGTGAGCTATGCGCTGGATCTGTTTGGCGGCGAGCGTCGCATGGTGGAGGGCCTGGCTTCCCAGGTGGACCTGCAGCGCTCCCTGACCCAGGGCACGTACCTCGTGCTGTCGGGCAACATCGTCAACACCCTCGTGGCGAGGGCAGCCTACCAGGCGGAGATTGACGAGACGGCGCAGATGATCGCGCTGCTGCAGGAGCAGATCGGCATCGCCGAAAAGCAGTTCCAGGCCGGAACGGCGGCCTATGGCGCAGTGCTGGCCCTGCGCAGCCAGGAGGCCGCGCTGGAAGCTGCCTTGCCGCCACTGAGGCAGCGCCAGAGCCAGGCGGAACACCTGCTCGCCACCCTGGAGGGCAAACCGCCTGCAGCCTGGCAGCCGCCGCAGGTGGCCCTGGCGGAGCTGACCTTGCCGGCGGCGCTGCCACTGTCGCTGCCTTCCGAACTCGTACGCCAGCGCCCGGACATTCTTGCCGCAGAAGCGCAATTGCATGCCGCCAGCGCCAATATCGGCGTGGCGACCGCTGCCCTGTTTCCCAGCTTTTCCCTGAACGCCAGCTACGGACAGAACAGCACCGCCATGAACCGGCTTTTTGCCAGCAACGGCAATTTCTGGAGCCTGGGCGCCGACGTCACGGCCCCGCTGTTCAATGGCGGCACCCTGCTGTCGCGTCGGCAGGCCGCCCAGGAGGCTTATGGGCAAAGCCTCGCAAGCTACCGTCAAACCGTGCTGGCCGCCTTTGCCCAGGTGGCAGATACCCTGCGCGCCCTGGAACATGATGCCGAAGCCAGCGCAGCCCAGGCGCGTTCGGTGGCGACAGCACAGGACACCCTGCATCTCCTGGCGGCCAATTACCAGGCCGGGATGATCAACTATCTTCAGGTGCTGGCCGCAGACATGCAATATCACCAGGCCAGAATCGCACAGGTGCAGGCCAGGGCCCAGCAGCTCCAGGATACATCGGCACTGTTCGTGGCTTTGGGGGGCGGCTGGGGGCGGACGCCGCAGCCGGAAACTGATACAGTTCTGCCATGAACCGATGCTTTTGCGGGTAGAATGGGCATCGCTTGAGTCTGTTTGACTCTCCTCAAATCCTTTTTCTGGTTGTTGACATGGATTTCTCTGAACTGAAATCTGTTTGCGGTGGTTGCAGCATCCGTGAACTGTGCCTGCCGGCCGGTCTCTCCGATGAAGAGGTCATGCTGCTGGACCAGCACATGGCGCACCGTCAGTTCGTGAAAAAAGGGGAGTCCCTCTACCGTACGGGCGATGCGTTCCGCTCGCTCTTTGCGGTCAGCACGGGCTTTTTCAAGACGAGCATCCTGCATGAAGACGGCCGTGCCCAGGTCACCGGGTTCCAGATGGCCGGAGAAATCCTGGGGTTGGACGCCATCAGCACCGATCGTCATATCTGCGATGCGGTTGCGCTGGAAGACAGCGCCGTATGCGAAATCACCTTCGATCGCTTTGAAGAGCTGGGCCAGTTGATGTCCAACCTGCAGCATCGTTTCAACAAGACCCTCTCGCGTGAAATCGTACGGGACCAGGGTGTGATGCTCCTGCTGGGCAGCATGCGTTCGGAGGAGCGTCTTGCCGCATTCCTGGTCAATCTGGCCAAGCGTTTTGCAGCACGCAAGCAATCGGGTTCGGAACTGGTGCTGCGCATGACCCGCGAGGACATCGGCAGCTACCTGGGGCTCAAACTCGAAACCGTCAGCCGCATCCTGTCACGCTTCCATGACCAGCAGCTGCTCGAGGTCAAGGGGCGCAACGTCCGCATTCTCGATCAAAACGGCCTGAACCAGCTGATCGGCAGCAATTGACCCTTCCCCTCTCCCCGGAACTTCCATGAACCGCTGGCGCGTGTTTACCTCCGCCCCGCATCGCATGTTTTTCTTCGGGGGTATCCTGCAGTCGTGTCTTGCCATGCTGTGGTGGCTTGCCGATCTGGGGGGGCGCTATGCCAACCTCTACGCTCCCTTGGACTGGTCGCTGCCTCCCATGGACATTCACGCGTTCCTGATGCTGTTTGCGATCTTTCCCTTTTTCATTTTCGGCTTCCTGATGACCACCTATCCGCGCTGGATGAACGGGCGCGAGGTGCCGCGCACCAGCACGGTCCGCGCCTTCCTGCTGATGCTGGCCGGGATGGCCTGTTTTTATGCGGCACTGCTGGGCAACCCCTTTGGCCTCATGCTCTCGGCGGTGCTGTTTCTGTCGGGGTGGGCCGTGGGGCTTGCGGCGCTGCTGCGCGTTTATCTCGAATCCATCCATCCGGACAAGCGCCATGCGCGCATCACCAGCGTGGTCCTGTCGCTGGGTTGGTTGCTGGCGTTGTGCTGGTATCTGGGGGAACTGATCCATCTGGAAGTGCTGGTGTCCCTCGCCAGGGTCCTGGGGGTCTGGCTGCTGCTGTTCCCCGTATTTTTTGCCGTGAGCCACCGCATGATTCCCTTCTTTTCGGGCGTGGTCATTCGCGACTACGAAGTGGTACGCCCGATGTCCGCCCTCGCGATCGCACCGTTGTGCGGCTGCGTGCATGGGGTGCTGGAGCTGTCAGGACTGCCCCAATGGACCTGGGTGGCGGATTTGCCGCTGGCAGGGCTGGGGTTCTACCTCACCTGGGCGTGGCGCTTTCGGGCAAGTTTCATTGCGCCGATCCTTGCAATGCTGCATGTGGGCTTTGCCTGGCTGGGCGTGGCCGCCTTGCTCTACGGGGTGCAGTCCCTCGCTGCGCTGTCGGGCGTTGCCGTGCTGGGTCGCGCGCCGCTGCATGCCCTGACCGCCGGATATTTTTCGGGCATGGTACTGGCGATGGTGACGCGGGTCACGCTGGGACATTCCGGTCGGAATCTGGTGGTGGACCGCCTGACCTGGACCCTGTTCCTGGTCTTTCAGGGCGTGGCACTGTTGCGCATGGGGGCAGATTGGCCGGGCTTGCCCTGGGGGGCGCGGGCCTGGGTACTCCTGGTTGCAGGCATGCTCTGGCTGGCTGTTTTCGGCGTGTGGGCCTGGCGTTTTGCCCCGATGTATTGGCGGCCGCGTTCGGACGGGCGGCCTGGATAGTCAGGCGTTCATTGTCCCAGCGCACCCAGGCGCAGCGCCTTCTGGGAAGGACCCTGCCACGATCCTGCCAGGCGCCAGCTGCCTTCCGGATCGAGCAGCAGCACATTCCAGCGACCCGGCGCCAGGGGAGAGAACGTGCCCTGGTAGTTTCCTGCGGGCTGGTGCTCGAGGACGAGCACCCGGTCCAGTCCTGCGCGCGTGGCATGGATCAGCCTGAGCTGGACCGCAGGCGGCGCTGCGAATGCCGCGCGGGCCTGCAGGGTCACCGACACCTTTTCGCCGTATTGGGAGAGCTGGCCTGAAAGCCCCAGCTGGCGGGCGATCTGGTCGCGATGCAGGTCCTGGTTGATGGCACTGCCCGCCTTGTAGTAATCCTCGGCCACCAGGGCGTCCGCCGTTTCGATGGACAACCACAGCGAATAAAAACCCACGACCAGCGCCGTGCCGGGAGCCAGCATCAGGAACCAGGGCCAGCGATGGCGATACCAGGGAAGCGGGGGGGTGGGGGTCATGGGAGGCTCCTGTCTAGCGTCCGAAGAACTGCGATTTTGAACTGACCGTGACGCCGGGGTCGTCCGTGGCGGTCAGGACAAACTGGATCTCGGTGCGGTTTTCCGTGATGGCGTTGGGGTCCACGTCCACGTCCACGGGAAGGGTTTCCGTGGCGAGCGGACCGATCTCGAGCGGCAGCTTGACGCGCCGCAGCGTTGCGCCATCCAGCCCGTTGACCTTGAGGTCGAAGAAGCGTGGCGCATCGCGCATGTTCATCACCTGCAGGCGATACACGTTTTCCACCAGGCCTTCTTCCGTGAGGCGGTAGATGACCGCGCGATCCCGCATGACGTTGAGGCGGACCGGAACCCGCATGACGAGCGCCGCCACGAAGGCGCCTACCAGGAGCAGCAGGACCGAGGCGTAGATCATGGTGCGAGGGCGCAGCATGCGCCGGAACTTGTCCCGTTCCGCCACGACGCCGTTCAGCACGTTCTCGCTGGTATTGCGGATCAGGCCCCGCGGATAGTTCATCCGGTCCATCACCTGGTCGCAGGCGTCAATGCACGCGCTGCAGGCAATGCATTCGTACTGCAATCCCTTGCGTATATCAATGCCGGTGGGGCAGACCTGCACGCAGATGCCGCAGTCCACGCAGGTGCCCAGGCCCGCGGCCCGGTAATCGGTATTGCGCGAACGGCCGCCGCGCGGTTCGCCGCGCTGCGCATCGTAGGTGACGATGAGGGTGTCCGGATCGAACATGGCGCTCTGGAAGCGCGCATAGGGACACATGTACTTGCAGACCTGTTCGCGCATGTATCCGGCATTGCCCCAGGTGGCGAAAGCATAGAACAGGATCCAGAACGTTTCCCAGGGGCCCAGTGCGTTGGTGGCGATCTCGCCCATCAGTTCGCGGATGGGCGTGAAGAACCCGACGAAGGTGAAACCGGTCCAGAGCGCGATCACGATCCACAGGATATGGCGCGTGCCGCGGCGCAGGACTTTTTCAAGGGAGAGCGGCGCGCGGTCGAGCGCCAGGCGTTTGGTCCGATCGCCTTCCACCTGGCGTTCCACCCACAGGAAGATCTCGGTGTAGACCGTCTGGGGGCAGGCATAGCCGCACCACAGGCGTCCTGCGATCGCAGTGAACAGGAACAGCGCATAGGCCGAGATGATCAGCAGTCCGGTCAGGAAGATGAAATCCTGGGGCCACAGCACCAGTCCGAAAATGTAGAACTTGCGATGCACCAGGTCAAAGAGCACTGCCTGGCGGTGGTCCCAGACCAGCCATGGACCGCCGTAGAACACGGCCTGGGTGAGCAGGACCATGGCCACGCGCCAGCGGGCAAACAGCCCCGTCACGGCGCGCGGATGGATTTTCTTTCGGACTTCGTAGAGCGACTCTTCGAGGTCCTGCGGTGTGGCATCCCCGTTCATGGATCAGTGGCTCAAACCATACACGTACGCTGCCAGCAGGTGGATTTTCTCCGGGGTGAGGACGCCTGCGTGCGAAGGCATGCGTCCATTTCTTCCCTGGGTGATGGTTTGCACGATGTCCTTTTCCGAACCGTTGCCGTACAGCCAGACATGGTCCGTGAGGTTGGGGGCGCCGAAGGCCGGGTTGCCCGTGCCGGCGGGGCCATGACATGCCGCGCAAAGGGTCTCGAAGGTGGTTTTGCCCTCTGCGGCAAGCGCGGCATCATGTCGCGATCCGCTGAGCGAGAGCACGTAATTTGCCACCTTCCTGACGCCCTCCGGGCCCAGCTGGTCGCCCCAGGCCGGCATCATGGCCTGACGTCCCTGGGTAATGGTTTCCACGATCGCTTCCGGCGTGCCGCCATAAAGCCAGTCGTTGTCGCGCAGGTTGGGAAAGCCCGGGCGTCCGCCGCCGTCCGAGCCATGGCATTGCGCGCAGTTGTTGAGGAACAGGCGCTCCCCCATGCCGTGGGCTTCGGCATTCCTGGCCAGGGTGGGAATGTCCACCTGGGCGAACTTGTCATAGAGCGGTTTGGAAAGCGCCTCGGCAGCCGCTTTTTCCGTCTCGTATTGCCCGTGGGATGACCATCCCAGCAGGCCGGCGTACGAACCCAGGCCGGGATAGAGCAGCAGGTAGCCCAGGCCGAACACGATAGTGATGTAGAACAGGGCCATCCACCAGCGGGGCAGCGGGTTGTTGTATTCCTCCAGGGTGTCGTCCCATTTGTGCCCCGTCACTTCCGGTGCGCCACCTTCCCTGCGCTTGCGCTGCTTGCTCTGCGACTTGAGCAGGATGGCGCAGCCCGCGATGCTGATCAGCGTCAGCACGGTGATGTAAACGCTCCAGGTGTTGCTGATGAATTGAATCATGGTTGCCTCCCCTTGATCGTTGGGCGGTCCGGGCCGAATTCGTCACCTTCGCGGAAAGGGATTTCCGCGTCCTCGTCGAAACGCTTTTTCTGGCCCCTGCCGAAGGCCCACCCTGCGATGCCGATGAAGACGACGAACATCACGACCGTGCTGACGGTACGAACGAGAACGAAATCCATGGCGATTACCTCACGCTCTTGATCGTGGTGCCCAGATCCTGCAGGTAGGCGATCAGGGCTTCCTGTTCCGTCTTTCCGGCCACGCTGGCCCGGGCATTGCGTAGGTCCTCTTCCGTGTAGGGCACGCCGAGCGTTTTCATGGCCTTGAGCTTGGCCTCGGTATCCGCCCCCGTCAAAACCGCCCGGGTCAGCCAGGGGAAGGCGGGCATGTTGGATTCGGGCACGACGTCGCGCGGATTGTTGAGGTGGATGCGATGCCAGTCGTCGGAATAGCGGCCCCCCACGCGGGCCAGGTCCGGACCGGTGCGTTTGGAACCCCACAGGAAGGGATGGTCGTAGACGAACTCGCCCGCCACCGAGTAATGCCCGTAGCGCTCCGTTTCGGCACGGAAGGGACGGATCATCTGCGAATGGCAATTGTTGCAGCCCTCGCGGATGTAGATGTCGCGACCTTCCAGTTGCAGGGCCGTATAGGGCTTCAGTCCCTCGACGGGCTCCGTGGTGTATTTCTGAAAGAACAGCGGCACGATTTCGACGAGTCCACCCACACTGACCACCAGCACGACCAGCAGGGCAAGCAGGCCGACATTCTTTTCAATGCTTGCGTGTGTAAAGCTCATGGAAAACTCCTTCAGTCAGTTTGCCAATCCTCAGTGTGCAGGCGCCTGCACGGGGGCCACCGTGGGCTTTTGTCCCTGGACCGTTTTCCAGACGTTCCAGGCCATGATGAGCATGCCGCTGAGCACCACGATCCCGCCCAGAAGGCGAACGCCGTAGTAGGGGTAGCTGGCCTTGACCGACTCCACGAAGCTGTAGGTCAGGGTGCCGTCGGCATTGACTGCGCGCCACATCAGGCCCTGGGTCACCCCGGAAATCCACATGGCGGCGATGTACAGCACCACGCCGATGGTAGTGATCCAGAAATGCAGGTTGATGGCCCTGACGCTGTGCATGCTGTCGCGATTGAACAGGCGTGGAATGAGGTAGTACATGGACCCGATGGAGACCATCGCCACCCAGCCCAGCGCGCCGGAATGGACGTGGCCGATGGTCCAGTCGGTGTAGTGCGACAGGGCGTTGACGGTCTTGATGGACATCATGGGGCCTTCGAAAGTGGACATGCCATAGAAGGACACCGACACCACCAGGAACTTGAGGATGGGGTCGTCGCGTAATTTATGCCACGCCCCTGACAGGGTCATGATGCCGTTGATCATGCCGCCCCAGGAGGGGGCCAGCAGAATCAGGGAAAAGACCATGCCGATGCTCTGGGTCCAGTCCGGCAGGGCGGTATAGTGAAGATGGTGCGGGCCGGCCCACATGTAGGTGAAGATGAGTGCCCAGAAGTGCACCACCGACAGGCGATAGGAATAGACGGGGCGTTCGGCCTGCTTGGGAATGAAGTAATACATCATGCCCAGAAAGCCCGCGGTCAGGAAAAACCCGACCGCATTGTGGCCGTACCACCACTGCACCATGGCATCCTGTACGCCGGCATAGGCGGAGTAGGATTTCCACATCGTGACGGGAATCTCTGCGCTGTTGACGATATGCAGCAGGGCCACGGTCAGCACGAAGGCGCCGAAAAACCAGTTGGCCACGTAGATGTGGGGGGTCTTGCGGATGGCCATGGTGCCAAAAAAATTGATGGCATAGGCCACCCAGACCACGGCGATCAGGATGTCGATGGGCCATTCCAGTTCGGCGTATTCCTTGGAGGTGGTGTACCCCAGGGGCAGGGTGACGGCCGCGAGGACGATGACGAGCTGCCAGCCCCAGAAGTGGAAGGCGGCCAGCCTGTCGCTCAACAGGCGGGTGTGGCAGGTGCGCTGGACCACGTAGTAGGAAGTGGCAAACAGGGCGCAGCCTCCAAAGGCAAAGATGACGGCATTGGTGTGCAGGGGGCGCAGCCGGCCAAAGGAGAGCCAGGGCAGTTGCAGGCCAAGATCAGGCCAGATGAGTTCGGCAGCAATGAATACGCCCACCAGCATCCCGACGATGCCCCAAACCACGGTCATGATGGCGAATTGCCGAACCACCTTGTAGTTATAGGTGGATTTGTCCTCCATGGAGACCTCCCTAGATTTGCCCGAAAAACGATGAGTCCGGAGTTATCGGACCCCCCCTATTTGGAGCCTAAATCAGACGAGGTGGCCTGGTTTTGATCTGGATCAACATCCGGGTGAGGCCGGTCGTCGTCCATCAGAATACGCCGATCCGGGCTGTCCAGGTCATCGAACTGTCCGGAGCGGGACATCCACAGGAATGCCCCCCCGGCCAGCAGGGCCAGCACGACACTCAGGGGAATGAGCAGGTAGAG
>JAJZRV010000113.1 GCA_021850135.1 Pseudomonadota bacterium
AGCAGCACCAGCGCGAAGCTGGAAAATATCAGTATGGAAAAATCAGTCACCTTGGATTTCCTTATCGGAAGCGTGCGTCTTCGGCACGGTCGGCTGCAATCTGGGCTTCGTAACGATCCCCCACGGCCAGCAGTTTTTCCTTGGTCATCAGGAGATCACCACGCTGCTCGCCGTGATACTCGAATATCCGCGTTTCCACGATGGAATCCACCGGGCAGGACTCTTCGCAGAAGCCGCAGAAGATGCACTTGGAAAGATCGATGTCGTAGCGGGTGGTGCGACGGCTGCCGTCGGCACGCTGCTCCGATTCGATGGTGATGGCCATGGCCGGGCAGACCGCCTCGCACAGCTTGCAGGCAATGCAGCGTTCCTCGCCGTTGGGATAGCGGCGCAACGCATGCAGTCCGCGAAAGCGCGGCGACTGCGGGGTTTTCTCCTCGGGATACTGGACAGTGATCTTGCGCGACAGAAAATGCCGGCCCGTCACACTCATCCCCTTGAGGAGTTCGGTGAGCGTCCAGTTTTTGACGAATTCCTTGATGGCACCCATGGCAGCCCCTCGATCAATGGAACCAGATGTTGAGCACGGGCAACCCGCGCAAGGGTTCTTGCATCAGAACGCCCACCAGCACCAGCCACACCAGCGTCACCGGGATGAACACTTTCCAGCCCAGACGCATGATCTGGTCGTAGCGGTAGCGCGGGAAAGTGGCTCTGAACCACAAAAACAGAAACAGCACGAAGCTCATCTTGGCAAACAGCCACAGGATGCTGTCCGGCAGGAAGGGCAGCGGCGACAGCCAGCCCCCCATGAACATGATGGCCGTCAGGGCCGAGATCAGGATCATGTTGGCGTATTCGGCCAGGAAGAATATGGCGAAGGTCATGCCGGAATATTCCACGTGGAAGCCGGCAACGATTTCGGACTCGCCTTCGGCCACGTCGAACGGGGCCCGGTTGGTTTCGGCGGTGCCCGAGATGACGTACACCACAAACATGGGCAGCAGCGGAATCCAGTTCCACTGCAACAGCCCCAGGGGGCCCTGCTGCGCCTTGACGATGTCAATCAGGTTGAGGCTGTGCGACATCATCAGCACCGTCACCAGGGCAAAGCCCATGGCAATTTCATACGAAACGATCTGGGCCGCGGAACGCAGTGCGCCGAGGAAGGCGTACTTGGAGTTGGAGGCCCAGCCGGCGATCACCACGCCGTACACGCCCATGGAGGTGATGGCCATGATGTACAGCAGGCTGGCATCCACGTTGGTCAGCACGAGCTCGGGCGTGAAAGGCACCACGGCCCAGGCCGCCAGCGCCGGCATGATGGCCAGCACCGGACCCAGCACGAAGAGAAACTTGTTGGCGCCGCTGGGCACCACGATTTCCTTCATCAGCAGCTTGATGGCATCGGCGATGGGCTGCAGCAATCCGTAGGGACCGACCCGGTTGGGGCCGATGCGGATCTGCATGTAGCCGATCACCTTGCGTTCCACCAGCGTGAGGTAGGCCACCGCACCCATCAGCGGCGCCACGATCACCACGATCCGGACGAGGGCCCAGACGGCCGGCCAGAACGGCCCGAAAAATTCCTGAATTGCCTGTGGAACCATCATGCGCACGCCTCCAGGGAAACCGTCCCCAATGCATCGCCCAGTCCCGCCGTGGCGGGATGCGCGGCAGGAATGCGCGCGCAGCCTTCGGGGATGCCTGCATCAAACACGAGCGGCAGCTCGACCGCGCCCTCACCCTGACGCACCCGGACCTTCTGTCCGGAGGCCAGGCCCAGACGCGCGCCCAGTTGCGGATTGATCGCCACCTGCACGGTGCGTGCAAGGCGCGTGGCCTGCAGCGCGGGAGAGCGCCGCACCAGGGGGTCGGCGTGATACACCGGCACTTCACCGATCCGCTCGATAGTCCCCAGGGACGCCCGCACCTTGAGTTTGGGCGTGTCAGACAGGCCGTTGTCGCCAGACTGGCTGGCCACCAGGGCAAAATCGGGGGAGATTTCGGTGCGCACGTCCTCCACCGACTCGTACTCGAAGCCGGAGAGTTCGAAGAGGTTGCCCAGCACCCGCAGCACTTTCCAGGCCGGACGGGCCTCGCCCCTGGGGGCGACCGCACCGTTGAAGGATTGGGCACGCCCTTCCATGCTGACGAAGGTTCCTGCCGTTTCCGTAAAGGGCGCGATCGGCAGGATCACCGTGGCCCAGTCGGGGGCCTGGCCCTTGAATGCCGAGAGGGCGACGACGAAGTCGGCCGCCTTGAGGGCGGCCATGGCGAGCGCCGGGTCGGCGCAATCGAGCTGGGGTTCCAGCCCCATCACCATGTAAGCCTTGCGCGGGGTGCGCAGCATGGACTGGGCATCGAGCCCGGAGCCTGCGTGCGTGGCCAGCGGTCCGCGATGCGGCACGGCACCGGCCAGTGCGGCACCCATGCTGTTGGCGGCTTCGCCCAGCACGCCGAAGGGGCAATCGAGCAGGCGCGCAAGTTCTGAGGCGAGCGCGTAGAGCGTGCCGTAGGCCGGATGGTGCTGCGCGAGGTGCCCCAGGAAGATGGCGCGCGCGGGGTTGCCCAGCAGGCTTTCGGCAATGCGCGCCGCCGTGTCGGAGGGCTGTCCGCCCACCATCGGCTGCAGCGCTTCTGCAATCGGCTGCCCTTGCCGCATGGCCACGGCAAGCAGCACCTGGGCCAGCAGTCCGGGCATCTCGCTGGGGGTGCCCGTCAGCTGCTGGGCCACCGGCATGGCGAGATCGTCCACGAAGGGGTTGATGAGGTTGACCTGCCCGCCCTGGGCGACCGCACGGCGCAGGCGCACCGCCAGCAGCGGTTGTTCCTGGCGCAGCGCGCTGCCCACGATGAGGCACGACTTGAGTTCGGACCAGCGGGCCACCGGCACCCCCAGCCAGGGAGTGCAGATCGGAA
>JAJZRV010000037.1 GCA_021850135.1 Pseudomonadota bacterium
GATGGGACAGGGCGTGGTGCGGATGCTCCATATGGCCGTTGGACAGGTTTTCGGCCAATTGCAGGGCGAGCTCATTGCTGATGTATTTTTTGCCGCTCGCCACCTGGCGGATGGCCGCAACGAGTTGCGACAGCGCCCCCTGCTTGTTGAGGTAGCCCGATGCTCCCGCCTTGAGGGAGCGCACGGCGTACTGTTCTTCCGGGTACATGCTGAGGATCATGACGGGCAACGCGGGGCGAAGGCTCTTGAGCTGCTTCAGGACGTCGATGCCGTGCTCTCCTGGCATGCTGATGTCCAGCAGCACCAGGTCGTAATCGTTGTCCCGGGCCAGTTGCAGGGCGTCCGCGCCGTTTTCGGCTTCTCCGGTAACGCGCATGTCCTGCGTGTCCTGAAGGAGTTGTTTGATACCCTTGCGAATGATGGAATGGTCATCCACCACCAGTACGTTGATCATTGCGAGCTGCAGTCCTTCGGTTAGGGATGAAGGTCAGGACAACCTTCCGGATTGTCTTGCACGGTTCATTAAAACTGTCACGGATTGTATCGGAGCGGGGGGGTTCTGACCATACCTCTAAAAGGTATAACCAGCGCTTACGCCGATCAGCCCGTTGCGCCCCGGCGCGGGTTCGTAGTAACGCCCAAAGGCATCCCCGATGATCACGCTGCCCACATAGGTCCGGTCGAACAGGTTGTCTATCCGGGCAAACTCCTTGAATTTCCAGCCCGAAACCTCCTGGTGCAGCAGCAGCCGCCAGGAAACGATGGCATAACCCGGTGCGGGCATCTGGGTGTTGCTGTCTTCCACGAACATGCGTCCACGCGCCAGAAATTCGGCGCCGGTGCTGACCCCGGGAAGGGGATTCCATTCCAGCGCCGCATAGGCATATCTGGCCGCGACTCCGGGCAGGAGGTTGCCAGCGGGCACGGTCAGGGCGCTGGCGGTCGGCCCGACCACGGTCGTCGTCGTGCCGGGGCTGGTAAAGAAGGCATGCAGCAGTGTCACGGACAGTTTTCCGCTCACGGTGGGCGAGAGCTGGCTGTCGAGGCTCCATTCAGCGCCATCGCGTTGCGTTTGCGCATTTTTATAGGCGGCGGCGCCATTGACGTTGATGTCCACCACGGCCTCGTTGTCCACGCGCACATGGTAGAGGGCAAACGTGAACTGGGTGTCCGTGTCGAGCAGGGATTTGACGCCAGCCTCCAGGGAATGGACGGTGGCCGCCTTCAGCCCGAAGTTGAAGATGTCGGCGACGTTGGCCCCGTTGCGCGAGTAGAACATTTCGTTGAGGGTGGGAGTTTCAAAGCCCTGCGAGCCGCTGATGTACAGATTGGTTTTCCGGTTGAGCTGGTAGAGCGCGGAAAGTGCCGGGGTGGTGTGGGTAAACGTGACGTCGCCGCTTGCGGCGGCGGTGGCCTGGCGGGTGACCAGACCATTGGAGAGCGTGTTGTTGACGTTGAAACTGACGCGACTGTAACGCAGTCCGGCGCTCAGCACCCAGGAGCGCAGTGCCCATTCGGCCTGGACGTAGGGATCGGTGCTGCGCACGGTGTCTGTTTCCTGGCGTTTTTGCGTGCCAAAAACGCCGCAGGTGGCATTGAGGCCACAGGTCAGCGTGCCGCTGGTTTCAGTCGTGGTGAAATTGGTGAAGCCCTTGCGATTGTCCTGGAACTGGTCGTTGTCGAGGCCGGCGATCAGGGTGAGGGTGTCCTGTTCGCCCAGATGGCGCACGCCGGTCCAGCGGAAATCAGTGCCGTAGAAATCCCGCCCGTAATCGATGACGCCGCTGTTGCTGGCAAAGGAAGCCGTGGCGGACTGGAACTGCGTGACATGGCGGTTGCCCGAGTACAGCGTCGTCTGCAGATGGTCTTCGCCGAAGGCCTGGTCGTAGGTCACCCCGCCCTGAAGGTGGTTGATGTTCTTGCGCGTGTTGTAGGCTGAGGCAAGATCCGGATAGGTCACACTGCCCTGGTGGGCCGTAACGGGCCCGAAGGGGTCCAGCAGATAGGCCGAGCGGGTCAGACCAAGCGGATCCTGCGTGTCATGCTGCTGGAGGGCGTTGGCCACCACGGTCAATTTTCCGCCTGCCGTGGGAGAAAGCGAAAACTTGGCCATCTGCTGGTCGCGGTTGGCCTGGCTGTCGGGCCGGTAGCCATCCGTATGGAAATGCGAGTCGTCCAGGAGATAGCTCACGCCGTGTTCCGAACCCAGCGCGGCCTCATCCCGTTTCCACATGCCGAAGCTGCCGAATTCCGTCGTGCCTTCCAGCGTGGGAGGGCCTGCGCCCTCGCGGGTGAACAGCTGGAGGATGCCGCCGGCCTGGTTGCCGTAAAGCGCGGCCATGGGCCCTTGCAGGACTTCGATGCGTTCAGCCTGATCCAGGTTGAAGGTGGAGGTTTCGCCCTGGCCGTCCGCCATGCTGGCAGGAATGCCGTCCGTATAGAGCTTGATGCTGCGCGTGCCGAAGGGGGAGCGGGCGCCGAAGCCGCGCGATGAAATCTGCAGGTCCTGTGCGTAGTTGTGGCGATTGAGCGCCTGGATGCCGGGAATGCTGCCCAGGGACTCCGTCAGGTCCACACGGGGTTGGGCGTCCACGATCTCGTTGCGGTCGAGAACGGCCACCGAGGCTGCCAGGTCCATGGGGTCGCGAGCCACCCGCGCCCCTGTCACCACCAGGGGGTGCAATGTGACTGGAACGTCGTCGTCGGCCTGGGCCTGAAGCAGCGCACCGGTCGCCAGGACGACCAGCAGGGAGCGGGCCGGGCCAACGGTCATGAATCGTGTTCGGGGGTCGCGCTGATTTTGTGGATGGCGAGGTCGGCGCCGAGATATTCGGATTCCTGATCCAGGCGGATCCCCATCAGGGTCTTGAGCGTGCCGTAGATGATGAAGCCTCCTGTCAGCGCAATGACGATGCCCAGCAATGTGCCAGCAACCTGGCTTGCCAGGGTCACGCCGCCCAGGCCGCCCAGCGCCCTGGAACCGAAGATCCCGGCAGCAATGCCGCCCCAGGCGCCGCACAGTCCGTGCAGGGGCCACACGCCCAGAACATCGTCGATTTTCCACCGGTTTTGCACCAGGGTAAACATCTTGACGAACAGCACGCCTGCCACGCTGCCCACGACCAGGGAGCCCAGAGGGTGCATGACGTCCGAACCCGCGCAGACGGCTACCAGGCCCGCCAGCGGGCCGTTATACACGAACCCCGGGTCGTTCCTGCCCACCGCCCAGGCGGCAATGGTGCCTCCCACCATGGCCATGAGGGAATTGATGGCGACCAGGCCGTTGATCTTGTCGATGGTCTGGGCGCTCATCACGTTGAAGCCAAACCAGCCCACGGCCAGGATCCAGGCGCCCAGGGCCAGGAACGGGATGTTCGACGGGGGGTGGGCCGAGATCGAGCCATCCTTGCCGTAACGGCCATGGCGTGCGCCCAGCAGGAGCACGGCGGGCAGGGCAATCCAACCGCCCACGGCGTGCACCACGACGGAACCGGCAAAATCATGGAAAGCGGCGCCGGTCTGCGCCGTCAACCAGGCCTGGATGCCAAAGCGCTCATTCCAGGCGATCCCTTCAAACAGGGGGTAGACCAGCGCCACCAGAATGAACGTGGCGATCAATTGGGGTTCGAACCTGGCGCGCTCCGCAATGCCGCCCGAGATGATGGCCGGTACGGCGGCGGCAAAGGTCAGCAGGAAAAAGAATTTCACCAGCTCGAAACCGCTCCTGGCCGCCAGGGTTTCGGCCCCGGTAAAGAACTGCGTGCCGTAGGCCACGGTGTAACCGATGAAGAAGTAGGCGATGGTGGAAACGGCAAAATCCATCAGGATCTTGACCAGCGCATTGACCTGGTTTTTGCGGCGGACGGTTCCCAGTTCCAGGAAGGCAAAGCCGGCATGCATGGCAAAGACCAGGATGGCTCCCAGCAAAATGAATAAGGTATCGCTCCCGGACTTCAACGTTTCCATGATTTAGAGGCTCCTTGGGCAGGGCATGCAAAAGAAACCGCTAACATAATGCAAAATGAGGCGGATGCACAGATTCTGTGCAAAAAATTGCATCAGAATGGTGCGGTTTGGCCCAAAAAGACCTCAGTGACCAGCAGGCTGCGGCCGTGCCGGTAAAACAGGGAACGCCGGGCCGAGGGGCGCGGGGCGGCGAGGAATCGCGCTGCGCGCCGGGAGAGGGGGTGGCCCGCGCCCAGCCGCTTGAAGTGCAGCCCCCGTCTGGCCACACGGGGGTCGGTGAAGAGGGCTTCGCCCAGGGGGCGCGCCCCCAGTCCGGCAAAGAGGTTCCAGGCGCCGCGCACATGCTGGCGCGGAAGCACGGAATGCGCAAAGACCAGCGGTCTGTCCCCATCGCACAGCAACACCTCACGGATCCAGACCAGTTCCCCCCGACGCAGGCCAAGGAGGGCACGTTCGTCCTCGAAGGGGCGGGCCAGTCCCTGGTGCAGCAGTTTCACCTGGAACTGGCGGCAATGGGCCTTGAGGCGGGCGGTCAGCGAACCGCGATGGGTCAGCCAGGAATGAAGGGAGGCTGGCACCGTCGGGCGCAGTAACCCGGATTTCCAGGAGTCGCGGCGGGAGTGGGAGCGCATCCTGCAATTATCCCACAGGCAATGGTATTCTCCACGGGATCATCCCTTTGTCCCACTCGTTCAGGAATGCGTTCATGTCCGTCCCAGCTCAAATGCGTTGCGTTGAAATTTCCCAACCGGGTCCGCCCGAGGTGCTCAAACTGGTCCAGCGGCCCACGCCGCAGCCCCAGGCGGGCGAGGTGCTGATTGAAGTTGCCGCAGCCGGGATCAATCGCCCGGATTGTTTCCAGCGCGCGGGGTTCTACCCGCCGCCCCCCGGCGCGTCCGACCTGCCGGGCCTGGAAGTGGCCGGACGGGTAGTCGCCCTGGGCGAAGGGGCCACCGGCGTCGCCTTGGGGGACGCCGTCTGCGCCCTGGTGCCAGGCGGCGGTTATGCCGACTACTGCACGGCGCCCGCGGCCCTGTGCCTGCCCATTCCCAAGGGCTACAACGCCATCGAGGCGGCAGCCCTGCCTGAAACGATGTTCACGGTGTGGAGCAACGTGTTCGACCGCGGGGCGCTGCAGCCCGGCGAGTCGTTCCTGGTCCAGGGCGGGTCGAGCGGCATTGGCACCACCGCGATTCAACTGGTCAAGGCGTTCGGGCACCCGGTTTACGCCACTGCCGGCAGCCCGGAAAAATGTGCCGCTTGCGAAGCGCTCGGTGCTGATCGCGCCATCAACTACAAAACCGAGGATTTTGTGGCGGTCCTCAAGGAAGTCACTGGCGGTCGGGGCGTGGACGTCATCCTGGACATGGTGGCCGGCGACTACATCCCGCGCGAACTCAAGGCGTTGGCCGACGATGGCCGGCTGGTCCTGATCGCTTTCCTGGGCGGCGCGAAATCGCAGGTCAACATGGCTGAAGTGATGCAGCGGCGTCTGGTGATCACGGGTTCCACGCTGCGCCCACGCTCCGTGGCGTTCAAGGCGGCCATCGCCGCGCAGCTGCGTGCCCGCGTCTGGCCGCTGCTCGATGCGGGCCGCATCAAGCCGGTGATCCACGCCACCTTTCCCATGGCGGATGCCGCGGGGGCGCATGCGCTCATGGAATCCAGCGCACACGTGGGCAAGATCGTCCTGACGCGATAACGCCGCCCTTGGACACGGCCGCCTCATCGGCTTTCTGGGTTGCACTGTTCCAGATCGTCGGCATTGACCTCGTCATGAGCGGGGACAATGCGGCCGTGATTGCCCTGGCCGCCCGCAACCTGAGGGGGCGCCGGCGCAACGCCGCGGTGTTCCTGGGAAGCCTTGGCGCCGTGATCCTGCGTGTCCTGCTGACCTTCATTGCGACCCGGCTCCTGACGCTGTCCTATCTGCAAACCCTGGGCGCGTTGCTGTTGCTGTGGGTGGCCTATCGCCTGGTGTTGCCGGGCAAAAGGCAGGAGGTGGGCGAGGAGGTCCGCCAGCCCGGGCTGATGGAAGCCGTACGGGCCATCATCGTGGCCGACGTGGTCATGAGCCTCGACAATGTGCTGGGTCTTGCCGCCGTGGCCCGGGGCGATGCGGTGCTGTTGATCATCGGACTCACGATCAGCATTTTCCTGATCGTGGTCGGCAGCAGCGTGCTGATGCGCCTGATGACGCGTTATCCCGTCATCGTGATCATGGGCGGCGCGCTCCTGGGTTACGTGGCGGGCGATCTGCTGTTGTCCGATCCCCTCTGGCAGGATCTGTCCTGGCTGAAGGACTCCTGGATCCACAACAGCCTGCCCATGATGCTGGCCACCGTGATTGCGTTATTTGGTGTGCGGCGGCCGGTCTGATTTGTCGTCCGGGTTGTCGCGGCGACGGTGCTCGAGGTGGGCAAACTGTGCGTCGTAGGTCTTGCCCACGATGCGTACCAGCACGCCGGTGGTCCAGCCAAAAGTAAACAGTCCCGACATGGCGATGAACAGGGCCAACTGGCGCCAGCCGGGGGGCAGCAGGACGTCGCCGTAGCCCAGGGTGGTGTAGGTTTCGCCGGCAAAATAAAATGCCGTGCGGAAATCGGGCAGGGCATGCACGGACTTGACGACGGTGGCGATGATCAGGATCTCGGTGAGATGCGTCATCAGGATCAACGTCACGAGATAGAAGAAATAGGCCTGCCGGCGCAACTCGTTTCGGGCGTTGAGGTAACTGGGCCAGTTCAGTTCAAACTGATGCATGACGAGGTACATGCCTGCACTATGGATCAGCATGACGGCAAGCAACATGGAAATGCCCAGCAGGACTTCGACGACAGGCCACATTTTTCGTTTCCAGGATTCTTTTCAGGTGGCGCCCCCGGCGGGAATCGAACCTGCATCTGCCCCTTAGGAGGGGGCTGTTATATCCATTTAACTACGGGGACTCGGGGCGAATACTAGCATCAATTGCACCGCGATGATCAGGGGGGAAGGGCTTTACATGAGAATGATTATCATTTATCATGAAACCATGGATTCAAAATTCAAGGTAAAGGGCTGAGGGATCATGGCGTTGGCATATCGCAAGCGGTTTCTTTTCGTTGCAATGATGTGGGGGGTTCTGTCAGTGGCCGCTGCGGCTGAAGGCGATCCCGTCATTTCGATCCACAACAGGCAGTTCGAGCCGGGCGAACTCACCATCGCCCCCGGGGTACGCACCCGGGTGGTGATTCGCAACCTGGATGCGATGCCGGCCGAATTTGAAAGCTACGACCTGTCGCGCGAGGTGGTCGTGCCGGCCCATGGCGAAGTGGCGGTGTTCGTGGGGCCGGCCGAGGCGGGCCGCTACGAATTTTTCAACGACTTCAACCACGACATGAAGGGCGTCATCATCGTCAAGCCCGCAACGGGAGGCCGCTAAGATGCTGGCGACTGCAGTCATCCTGTTTCGTGAAGTGCTGGAGGCGGCGCTGATCGTCGCCATCGTGCTGGGGGCGAGCCGCGGCATTGCCCACCGCGGGCGCTGGGTCAGCGGCGGCGTGGGGCTGGGCCTGCTGGGCGCCTCGGGCGTGGCGTATCTTGCCTCTACGGCGTCCTCCCTGTTGTCCGGGGACGGTCAGGCGCTGTTCAATGCAGCCATTCTGCTGACGGCCGTCGGGATGCTGACCTGGCATAACGTATGGATGTCGGCCCATGCGCGCGAACTGCGCGCAGAGCTCAACGCCGTGGGCGCTGAAGTGCAGGCGGGCAGCAAACCGTTGACGGCGCTGTTGCTGATTACCGCAATGGCCGTCATGCGCGAGGGGTCCGAAGCGGTATTGTTTTTGTGGGCCATCGCCGCGGGGGGCGAGCAGGCGTCCAGCATGAGCCTGGGGGCGCTGGCCGGCATTGCGGTCGGAGTGCTGGCGGGGGTGTTGTTGTATCGCGGCCTGTTGCGCATTCCCGTGCGCCATTTCTTCACCGTGACGAGCTGGATGATCCTGTTCCTGGCTGCGGGCCTGTCGGCGCAGGCGGCCGGGTTTCTCAATCAGGCGGGCTGGCTTCCCGCACTGGGGCATGGCATCTGGAACACGTCCCGCTGGCTGGACCAGAACAGCCTGTCCGGTCAATTGCTGCATGTGCTGGTGGGTTATACGGCGCGTCCTTCAGGCATCCAGGTCGTGTTTTATCTGGCGACGCTGCTGGTGATTCTGGCGCTGATGTACCGTCCCCGCTGGAGGTCCATGTAGCATGCGCTTCCTTCGCGAGATTTCAGGCGCGCCCGGCGCGCCAGGGTGGACTGCGGCCCTCGTTTTGATGTGCGGACTGTGCGCGGCGGCGCGCGCAGACGATGATTTCATCGTGTATTCGCCGCACGTCACCCAGGGACAGTCCGAAGTGGAGCTGCGCGGCTACACCTACAGCGATGGACGCTCGTCGCTGGATCGCAGTGGGGCTTTCGAGCTTGCCGTGGCGCACACGTTTACTTCGTGGTGGAAAGCCGAGGTCTATGCTGGAGAGTTCAACCATGACCCCATGATGGGCACGCACCTTGCGGGGCAGGAGTTCGAAAACATTTTCCAGTTGGCGCAGCCCGGCGAGTACTGGGTGGATCCGGGCTTTGTGGCGTCCTACATCCACAACCGGCAGGCCGGCGTTCCGGACGGTGTGGAGTTCGGACCGCTGCTCGAAAAGCAGACCGGGCACGTGATTCAGCGGCTCAACCTGATCTGGCAGAAGGATCTGGGGGGAGAGGCCAGCGGGAAATACAACTTCCGCTCGGCCTACAGCGCCGGATATAAAATCGAGAGTGCGCTCGTGCCCGGCATCGAGGCCTACTACCGGCCCGCAGACGATGCGCACCAGGTGGGTCCTGCTTTCTCGGGTGAACTCCATTTGGGTCGCGGCGACGAACTGGAGTACAGTACGGCACTGCTGTATGGCATCAACCATGGCGCGCCCGACCGGACGATCATTGTGCGGGTGGCCTACGAATTCTTCTAGGCGATTCACCCAACATGCCCCTCTTGACGCTCTCCCACGCTTCCCTGGCTTTCGGCCATCACCCCTTGCTCGACGATGTGGAATTCATCGTGGACGACAACGAGCGGATCGGACTGATCGGTCGTAACGGCGGCGGGAAAAGCACCTTGCTCAAGGTGCTGGTGGAGGAGGCCCGGCTCGATGACGGCGTGCTCTGGAAATCCCCCGCGCTCAAGGTGGGCTATGTGCCGCAGGAACCCATGCTCGATGACGGCGACACCGTGTTCGAGGTGGTCAGCGCGGGAATGGATTCCGGCGAAGGCTGGACCCACCACTACAAGGTGGACGCCGTCCTGTCCCAGCTGGGGCTTGCGCCGGAGCGGCGCATTTCCGAGCTTTCTGGCGGCTGGAAGAAACGTGTGGCGCTGGCCCGCGCACTTGTGGCCGAGCCGGACCTCCTGGTGCTGGACGAGCCCACCAACCATCTCGACATCGCCTCCATTGAATGGCTGGAAGGGTTGTTGCGCAGCTTTCGCGGCAGCATCGTGTTCGTCACTCACGACCGTCAGTTTCTGGACCGGGTGGCCACCCGCATCGTGGAACTGGATCGGGGCCGTCTTGCCCAGTTCGGCGCCTCGTTTGCCGAGTACCAGCGGCGCAAGGCCGAGCAATTGGCTGCTGAAGCCACGGTGCAGGCCAAGTTCGACAAGGTGCTGGCGCAGGAGGAAGTGTGGATTCGCAAGGGCATCGAGGCGCGCCGAACGCGCAACGAGGGGCGTGTGCGACGCCTCGAGGCGCTGCGCCTGGAACGCGCCGCCCGGCGCGAGCGCGTCGGCGACGTGCGCATGGCGCTGGCCACGGGGGATCGCTCCGGCGATCTGGTGGCGGAGCTTTCCCACGTGACCATCCGCTATGACGACCGCGTGCTGGTCCAGGATTATTCCACCCGCATCATTCGCGGCGACAAGGTGGGCCTGATCGGCCCCAACGGCGCGGGAAAAACCACGCTGCTGCGCGTGCTGCTGGGCGAACGCGCGCCCGACGCCGGCACGGTCCGGTTGGGCACGCGACTGACCTTTGCCTATTTTGACCAGTTGCGCGCGCAGCTCGACCCGGAAGATACGCTGGCCAACACCATCAGCCCCGGTGCCGACTTTGTGGAGATCAACGGGGTACGAAAGCATGTGGTGAGCTACCTGGGCGATTTTCTGTTTCCGCCCGAACGCGTGCGGGCCAAGGTCAAGTCCCTGTCAGGCGGCGAGCGCAACCGCCTCCTGCTGGCGCGCCTGTTTACCCGGCCGGCCAACGTGCTCGTCCTCGATGAACCCACCAACGACCTCGACATCGAAACCCTGGACCTGCTGGAGTCGTTGCTGGCGGAGTACACGGGTACCCTGTTCCTGGTCAGCCACGACCGCGCCTTTCTGGACAATGTGGTGACACAGGTCATCGTGCTGGACGGGCAGGGCGGGGTCACGGAAAACGCAGGGGGGTACAGCGACTGGGTGCGTTACCTGGAATCCCGTGCTGCCGCGGAAATGGCCGTGCCGGCCCGGCCGGCCGACGTCAGGCGCAAGGCCGAGCCCACGTCAGGCGAGGAGCGGGCGCGCCAGCGCCCCGAAAAGATGTCGTTCAAGGAAACCCGGGAACTGGAATCCCTGCCGGTGCAGATCGAGGCCTTCGAGGCGGAACAGGCCGGCATTGCCGCGCAGCTGGCGGACCCGGCGCTCTACAAGGGAGATCCGGAACGGGTCAGGCAGCTGCAGGCGCGTCACGCGCAGATCGAGCAGGCGGTGGAGGCGGCCATGGCCCGTTGGGCCGAGCTGGAGCAAAAGCAGGCCCGTTTGAACGCCAACACGGTATAATGCCCGGCTCGGAGAGGTGGCAGAGTGGTCGAATGTACCTGACTCGAAATCAGGCGTAGGTGTATGCCTACCGTGGGTTCGAATCCCACCCTCTCCGCCAAATGTCTCAAGCCCAGGGCATGGCTCTGGGCGCCCCTCAGAAAACCCCGATATCCCAGGCCCCTGTTGTCATGGGTCTCGGGGTTTTTGCCGCCTGAAGCCCTCTCCACGACGTGAAAAGACGGGTGGGTGGATGAAGTTGAAACGCAATTCAACTTGGGACGATTCAATGTATGATGGGTCAGTCATGTTGCCGATGAGGACATTTAAAATGACGACACTTCTGCTAAGAAAATTCACCGGAGTTTCATTGATGCTTGCCCTGGTTGCGCTCATCGCCGCCTGTGCAAGCCTGCCGCCCAGAAGCCCTGCCGAGACCGAAGCGGACAATCGACTCGAGTCAGCGGTCATGCATGCGCTCAACAACGATCCGACGATTTACGCGAGGCATATTGATGTTTCCGCCCGCAACGGGGTGGTGACGCTGTCGGGATTCGTGTTTGAGGGCCGGGAGCTGTTCATTGCAGGCCAGATTGCGGCGCGGGTCCCCGGCGTGACCGCGGTGAAGAACCAGGTCGAACTGGAAATGATGGGGCGTCGTGGACGCGGCTCGGGGGATTGAGCGCACGCCAGACCGGTTCCAGATAGGACTGTAACCCTTCAGTTTCCTCCGGTTTCCGGCCGGAGGCCCATCCCTTGTCGTTTGTGTAACGATATGTATTTAAAGTGAAATTCCTCGTAATAAAAATTTCTCTTTAAAAATGTGTAAATTTCCCATATATTTCGCCCTCATCGGAGTGCGCCCACGGTGATGTTCATTCGAGGGGCGCACGGCGCATACCGGATCAACAACAACCTGATGGGGAGAAATACATGGCAGAGCAGATCGTGCTGCAGAGGGAGCGTCTGGACCGGGCAAAGATTGCCTACTCGGTGCGCAACGTAAATTTCGATGTGGCGGCTTCCCTGTTGATGGACAAGGCCTACAGGCCGCAGCCCGGGGACATCATCCTGGCCCGCGTGGATGCCATCGGACAACATGGCGGCGTGGAGCTGCGCAACGGTCGTCGCTCCACGCTGTACGTGGGCGACGAGATCGTCGTGTGTTACGGCAACCGCTACGCGCCTGACCAGTTTGAAGCGGAAGTGCCTGACCATATGGACAGTTGCCATCTGGTGGCGGCGGGGGGCATGGCGGGGCGCGTGCTGTCAGCATATTCCGCCATGAAGGCGCCCACGAGCATTACACCCATTGGCGTGCTTGCCGATTACAACGGCATGGTCATGAATCTGGCCGACTGGAAAATGCAAAGCATCGATTACCTGGGCCCACGCCCCAAGACAATCGCCGTGGTGGGCACCACGATGAACTCCGGAAAAACTACCAGCGTCACCAATTTCATCCACGGTCTGGTAGCCGGCGGCAAGAAGATCGGTGCCGCCAAGATTACCGGAACCGGCGCGGGCAAGGACGTCTGGCTGATGGCCGATGCGGGTGCAAGCCCGACGTACGATTTTACGGACGTGGGACACGTGTCCACCTACAAGGTTTCGCACGACAAGATTGAAAACATTTTCACCACCATTACTGCGCATCTCGCACTTTCCGGCGTGGACATGATCGTGCTGGAAATTGCCGACGGCATTTTCCAGGCGGAGACTGCCAACCTGCTGGCTTCTTCCCTGTTCAGGGAGAACGTGGACCACGTGCTGTTTGCCTCGCGCGATTCTGCCGGCGCCGTGGGTGGCGTGCAAATGATTGAAGGTCTGGGACACCATGTGCTTGCCATCAGTGGCGTGCTGACCAATTCGCCGCTGGCTGCTTCCGAGGCCGCGCAGTTCACACGCGTGCCAGTGGTGCATACCGCGAGGTTGTGCGACCCGGATGTATGCCATGCGCTCCTCCAGAATGCGCGCCAGCCCGAGCGATCGGTCAGGGCAGGCTGAGGATGCAGATTCCACAGGTACTCGGCGGACAGCGCACCCCCCTCCTGGTGCGCCTGGTGGGGAATGCCCTGGGGCAGGCCGTCATGAACGTGGCGACGGCCCATCTGGTGCGGTATGGCTTCGACCACCTGATCCGGTCGGCGCAGAATAATGCCGGGGTCTCCCTGCCTGGCATGGCGCTGGGCCTTGCCGGTGCCGCGCTGTCCATTGCCGGGTTGCGTTATCTGGAGCGGGTGGATGCGGAGCGCATGGGGCAGAACTATGCTTCAGAAATCCGCCTCGTGCTCTACGATCACCTTGCGGCCCTGCCGCCCAGGGCGTTGCAGTCGCGCACCCGGGGCGGGATGGCCCTGCGTTTCGTGGGCGATCTCGTTTCATTGCGCCGTTGGGTCAGCCTGGGACTCGCGCGCCTCACGGTGGCAGGGGTGGTGACCCTGGCCACCCTGTTGGCCCTGTCCTTTCTTGATCCGCTTCTGGCCGCGGCCATGGGCGGGGTGCTCTTCATCGGTGCTGTCGCCACCCTGGCGCTGGGTAACGATCTCAAATTCGCCACCATGGAATCGCGTCGGCGCCTCACGCGCATCGCGGCCAACGTCAGTGAAAAAATCAATGCCATCGCCGTGGTCCAGCTGTTCGGCCAGAAAGCCAGGGAGCGCAAGCGCCTCGTGCGTCAGGGGCAGGCATTCCAGGAGGCGATGATCGTCCGGGCGCGGGCTGCGGGCAGGATTGTCGCGGTCACCGAAGCCACTTCCCTGGCTGCCACGGCCGTCGTGCTGCTGGTGGGTGCCTGGGAAGTGACTTCAGGGCACGCGTCGGCGGGCACGGTGGTGGCGGCGATGGCCATCGTCGGCCTGCTGGTGAGCCCACTGCGCGACATGGGGCGCATCCAGGAGTACTGGCACAGCTCGCAGGTCTCGCTCCAGAAAATCCGGGAGTTTCTCGCCATCCCTTCCACGGTTTCTGAAATCGCCGGTGCTCCGGATCTGCGCGTCGGTCCGGGCAGGATCGAGTTCGATCATGTCTCGGTCGAGGGCGCACTGCGGGAAGTCACCCTCACTGCCGAGGCGGGAACGGTGGTGGCCATCGTCGGCCCGAACGGGGCCGGAAAATCCACACTGTTGTCCCTGGCCGCACGGCTGGTGGATGCCCACGAAGGAGTGGTTCGCCTCGACGGCCAGGATCTTGCGACGCACAGTCTCTCTTCGGTGCGTCGTGCCATCGGAATGGTGGGGCCCGACCTGCCCCTGTTGCGCGGAACGATCGAGAAAAACCTGCGCTACCGCTGTCCCGGGGTTTCGGAGGAAGCGCTGGCGCGCATCGCGCAGTGGTGTGGCCTGGATGCGTTGCTGGCCGATCTGCCGCAGGGCGCGCAGACGCGTGTTTCCGAAGGCGGGATCGGGCTGTCCATGGGGCAGCGCCAGCGAATTTTGCTGGCCCGAGCGCTGGTGGGAAGCCCGCCGCTGTTGCTGCTTGACGAGGCCGATGCCAATCTCGACCCGCAGGCGGCCTGGTTCATGGATCGGGTCATTGCAGGCTATCCCGGGACGGTGCTGCTGGTGACGCATCGTCAGGACCGCATGGCCTCGGCGGATGTCCTCTGGCACCTCGATGGCGGGCGCCTGGTGGCCCAGGGCACCTATGCCGCGTTGATGGAAGCCAATGGCCCCACGGCGGCCTTCCTGAGGTCTGGAGAAAGCCCTTCCAGGCCGCGTCTGGTCTGCGTGTCGGGAGCCCCAGGGTGAGCACGGTACCCGTTCTGGCCCGGATGGGCAAAACGGTGCTGCGGGCGGCTATTTTGGGCGCTGGCCTGCTGTGGGCGTTTGCGGCTCCCGCGCAGGATCTCAATGCGTCGGTCCAGCCGGGCGTGATGCTGGTGCGCGCGCTGGAGCGTGACCCAGGCCAGGCCTATCTGCTCTATATTCCCCGCAAGGGGGGCAAGGATGCACCCATCTTCGTGACGGTGCACGGCATATCGCGCAACGCCATTCAGCAGGCCTACCTGTTTGCGGATTTTGCCGAGCATTATGGGGTCGTGATGATTGCTCCCTACTTTCCCGAACCCCCATTCTGGGATTATCAGTTCATGGGAAGAACCGGACGGGGTGCACGCGCCGATCTGGCGCTGGACCGGATCGTTGAAGAGGTGGGAAGGCTCACGCAAGCCCGAACGGACCGGCTCTATCTGTTTGGTTATTCAGGGGGGGGCCAGTTCGTCCACCGCTATGTGCTCGCACATCCCGAACGGGTGGTGAAGCTGGCCATTGGTGCAGCGGGCTGGTACACCTTTCCGGACGCTTCGGTACGTTACCCCTACGGACTCAGGATTTCGTCAAAGCAGTTGGCCGGCGTCGCATTCACGCCGCAGAAATTTCTTGCAGTACCCACCCGCGTCTTTGTGGGGGATAATGACGTGGAGCAGGATCCCAGCCTGAACAAATCTGCCGATGTGGTGCGTCTTCAGGGCGCGACGCGTGTGGATCGGGCCAAAAACTGGACCGCAGCCATGAAGAGGGCGGCATTGCAATATGGACTGGATACAGACTATTCCGTGGAACTCCTGCCCAATTCGGCGCACTCCTTTGCCCAGAGCATGGCGCAGGGCGGTATGGGGCAGCGGGTGTTCTCTTTTTTCTTTCCCCACTGACTCCCCTTCGATAAAACATTCCCGCATCCCGGCATCAACCCACGATGGGTGATCAGGCACGACGCGTCCTTGGGGTTGTTTTTGCCGTGCTGCTCGGTGCGATCGCCAACACGGGTTTCGGTGCCGACCCCCGGGCCATCGTTGCCGCGGAGCAGCTGGGGGAGACCATTACCGTCGATGCCACGATGAATGTGGCAGCACCACTGGGAACCGTCTGGGAAGTCATGACCGACTTTGACCACATGACCGCGATTCTTGGAAACCTGACCTCGAGCGAAGTGCTTTCGCGCAACGGCAACCTGTGGATCATCCGGCAGAAGGGCATCGCAAGGTATGGTTTTCTGTCCTTTCCTTTCGAGTCCGACCGGGAAGTCCGGCTGGAGCCCATGCAGCGCATCCTGGCGCGTAACCTGACCGGTACGCTGAAGCGGATGGACAGTGAGCTCGATCTTTCGGTT
>JAJZRV010000038.1 GCA_021850135.1 Pseudomonadota bacterium
GACAATGTGGCGGTGACGGTGACGTTGATTGCGCCGATTGCGATGGAAGAAGGTTTGCGCTTTGCGATTCGCGAGGGTGGCCGTACTGTGGGCGCCGGCGTGGTGTCCAAGGTTATCGAGTAAGTGTGGGAGCAGCAGGCCAGTAGCTCAATTGGCAGAGTGACGGTCTCCAAAACCGTAGGTTGGGGGTTCGAGGCCCTCCTGGCCTGCCACACAGACACTAGCACGGCATAAGGACTTTCGCTGGCATGGCGGACAAGAT
Organism: Pseudomonadota bacterium; assembly: GCA_021850135.1. Lineage (GTDB taxonomy): Bacteria > Pseudomonadota > Gammaproteobacteria > Burkholderiales > Ferrovaceae > JAJZRV01. Next base: position 263 of record JAJZRV010000038.1, read on the forward strand.
CAAATTTGGTTTCGCGGTCGCATTGGTGATCGCAGGGATCGTGGGGTACTACCAGTTGTCCGAACACGCGCTGATTTTGCGCGTGTTATCGGTGCTGGCGGGCTTGGGGCTGGGTGTGGTGGTGGCCTGGTTTACCGCCTCCGGACAGGAGTTTTATCGATTTGGTCAGGAAGCCATTGCCGAAACCCGGCGCGTGGTATGGCCCTCGCGCAAGGAAACCTGGCAGACCACCCTGGTGGTTTTTGCCCTGGTCCTGGTGATGGGGCTGTTTCTGTGGCTGGTGGATTGGGGGCTTCTGGTGATCGTGCAACGACTGATGGGAAGGGCTGAGTGATGGCGATGCGTTGGTATGTGGTTCACGCCTACTCGGGCTTCGAGAAAAGTGTTCAGCGCGCGCTGATCGAGCGCATTGCGCGTTCCGGCATGCAGGACCAGTTCGGTGAAATCCTGGTGCCTGTCGAGGAAGTGGTCGAGATGAAAGGCGGCCAGAAAAGCATCAGCGAACGGAAGTTCTTTCCGGGCTATCTGCTGGTCCAGATGGACATGACGGATGAGTCCTGGCATCTGGTCAAGAGCACCCCGAAGGTGACGGGTTTTGTGGGCGGCCGCGCCAACAAGCCTACGCCGATTACGGACAAGGAAGTGGACAGCATCCTGCATCAGGTTCAGGAAGGCGTCGAGAAGCCCCGCCCCAAGGTTCTGTTCGAGGTGGGCGAGTCGGTGCGGGTCAAGGATGGTCCGTTCACCGATTTCCACGGCAACGTGGAAGAAGTGAATTACGACAAGAACAAGCTGCGTGTGTCGGTACTGATTTTTGGCCGCTCGACACCCGTGGAGCTGGATTTCGGACAGGTGGAAAAGGCCTGACTTTCGTCAGGTCGGTCCGATCGGCGGATCCCTTTGGGACTCGTCTGTTTTTCCGGGGAGGATGGCAAGGGTGCTGTCCGATTGAACCCATGACATGGAGCTGAAATGGCAAAAAAAATCGTAGGGTATATCAAGTTGCAAGTCCCTGCGGGCAAGGCAAATCCTAGCCCGCCCATTGGCCCGGCCCTGGGCCAGAGGGGCCTGAATATCATGGAATTCTGCAAGGCTTTCAATGCCCAGACGCAGGGCATGGAGGTCGGGTTGCCGGTGCCGGTGGTGATTACCGCCTACGCCGACAAGAGCTTCACCTTCATCATGAAGACCCCGCCCGCCACGGTCCTGATCAAAAAGGCCGCAGGCGTTTCCAAGGGGAGTCCCAAGCCGCACACCGACAAGGTGGGCAAATTGACGCGGGCGCAGGCTGAAGCCATCGCCACCACCAAGATGCCCGACCTGACGGCCTCGGATCTCGATGCCGCGGTACGTACCGTGGCGGGCAGCGCGCGGAGCATGGGAATCGAAGTCGAGGGGGTGAAATAATGGCTACTGTATCCAAGCGCCACAAGGCGTTGCGGGCCGAGATCGATCGTTCCAAGTCCTACCCGGTAGCGGGTGCCCTGGAGCTGGTCAAGAAAACGGCCACCGCAAAATTTGATGAATCCGTGGATGTCGCGGTCAATCTGGGCATCGACGCCAAGAAGTCCGATCAGCAGGTGCGTGGCTCCGTCGTGCTCCCCAGAGGGACGGGCAAGACTATGCGCGTCGCCGTGTTTGCGCAGGGCGAGAACGCCGAAAAAGCCCGGGCCGCTGGCGCAGAGCACGTGGGGTTCGAAGATCTCGCCGAAAAGATCAAGGGCGGCTTCATGGATTTCGACGTGGTCATCGCCTCGCCGGACGCCATGCGCATCGTCGGTCCGCTGGGCCAGGTACTGGGTCCGCGCGGCCTGATGCCCAACCCCAAGGTTGGCACGGTATCCGCCGACGTGGCGGGTGCGGTCAAGAATGCCAAGGCAGGGCAGGTGCAATACCGGACCGACAAGGCCGGTCTGGTGCACTGCTCCATCGGCCGCGCTTCGTTTACGGTTGATGCCCTGCAGGAAAACCTGGTGGCGCTGCTGGGTGCGTTGAATCGCGCGCGTCCTGCAACGGCCAAGGGAATCTATCTCAGGAAAATTTCAGTTTCCAGCACCATGGGCGTGGGGATCCGCGTGGATAACGCCACGATCTCGGTATAAGGAAACACACAGACTTTGGGCAGCCGGGGAAGTATCCCGGCTGGACATCAAAGACCGTAGGGACCCTTTCAAGGGTTTAATCGCCGCAAGGCAGCCTACGCAGATGGCGTACCCTGATGGAAGGTCAAGTTTCATTGGTGGCAGTTGGCACCAAAGCCCTGAAAGAAAGGTCGCCGTGGTTGGAACCGCGGTTCGCCGTGGTTCCGTAATCTTAATGGAGAACAGACCTTGAGTCTCAATCTTGAAGAGAAAAAGGCAGTTGTCGCTGAGGTTGCCGGCCAGATTTCCGGTGCCCAGTCCATCATCCTGGCAGAGTACCGCGGGATGGCGGTCAGCGATATGACTGTACTACGAGCCAAGGCCAGGGCAGCGGGGGTTTACTTCCGCGTTCTGAAAAACACGCTCGTGCGTCGTGCGGTGGCCGAGACGCCATTTGCACCTTTGGCTGACCAGATGGTCGGACCCTTGGTGTATGGCATTTCTGTTGATCCCGTTGCGGCCGCGAAGGTGATTCACGAATTTTCAAAAGGAAATGACCGGTTGGTCATCAAGGGCGGCGCCATGGCAAATTTTGTCATGTCCCCCAAGGATGTCGCCAGCCTGGCCACCATGCCAAGTCGTGACGAGCTCATCGCCAAGCTGATGGGCACCATGCAGGCACCGGTTGCAAAGTTCGTGCAGACGCTCAACGAAGTCCCGGCCAAATTCGCGCGCGGCCTGGCAGCTGTGCGCGACCAAAAACAAGCCACTGTTTAATTTAAGGAGTTAGGAAATGGCACTCAGCAAAACTGAAATTCTGGACGCAATCGCAGGCATGACCGTGCTCGAGCTGTCCGAACTGATCAAGGACATGGAAGAGAAGTTTGGTGTTTCTGCAGCAGCAACCGCTGTGGCAGTGGCTGCTCCTGCAGCTGCTGGCGCCGCTGCCGCCGCTGAAGAAAAGACCGAGTTCAACGTCATCCTGACCGGTGCCGGCGACAACAAGGTCAACGTCATCAAGGTGGTTCGCACGATCACCGGTCTGGGTCTGAAAGAAGCCAAGGACCTGGTTGACGGCGCACCGAAGCCCGTCAAGGAAGGGGTTTCCAAGGCCGATGCCGACGCGATCGCCAAGCAATTGGCCGAAGCCGGCGCGACTTTCGAAATCAAGTAATTCCTGCATTGACCGGTCGGGCTGGCGGGGCGCCGCCAGCCCAGCTTCTCGCAAGCGGGAAGTGACCGGATGGTGGGTAGGGGACAGACCCTGAATTGGGGTCTGTCCCCAATTCCTCCCGCCTTACGCATTTGTCATTCTGCCGTGGAGACAACATGAGTTACTCATTCACCGAGAAAAAGCGCATTCGCAAAAGTTTTGCAAAGCGTCAAAGCGTTCTCGAAGTTCCGTTCCTGCTAGCGACCCAACTGGACTCGTATACCGAGTTTCTGCAGGCGGATGTTGCTCCAAACGCGCGCAAAAACCAGGGTCTGGAATCTGCATTCCGGACGGTATTCCCCATCTCCAGCCATTCCGGCAACGCTGGGCTGGAATATGTCAGCTATCAACTGGGCACGCCCCCCTTTGACGTCATCGAATGTCAGCAACGCGGCATGACCTACGCGTCGCCGCTGCGTGCCCGGGTTCGCCTCAAGATCATGGACCGTGAAGCTTCCAAGCCCACAGTCAAGGAAATCAAGGAGCAGGAAGTCTACATGGGCGAAATCCCGCTCATGACCAAGAATGGCTCCTTCGTGATCAACGGAACCGAGCGTGTCATCGTCTCCCAGCTGCACCGCAGCCCGGGCGTGTTCTTCGAACATGATCGCGGCAAAACCCATTCGTCCGGAAAGCTGCTGTTCTCGGCACGCATCATTCCGTATCGTGGCTCCTGGCTCGATTTCGAATTCGATCCCAAGGATTTCCTCTATTTCCGGGTAGACCGTCGCCGCAAGATGCCGGTGACCACGCTGCTCAAGGCGATCGGTTTTACGCCAGAACAGATTCTGGAAACATTTTTTGCTTTCGATACGTTCCATATCGATGGCAACAGCATTCAGATGGAGCTTGTGCCGGAGCGCCTGCGAGGCGACATGGCGCGCTTCGACATCATGGCCAAGGGCAAGGTCATCGTGCCGCGCGACAAGCGCATCACCGTCAAGCACATCCGAGAGATGGAGCAGGCCGGGCTCAAGCGCATCGAAGTTCCTGAAGAATTTGCCGCTGGACATGCCCTGGCGCACGACATCATCGATACCAGCACGGGTGAAGTGCTGGGCCGGGCCAACGACGAATTGACCGAGGCCACGCTGGCCAAATTCCGTGCCGCGGGCGTTCGCGAGTACCGGACCATCTATACCAACGACCTCGACCAGGGCGCCTACATTTCGCAAACCCTGCGCGTGGACGATGCCGCGGATCAGAATGCTGCGCGTATTGCCATTTACCGCATGATGCGTCCCGGCGAGCCGCCCACCGAAGAAGCGGTCAAGGGATTGTTCCAGGGATTGTTCTTCAGCGAAGAGCGGTACGATCTTTCCGCAGTCGGTCGCATGAAGTTCAACCGCCGGGTCGGCCGCTCCGACCTGACGGGGCCGTCCGTCCTGTCCAATGACGACATCGTGGCGGTCATCAAGATCCTGGTTGAGCTGCGCAACGGTCGCGGCGAGATCGACGACATCGATCATTTGGGCAATCGCCGGGTTCGTTCCGTAGGCGAGCTGGCGGAAAACCAGTTCCGCTCCGGCCTGGTACGGGTGGAGCGCGCAGTCAAGGAACGCCTGTCCCAGGCTGAATCCGAAAACCTGATGCCCCATGACCTGATCAACGCCAAACCGATTTCCGCGGCGATCAAGGAATTCTTCGGCTCCAGCCAGTTGTCCCAGTTCATGGACCAGACCAATCCGCTCTCCGAAATCACCCACAAGCGCCGTGTTTCCGCGCTGGGGCCGGGCGGGTTGACGCGCGAGCGTGCCGGCTTTGAAGTACGCGACGTGCATCCCACGCACTATGGACGCGTTTGTCCGATCGAAACGCCTGAAGGCCCGAACATCGGCCTGATCAATTCGCTGGCGCTGTATGCGCGTACCAACGAATACGGCTTCCTGGAAACGCCTTATCGCAAGGTGGAGAACGGGCGCGTGACCGACCAGATCGAGATGCTTTCAGCCATCGAGGAAGGACGTTACGTCATCGCTCAGGCCAACGCCGAGATTGACGGCAAGGGCCGCTTCACCGACGAGTTGGTGTCCTGCCGCCACCACAACGAATTCACCCTGTCGACGCCGGATCGCATCACGCACATTGACGTGGCTCCTGCCCAGATCGTGTCTGTGGCCGCTTCGCTGATCCCGTTCCTGGAGCACGATGACGCCAACCGCGCGCTGATGGGCTCCAACATGCAACGCCAGGCCGTACCCTGTCTGCGAGCCGAAAAACCGCTCGTGGGCACCGGGATCGAACGTACGGTGGCAGTGGACTCCGGTACGACGGTGCAGGCGCGGCGCGGCGGTGTAGTGGATTACGTGGATGCGGCCCGGATTGTGGTACGCGTCAACGATAACGAAACCCTGGCGGGCGAAGTCGGTGTAGACATCTACAACCTGATCAAATACCGTCGTTCCAACCAGAACACCAACATCAACCAGCGTCCCATCGTGAAAGTGGGTGACATCATCGCCCGCGACGACGTGATTGCCGATGGCGCCTCCACCGATACCGGCGAGTTGGCCCTTGGGCAAAACCTGCTGGTGGCGTTCATGCCCTGGAACGGATACAACTTCGAAGATTCGATCCTGATTTCCGAGCGCATCGTCGCTGAAGACCGCTTTACCTCGATCCATATCGAGGAACTGTCGGTCGTGGCACGGGACACCAAGCTTGGTCCGGAAGAAATTTCCCGCGATATTTCTAACCTGTCGGAACGCATGCTGGGTCGCCTGGACGAGTCCGGGATCATCTACATCGGGGCGGAAGTGGAAGCGGGCGACGTCCTGGTCGGGAAGGTGACGCCCAAGGGTGAAACCCAGCTGACGCCGGAAGAAAAATTGCTGCGTGCCATCTTTGGCGAGAAGAGCTCGGACGTGAAGGACACCAGCCTGCGCGTACCGTCCGGGATGTCCGGCACGGTCATCGGAGTGCAGGTCTTCACCCGCGAGGGCATCGAACGCGACACCCGGGCCCAGCAGATCATTGACGACGAACTGACCCAGTTCAAGAAGGATCTTGCCGACCAGCTGCGCATCGTCGAGAACGATACTTTCGGTCGTATCGAGCGCCACCTCATCGGAAAGGTCGCCAAGGGCGGCCCCAAGAAGCTTGCCAAAGGCACCAAGATCACGAAAACCTACCTGCACGAAGTGGGCCGTTACGACTGGTTCGACATTCGTCTGTCGGAAGAAGAACAGCAGCTGCAGCTCGAACAGCTGAAGGATAGCCTGGCGCAGAAGCGTCAGGAGTTCGATGCCCTCTTTGAGGAAAAACGGCGCAAGCTCACGCAAGGCGATGAACTGCCGCCTGGCGTCCAGAAAATGGTCAAGGTTTATCTCGCAGTCAAGCGCCGCCTGCAGCCCGGTGACAAAATGGCCGGGCGACATGGCAACAAGGGCGTGATCTCCAAGATCGTGCCGGTGGAGGACATGCCGTTTACCGCCAACGGAACGCCGGCGGACATCGTTCTCAACCCGCTGGGCGTGCCTTCGCGGATGAACGTGGGACAGATCCTGGAAACCCATCTGGGATGGGCTGCGAAAGGTCTGGGTCACGTGATTGGGCAACTGGTGGAGCAACAGGCCGAAGCGACCAGGCTACGCCAGTTCCTGGAACAGGTTTACAACCGAAACGGCAAACAGGAAGACCTGAGCGCGCTGTCCGACGAGGAAATCGTGGAGCTTGCCCACAACCTGCGTGATGGCGTGCCCTTTGCCACCCCGGTGTTTGACGGCGCCACCGAAGATGAAATCAAGGACATGCTGGAACTGGCCGGTTTGCCGCGCAACGGCCAAATGCAGCTGTTCGATGGTCGTACTGGAGAGGCCTTCGACCGCCCCGTAACCCTGGGCTACATGCACATTCTCAAGTTGCACCATCTGGTGGACGACAAGATGCATGCGCGTTCCACCGGTCCGTACAGCCTCGTCACTCAGCAACCGCTGGGCGGCAAGGCGCAGTTCGGGGGCCAGCGGTTTGGCGAAATGGAAGTGTGGGCACTGGAGGCGTACGGCGCTTCTTATACCCTGCAGGAAATGTTGACCGTGAAATCCGATGATGTGACAGGCCGTACCAAGGTGTATGAAAACATCGTCAAGGGCGAGCACAAGATCGAGGCGGGCATGCCGGAATCGTTCAATGTGCTGGTCAAGGAAATCCGTTCGCTCGGGATCGATATTGATCTCGAACGGTATTAAGCGGGGAATCGTCGGTCAGCAGTTACGGGTTCCGGAACTCATCACTGGGTTCCCTTGTCGCCGATAAGGGATACTCGATGGAGGTATAGCGTGAAAGCACTATTGGATTTGTTCAAGCAGGTGACGCAGGAAGAAGAGTTCGATGCCATTCGGATCGGGCTGGCTTCTCCCGAAAAAATTCGGTCCTGGTCCTATGGCGAGGTCAAGAAGCCCGAGACCATCAACTACCGTACGTTCAAGCCGGAACGGGACGGGTTGTTTTGTGCCAAGATTTTCGGGCCCGTCAAGGATTACGAGTGCCTGTGCGGCAAGTACAAGCGTCTCAAGCATCGGGGCGTGATCTGCGAAAAATGTAACGTCGAAGTGACGCTCTCCAAGGTGCGCCGCGAGCGCATGGGCCACGTTGAACTCGCCAGCCCCGTGGCGCACATCTGGTTCCTCAAGTCCCTGCCTTCCCGCTTGGGCATGGTGCTGGACATGACCCTGCGCGACATTGAACGCGTCCTCTACTTCGAAGCCTTCGTGGTGACGGAGCCCGGCATGACGCCGCTGCAGCGCTGCCAGTTGCTGACCGAAGAGGATTACCTCGCCAAGGTGGAAGAGTACGGCGACGAGTTCTCGGCCAGCATGGGTGCGGAAGGCGTGCGTGAATTGTTGCGCCATATCAATCTGGATACCGAAATCGCACGGTTGCGCCAGGAACTGGCAGGTACAACTTCGGACACCAAGATCAAGAAATACGCCAAACGGGTCAAGATTCTGGAGGCTTTCCAGAAGTCGGGCATCAAACCCGAATGGATGATCATGGAAGTGCTGCCGGTGTTACCGCCGGAACTGCGTCCGTTGGTGCCGCTGGATGGGGGTCGTTTTGCCACCAGCGACCTCAACGACCTCTATCGCCGCGTCATCAACCGCAACAACCGTCTCAAGCGGCTACTCGAACTCAAGGCGCCTGAAATCATCGTGCGCAACGAAAAGCGCATGCTGCAGGAAGCCGTGGACTCGCTTCTCGACAACGGCCGCCGCGGCAAGGCCATGACGGGTGCCAACAAGCGCGCGCTCAAATCCCTGGCCGACATGATCAAGGGCAAGAGCGGTCGCTTCCGTCAGAACCTGCTCGGCAAGCGCGTGGATTACTCCGGCCGTTCCGTCATCGTGGTGGGTCCGCAGCTCAAGTTGCACCAGTGCGGCTTGCCCAAGAAAATGGCGCTCGAACTGTTCAAGCCCTTCATTTTCCACAAGCTGGAAGTCCTGGGGCTTGCCACCACCATCAAGGCTGCCAAGCGCATGGTGGAGCAGGAAATTCCTGAAGTCTGGGATATCCTGGAAGAGGTCATCCGCGAGCATCCCGTCATGCTCAACCGTGCACCGACGCTGCACCGCCTGGGGATCCAGGCCTTCGAACCAGTGCTGATCGAGGGGAAGGCGATTCAGCTGCATCCTCTCGTCTGCGCCGCATTCAATGCCGACTTTGACGGCGACCAGATGGCTGTTCACGTGCCGCTGTCGCTCGAAGCGCAGATGGAAGCACGGACGCTGATGCTGTCGTCCAACAACGTGCTCTCGCCCGCCAACGGTGACCCTATCATCGTGCCGTCGCAGGATATCGTGCTGGGGCTGTATTACATTACGCGCGAACGCGTCAACGCCCGCGGCGAAGGGATGCATTTTTCCGACGTGGATGAGGTGGTTCGCGCATTCGATACCCGTCAGGTGGATGTCACCGCCAAGATTACCGTTCGCCTGAAGGAGTATGTGCGCGATGCAGAGGGCGGGCGCGTGGAGAAGACCACGCGTTACGAAACGACCGTGGGTCGGGCCATGCTCTCCGAGATCCTGCCCGAGGGGCTTCCGTTTGCCCTGATCAACAAGGCGCTCAAGAAGAAGGAGATCTCCCGCCTGATCAATGCGGCCTTCCGTCGTTGCGGGATCCGCGAAGCGGTCATTTTTGCCGACCGTCTGATGTATTCCGGGTTTGCCATGGCCACGCGTGCCGGCATCTCGATCTGTGTGGACGACATGCTGGTGCCGCAAGAGAAGGAAACCATCATCGGTTCCGCCGAGGCCGAGGTCAAGGAAATCGAGACGCAGTACACCTCCGGTCTTGTCACGCAGGGCGAACGCTACAACAAGGTGGTGGACATCTGGGGTCGTGCTGGCGATCAGGTGGCCAAGGCCATGATGGACCAGCTGGGACGCGAACCGGTCATCAACCGGGAAGGCAAGGAAACCTCCCAGGAATCCTTCAACGCCATCTACATGATGGCCGATTCCGGGGCCCGTGGTTCCGCAGCGCAGATCCGCCAGTTGGCGGGGATGCGCGGCCTGATGGCCAAGCCGGACGGCTCCATCATCGAGACGCCCATCACGGCAAATTTCCGTGAAGGTCTCAACGTGCTGCAGTACTTCATTTCCACGCACGGCGCGCGTAAAGGTCTTGCTGACACCGCGCTCAAGACGGCCAATTCGGGTTACCTGACGCGCCGTCTGGTGGACGTCACCCAGGATCTGGTGGTGATCGAACAGGACTGCGGCACCCAGCAGGGCATGGTGCTGAAGGCGCTGGTGGAAGGCGGCGAAGTCGTCGAACCGTTGCGCGACCGGATTCTGGGTCGTGTCGCTGCACTGGACCTGGTGCACCCCGAAACCGGCGACGTGTTGATTCCTGCCGGTGCATTGCTGGATGAAGATGCGGTGGATCTGGTCGAAACCGCAAGCATTGACGAAGTCAAGGTGCGCACCCCGCTCACCTGCGAAACGCGTTATGGTCTGTGTGCCCAGTGCTATGGTCGCGATCTGGGTCGTGGCGGGCTGGTCAACGTCGGCGAGGCGGTGGGGGTGATTTCTGCCCAGTCCATCGGCGAGCCGGGAACGCAGCTCACCATGCGGACATTCCACATCGGTGGAGCGGCGTCGCGTGCAGCGGTGGTCAGCCAGGTGGAAAGCAAGTCCAACGGGGTGGTGCGTTTCTCCCCCGGGATGCGCTATGTCACCAACGCGCGCAATGAGCAGATTGCCATTTCCCGTGGCGGCGAAGTCATCATTACCGAGGACAGCGGGCGCGAACGCGAGCGGCATAAAGTGCCTTACGGCGCCACCCTGCTGATCCAGGACGGCCACAAGGTCAAGGCAGGCCAGGTGCTGGCCAGTTGGGATCCGCACACGCGCCCTATCATCACGGAATACTCCGGCGAAGTCCGTTTCGAGAACGTGGAGGAAGGCGTCACGGTGGCGAAACAGATCGACGAGGTCACGGGGTTGTCCACCCTGGTGGTCATCGATCCCAAGCGCCGCGCCAGCATGCAGACCAAGGGCCTGCGCCCGCAGGTCAAGCTGCTCGACGAAAAGGGCAAGGAGGTCAAGCTGGCAGGAACCGATCAGTCGGTCAACATCACCTTCCAGATCGGCGCCATCATCACCGTCAAAAATGGCCAGTCCGTGGGTGTGGGCGAGGTGCTGGCGCGGATTTCCCAGGAATCCTCCAAGACCCGCGACATTACCGGGGGCTTGCCGCGCGTTGCCGAACTGTTCGAAGCACGTTCGCCGAAAGATGCCGGCCTGTTGGCAGAAATAACCGGTACGGTCTCCTTTGGTAAGGACACCAAGGGCAAGCAGCGCCTGGTCATTACCGACATGGACGGCGTGGCCCATGACTACTTGATTCCAAAGGACAAACACGTCACGGTGCACGACGGCCAGATCGTCAACAAGGGTGAAATGATCGTGGACGGCCCGGCCGACCCGCACGACATCCTGCGGCTGTTGGGTATCGAGGCATTGGCACGCTACATCACGGACGAGGTGCAGGATGTTTACCGCCTGCAAGGGGTGAAGATCAACGACAAGCACATTGAAGTGATCGTGCGTCAGATGCTCCGCCGCGTGCAGGTGCTTGACGCAGGGGATACCCGGTTTATCCCGGGCGAGCAGGTCGAGCGCGCAGAACTCCTTCAGGAAAACGAGAAAGTCGTGGCCGAGAACAAGCGGCCGGCGGTTTTCGAGAACATCCTGCTGGGGATTACCAAGGCCTCCTTGTCCACGGATTCCTTCATCTCGGCGGCTTCTTTCCAGGAAACCACCCGGGTGCTGACCGAAGCGGCAATCATGGGCAAGCGCGACGAATTGCGCGGACTCAAGGAGAACGTCATCGTCGGCCGCCTGATCCCCGCAGGGACCGGGCTGGCCTATCACAACACCCGGCGCAACCAGCCGGCCCCCGGTTTGGGGCTGGAATCCGGGCTGGAGTTGGGAGAGGCTGCGACGGAGGATGCCGACGACGAGCAGGTGGCTTGACAAGAGCTGCACTGCAAACTAAAATCATCAGTCTTTTTTGGGGCAAATTTCGATTTGCTCCCACAAAGACTGTCCTTCACGGATCATGGGATATAGAGAATAATGCCTACAATCAACCAGTTGATTCGCAAGCCGCGAATCGCTAAAAAGGCCAAGAGCAAGGTTCCCGCGCTTGCCAACTCGCCGCAAAAGCGCGGCGTGTGCACTCGCGTGTACACCACGACGCCAAAGAAGCCGAACTCGGCTTTGCGTAAAGTGGCTCGGGTACGGCTGACCAACGGCTTCGAAGTGACCAGTTACATTGGCGGCGAAGGCCACAACCTGCAGGAGCACTCGGTGGTGCTGATTCGCGGCGGCCGGGTCAAGGATCTTCCGGGTGTGCGTTATCACACCGTGCGCGGCAGCCTGGATACGGCTGGCGTCAAGGATCGCAAGCAGTCCCGTTCCAAGTACGGCGCCAAGCGCCCGAAGGCGGCCTAAGGTCGTTTGCCGAAAAATTCTGAAGAGAGCACATCATGCCCCGTCGTAGAGAAGTTCCCAAGCGCGAAGTTCTGCCGGATCCAAAGTTTGGAAATACCGATATTTCCAAGTTCGTGAACGTCATCATGGATTCGGGCAAGAAGTCCGTTGCCGAGCAAATCGTGTACCGTGCCATGGAAGCCATTTCCCAGAAGTCCGGCAAGGATGCCATCGAGGTGTTCATGACGGCGCTGAACAATGCGCGTCCGATGGTTGAGGTCAAGAGCCGCCGTGTCGGCGGGGCCAACTATCAGGTTCCGGTTGAGGTGCGTGCCAGCCGTCGTACTGCGCTGGCCATGCGCTGGCTGCGCGAAGCGGCGCGCAAGCGTGGCGAGAAGTCCATGGGGCTGCGTCTGGCTGGGGAGTTGATCGATGCTTCCGAAGGTCGTGGCGGCGCCATCAAGAAACGTGAAGAAGTGCATCGCATGGCGGAAGCCAACAAGGCGTTCGCGCATTATCGGTTTTAAGGTTTGACCCGAATCACGATCCGCGGTCGGTTCACGACAGATTAGCGGAGATCGGCGGCCGGTAAAGGTCGCTCGATTCGGGTAAAGCGGCCTCTCCCATGCGGGAGATGGCCTGCTGAAGAGGATACAGAGGCGTTTTTGGGCCCAGGCAGAATGCCGGGCCCTTGGCGTATTGATTGAACACACAACAGGCAGAAGAAATTGGCTCGTAAAACACCCATCGAACGGTACCGAAATATCGGCATTTCCGCACACATTGATGCGGGTAAGACCACGACCACCGAGCGTGTCCTGTTCTACACCGGCGTATCGCACAAGATTGGCGAAGTGCATGACGGCGCGGCCATCATGGACTGGATGGAGCAGGAGCAGGAACGGGGGATCACCATCACCTCCGCTGCGACGACCTGTTTCTGGAAGGGCATGGAAGGCAAGTTCCCCGAGCACCACATCAATATCATTGATACCCCGGGGCACGTGGACTTCACGATCGAAGTGGAGCGGTCCATGCGTGTGCTCGACGGTGCCTGCATGGTGTACGACTCGGTGGGTGGCGTGCAGCCCCAGTCCGAAACGGTGTGGCGCCAGGCCAACAAGTATGGCGTGCCGCGTCTTGCGTTCGTCAACAAGATGGACCGTGTCGGGGCCGACTTCTTCAAGGTGTACCGCCAGATCAAGGAGCGCCTGCGCGGCAATCCGGTACTGATCCAGATCCCGATTGGCGCCGAGGAAAAATTTGCAGGCGTCGTGGATCTCGTGCGCATGAAGGCAATCTATTGGGATGAGGCGTCGCAAGGGATGAAGTTCGAGTTCAAGGACATCCCGGACGATCTGAAGGAATCCGCCGACGAATGGCGTGAAAAGATGGTGGAAGCGGCAGCCGAGGCCTCCGAGGAATTGATGAACAAGTACCTCGAGTCGGGCGAGCTGACCGCCGAGGAAATCCGTCAAGGCCTGCGTGCGCGCACCATTTCCGGCGAAATCGTGCCGATGCTGTGCGGTAGCGCGTTCAAGAACAAAGGCGTGCAGGCCATGCTCGATGCCGTGGTCGAATATCTGCCTTCCCCGATCGACATTCCCCCGGTGGAAGGCGAGTTGGAAAACGGCCAGATGGGATCGCGCAAGGCCGACGACAAGGAGCCCTTCTCGGCGCTGGCATTCAAGATCATGACCGACCCGTTCGTTGGCCAGTTGATTTTCTTCCGCGTCTATTCCGGCGTGATCAATTCCGGTGACACAATCTACAACCCGATCAAGGGTCGCAAGGAACGCGTCGGCCGGATTCTGCAGATGCATGCCAATCAGCGCGAAGAAATCAAGGAAGTTCGCGCCGGGGACATCGCTGCAGCAGTGGGCCTGAAAGAAGCCACCACGGGCGACACCCTGTGCGAGCCGGACAAGATCATCACCCTGGAAAAGATGGAGTTCCCAGAGCCTGTGATTTCCCAGGCTGTGGAGCCCAAGACCAAGGCTGACCAGGAAAAGATGGGGATCGCCCTCAATCGTCTGGCTCAGGAAGACCCTTCGTTCCGTGTCCATACTGACGAAGAATCCGGCCAGACCATCATTTCGGGGATGGGTGAATTGCACCTCGAAATCATCGTGGATCGCATGCGTCGCGAATTCAGCGTCGAAGCCACGGTGGGCAAGCCACAGGTGGCCTACCGCGAAACCATTCGCGGGCATGTGGACAGCGTCGAAGGCAAGTTCGTCAAGCAGTCCGGCGGTCGCGGCCAGTACGGCCATGTGGTGCTGAAAGTCGAGCCCAATGAAGTCGGCAAGGGTTTTGAATTTGTGGATGCCATCAAGGGTGGCGTGGTTCCCCGCGAGTACATCCCTGCGGTGGAAAAGGGCCTCATCGACACTTTGCCCAACGGCGTGTTGGCAGGCTTTCCGGTGGTGGACGTGAAGGTGACGCTGCACTACGGTTCGTACCACGACGTGGACTCCAACGAAAACGCCTTCAAGATGGCGGCTTCCATGGCGTTCAAGGACGGCATGCGCAAGTCCAGCCCGGTGCTGCTGGAACCCATGATGGCCGTGGAAGTGGAAACGCCTCCCGAGTTCATGGGCAACGTGGTGGGTGATCTCTCGTCACGCCGCGGCATGGTCCAGGGCATGGAAGATGTGGCGGGGGTCAAGGTCATCAAGGCCGAAGTGCCGCTGGCCGAAATGTTCGGCTACTCCACGTCGTTGCGCTCGGCCACAGATCG
>JAJZRV010000039.1 GCA_021850135.1 Pseudomonadota bacterium
GGCCAGCTCGCCCTTGCCCATCAGGCGCCGGTTGTCGATCACCCGCTGCACCGTGGGGTGCAGCTTGTAGCCTTCGGGCACCGTGGTCACTTTTTCCGCCAGGCGCTTCAGGACCTTCAGGGGCACCGCAGTCTTGGCGGGGGTGCGCCAGTCCTTGTTCTGGTAGGTGCCCCAGTTGGCCGTGAAGGGATTTTGATGGCCATGCAGGACGGTCTGGTCCATCAGCACGCCAGAATCGAGGGCATCGCGATAGTCCTGGACCATCTTGTCGCCGCCACCCGCGGGCAGCACACCGGCGCTTTCCAGCTGGTCGGCATAGAGCTTGCGCGTGGTGGGACGGGCATTGATCTTCTTGTACATCCACGGCTGCGTGACCATCGGCTCGTCCTGCTCGTTGTGGCCCAGGCGGCGGTAGCAGACGAGATCGATGACCACGTCGCGATGGAAGGTGTTGCGGTAGTCCAGCGCGATCTGGGTGACCAGCAGCACGCTTTCCGGATCATCCCCATTCACATGGAACACCGGGGCCTCGATCATCTTGGCCACGTCGGAGCAATAGGTGGTGGAGCGCGTGTCACGCGGATCGGAGGTGGTAAAACCGATCTGGTTGTTGACCACGATATGCAGCGTGCCGCCGGTGGCGTAGCCGCGGGTCTGGGACAGCGCGAGCGTTTCCATGACCACGCCCTGCCCGGCAAAGGCCGAGTCCCCATGGATGAGGATGGGCAGCACTTCGCGCCCTTCGTGATCATTGCGCCGATCCTGGCGCGCACGCACCGAGCCCTCCACCACCGGGTTGACGATTTCCAGGTGGGACGGATTGAAGGCCAGGGTCAGGTGCACCGGTCCGCCGGAAGTGCGGATGTCCGAGGAAAAACCCTGGTGGTATTTGACGTCGCCGGAGGAGAGATCGTCGGGGTGCTTGCCTTCGAATTCGGAGAACAGGTCCTTGGGCATCTTGCCCAGGCAGTTGACCAGGACGTTGAGGCGGCCGCGGTGCGCGAGGCCGATGACGATCTCCTTGGTGCCGGCCGCACCCGCGCGCTGGATGCTCTCGTTCACGATGGGGATGAGGCATTCCCCGCCTTCCAGCGAAAAGCGCTTCTGCCCCACGTAGCGGGTATGCAGGTAGCGTTCCAGCGTCTCGGCCGCCGTGACATGCTGCAGCAGCTTGATCTTGTCTTCCTTGCCCAGTTCGATGTGGGAGCGCGTTCCCTCGAAGTGCTTCTGGATCCAGCGCTTCTGGTCCGTGCTGGTGAGGTACATGTACTCCACCCCCACATGGCCGCAGTAGGTGGTGCGCACTGCATCCAGAATCTCGCGCAGCGTGGCCTTGGGCGGTCCCACGAGGGAGCCCGTATCGAATACGGCGTCCATGTCCGCATCGGTCAGCCCGTAATGCGCCGGATCGAGTTCGGGGACCACCGGCAGCGGATGGCGTTCGAGCGGATCGAGCCGGGCGTTGCGGTTGCCCAGGAAGCGGTAGGCGTTGATGAGTTGCAGCACCCCCACCTGGTGGGTATGCCCGCTTGCTGCAGCCGCAGCGCGGGGCTGGCGCGCCATGGCCGCAAAGGATTCGATCACGGGCGTGTGCGCCACGTCACGCGCCACGGCGCCTGCCGTCTTCTGCAGGGCATCGAAATAAGCGCGCCAGTCGGGCGTGACCGCATCGGGATCCTGCAGGTACAGATCGTACTGCTCCTCGATGAACGGCGCATTGGATCCAAACAGGTACGACGTGGCGAACTCGTCCTTCATCATGATGCAACTCCCCTAGTGTCGTTATGCAACGTCAGCCCTGCCTCAAGCGCGTTTGTCCAGCGGAACCCAGTCGCGCTTGGTCGGCCCGACGTAGAGTTGACGCGGGCGACCAATCTTTTGTTCCGGATCGCTGATCATTTCGTTCCATTGGGTGATCCAGCCCACCGTTCGTCCCAGGGCGAACACGGCGGTGAACATGCTGACCGGAATGCCCAGGGCGCGCAGCACGATGCCCGAGTAGAAGTCCACATTGGGGTAGAGCTTCTTGGAGATGAAGTACTCGTCTTCCAGGGCGATGCGTTCCAGCTCCAGCGCAAGCTTGAACATGGGGTCGTCGTGCAGGCCCAGTTCGTTGAGCACGTCGTGGCAGGTCTTGCGCATGACGCCGGCGCGCGGATCCATGTTCTTGTAAACGCGGTGCCCAAAGCCCATGAGGCGGAAGCTGTCGTTCTTGTCCTTGGCACGGGCAATGTACTTGCCCACCTGGGAGACATCACCCATCTCACCCAGCTGTTTCAGCACGGCTTCATTGGCCCCGCCGTGCGCCGGACCCCAGAGGGCGGCGATCCCGGCGGCGATGCAGGCAAAGGGGTTGGCGCCGCTGGAGCCGGCCAGGCGCACCGTGGAGGTGGAGGCGTTCTGCTCGTGATCGGCGTGCAGGGTGAGGATGCGGTCAAATGCTTTCACCAGCACTGGGTTGGGCACGTACTCCTCGCAAGGCGTGGCGAACATCATGTACAGGAAATTGGCCGCGTAGCTCAAATCGTTGCGCGGATACATGAAGGGCAGGCCGGTATTGTAGCGATAGCACATGGCAGCGATGGTGGGCACCTTGGCCAGCAGGCGGGTGGCCGAGATAGCGCGGTGCTCGGCGTTGGTGATGTTGAGGGAATCGTGGTAGAACGCGGAGAGCGCGCCCACCACTCCCACCATCACGGCCATGGGGTGCGCATCGCGGCGGAACCCCTTGAAGAAGTTGGTGAGCTGGTCATGCACCATGGTGTGGCGCTGGATGTTGCTTTCAAAGCTTTTCCGCTGCGCCTTGTTGGGCAGTTCGCCGTTGAGCAGCAGGTAGCAGACTTCCATGAAATCGGCGTGTTCCGCGAGCTGTTCGATGGGGTAGCCGCGGTAGTACAGCAGGCCCGCGTCGCCATCGATGTAGGTAATGGCGGACTGGCAGCTTGCCGTGGCCAGAAATCCCGGGTCGTAGGTGAACATGCCGGTCTGCCCCAGCGACCGGATGTCAATGACGTCAGGACCGATCGAACCGGAGTAGATTGGCAGATCAATGGATTTTCCGCCGTCGTAGGTCAATACCGCTTTGCCATTGCTTTTCATGCTGGGTTCTCCGTAAGAGTCGTTGCGGGGCCCTCCCCGCTTTTATTCAGGATTGGCGAATTTTTTCCAGTACCGGAACCAGTGCAGCGTCGTCGGGGCCCTTCCTGCCCATGGCCAGATCGAGAAAATCGTTGTCCGGCAATTGCAGGAGCGCATCGTAGGCACGAACCTCGGCCGCGGTGAGCGTCGTCAGGTGCTGGTCCAGAAACCGTTGCAATATCAGATCCATTTCAAGGAGGCCGCGCCGGCTGCGCCAGCGAAGCCGCTCCTGTTCACGGGTCATCGAAGTGGTCATACCGCGCTCATACCATCCGCTTGACCATCTGTTCCTTGATCTTGCCGATGGCCTCGGTGGGGTTGAGTCCCTTGGGGCAGACGTCGGCACAGTTCATGATGGTGTGGCAGCGGAACAGGCGGTAGGGGTCTTCGAGGTTGTCCAGGCGCTCGCTGGTGGCCTCGTCACGGGTGTCCGCAATGAAGCGATAGGCCTGCAACAGCGCAGCAGGCCCCACGAACTTGTCCGGGTTCCACCAGAACGAGGGACAGGACGTGCTGCAACAGGCGCACAGGACGCATTCGTACAGGCCGTTGAGCTCTTCCCGATCCTCAGGCGTCTGCAGGCGCTCCTTCTGGGGCGGCGGGTTGTCGTTGACGAGGTAGGGCTTGATGGAGTGGTACTGCTTGAAAAACTGGCTCATGTCCACGATCAGGTCGCGAATCACCGGCAGCCCCGGCAGGGGCCGCAGGACGACCGGTTCCTTGAGGTCCTTGAGGGGCGTGATGCAGGCGAGCCCGTTCTTGCCGTTGATATTCATGCCGTCCGAGCCGCAAACGCCTTCGCGGCAGGATTTGCGCAGCCCCAGGGAATCGTCCATCGCCTTGATGCGCAGGATGGCGTCGAGCAGCATGCGGTCGGTGGGCTGCAGGGTCACCTCATAATCCTGCATGTACGGCTTGTCGTCCTTCTCCGGGTTATAGCGATAAATGCTGAATTTCATCTGCGGGACTCCTGATCAATACACGCGTACTTTGGGTTCGAAGGATTCCACCGTCAGCGGCTGCAGGTTGACCGGTTTGTAGTCCAGCCGGCTGCCTTCCAGATACCACAGGCTGTGCTTGAGCCAGTTCTTGTCATCGCGATCCTTGAAATCCTCGCGAGCCTGTGCGCCGCGGCTTTCGGTACGCGCCTCGGCAGCCACCAGGGTGGCCTCGGCCACGATCACCAGGTTTTCCAGTTCGAGTGCCTCGATGCGGGCCGTATTGAACACCCGGCTCTTATCCTTGATGGCGGTGTTGCGCGCACGCTCCGCCACCTCGCGGATTTTCTCGACGCCCTCCCGCAGCAGCTTGCCGGTGCGGAATACGCCGGCGTGGTGCTGCACGGTGCGGCGCATGGCGTTGGCCACCTCGGTGATGTTCTCTCCCGACTCGGCGTTGTCCAGGCGGGCCAGGCGCTCCAGCGAGCGGTCCGCGGCATCGTGCGGCAGGTCGCGGTGCTGGGGATTGCTCTTGAGCCACTGGCAGAGGTGGTCGCCTGCGGATTTGCCAAAGACCAGCAGGTCGAGCAGCGAATTGGTGCCCAGGCGATTGGCCCCATGCACCGATACGCAGGCACATTCCCCGATGGCGTAAAGCCCGGGAATGACTTCGTTGGAACCGGAGGCACCACGCGGCGCCACAACCTGGCCGTAGTAATTGGTCGGAATGCCGCCCATCTGGTAATGGCAGGTGGGCACCACCGGAATGGGCTCGCGGATGGGATCCACGTTGGCAAACTTGAGGGCGATCTCGCGAATGCCAGGCAGCCGCTTGTTGATGACTTCGGCACCCAGGTGGTCAAGCTTCAGCAACACATGATCCTTCTCGTGCCCGACACCTCGTCCTTCCTTGATTTCCTGGTCCATGGCGCGGGACACCACGTCGCGGCTGGCCAGGTCTTTCATGGTGGGCGCGTAGCGTTCCATGAAGCGCTCGCCGTTGGAATTGAGCAGGATCCCGCCCTCGCCACGCACCCCCTCGGTGATCAGCACCCCTGCGCCAGCCACGCCGGTAGGATGGAACTGCCAGAACTCCATGTCTTCCAGCGGCACGCCCGCGCGGGCGGCCATGCCCAGGCCGTCTCCGGTATTGATGAAGGCATTGGTGCTGGAGTGGTAGATCCGTCCGGCACCGCCCGTGGCGAGAATGGTGGATTTGGCCTGGAAGATCATGGGTTGGCCGGTTTCCATCTCCAGCGCCACGATCCCCACCACTGCCCCTTCGTAATCGCGAATGAGATCGAGCGCCATCCATTCGACGAAGAACTGGCAGTGGGCCCGTACGTTGCGTTGATACAGGGTATGCAGCATGGCGTGGCCGGTGCGGTCGGCTGCGGCGCACGCGCGCTGCACGGGGCGCTCGCCAAAATTCTGCGAATGCCCGCCGAAGGGGCGCTGGTAGATGGTGCCGTCGGGATTGCGGTCAAACGGCATGCCGAAATGCTCGAGCTCGTAAACCACTTCGGCGGCCTTGCGGCACATGAACTCGATGGCATCCTGGTCGCCCAGGTAATCCGACCCCTTGATGGTGTCGTACATGTGCCACAACCAGTGGTCTTCCTGCATGTTGCCAAGCGATGCGCCAATCCCGCCCTGCGCAGCCACGGTATGGGAGCGCGTGGGAAACACCTTGGAGAACACGGCCACATGGTGGCCGGCTTCGGCCAGCTGCAGGGCGGCACGCAAGCCCGAACCTCCCCCCCCCACGATGACGGTGTCGAAAATCTGTCGGGACAAAGCCATTTCAAACGCTCCAGAGAAGGGCAATCGCCCACAAGGCGTAAACCACCAGCACCAGGATCACCAGCACCTGCAGGCCAAGACGCAGCCCGAACGGCTTGACGTAGTCCATGAAAATATCCCGCACGCCCACCCAGGCGTGCAGCAGCAGCGAGAACATGAACAGCAGCGTGCCGATCTTGACCACGGGATGGGCAAACCAGGCATGCCACTCGTCGAAAGTCAGGGGCAGACGGGGCAGGAGGCAGAGCAGGATCGCCACGCTGTAGACCGCCATCACGATGGCGCTGATACGTTGCAGCAGCCAGTCGCGCAGGCCATAGTGGGCCCCGACGACGATGCGGTTTACCATAGCGCCACCCCCGCTGCCAGGGTCAGCAGGAGGCTGACGACCATGACCCAGAGGCTGCTGGTGCGCGCCGGTCCGATCTTGACACCCTTATGGATGTCCAGCAGCAGAAAGCGGATGCCGGCGCAGAAGTGGTGCAGGAAGGCCCAGATGAATCCCAGCAGCACCAGCTTGACCACGGGGTGCGAAAACAGCGCGCCCACGGCGGCGTACCCCTCGGGCGAATGGAGCGACCGCTGCAGGCCGGCAAGCAGGAACGGAATGCCGAGCAGGAACAGGAGCGCCCCGCTGATCCGATGCAAAATGGAGACAATCCCGGGCAGGGGCAGCCGGATGGTGCGCAGATCGAGATTCTTGGGTCTCGGCTTGGGGGTCATGTTGGCCATGGGGCGTGCTCCCTCTCAACTCATCTCGGTGACGTAAGAAAAACGCTCGGTATGGCACAGACCCCGGCGCCACTCCACCGGGCGATCGCCATACGTGAACGCGACCCGGTCCACGCGCAACAACGGCTGACCCTGGGGCACATGCAGCAATTCTGCCTCAATCGGCCCCGCCTTGACGGCCTTGATATGCTCCTCGGCCCGGATCATGGCAATCCCGAAATGCGACTCGAAGAAGCTGTACAGGGACCCGGGATAATTGCGGATCATGGCATCATCCAGGCCTTTGAAGGCGGCAGCAGGCACGTGGATTTCGTCGAAAATCCGCGGAGCACCCTCGAAGGACAGCAATCGTTTGATACAAAAAATGCTAGCGCCGGTGCGCAGATCGAGCAGACTGGCAGAAGCTTCGGGGGCCCGCTCGCGGGTCACGGACAGCAGCTTGCTGGTAGGATATTCGGCGACGCCGTCGTCCCGCGCGATGCGCAGGAAGCGCGTGGAGGCACGCTCCTGGGAGTGGCTGGCCACGAAGGTGCCCTTGCCCTGGCGGCGGATCAGGATGTTTTCTGCAGCCAGTTCGTCAATGGCCTTGCGCACGGTGCCCTGGCTGACCTTGAAGCGGGCCGCCAGATCGATTTCGCTGGGAATGGCGTCTCCCGGGCGCCACTCGCCTGCAATCAGGCTTTGCGTGATCAGGATCTTGATCTGATCGTAGAGTGGTCTGAAGCTGGGCGACGAGTGGATGTTCATGTCATCTCCATGTTGGTGCGAGTCTATCACGGGCTTTTTAGGACTGTCCACTGTGTTATATCTTATATAAGTTATATGTTACTTGACATGATGAAGGCAGCACCTTAACATCATTCGGTCGCCGGGGAAAAGCGGTATGTTGCCCGGATTCGGAAGGAGCATCCATGTCACAACAACCATCGCCCGGTTCCCGCCTGAAGGCGGCTGTCGCTGCCGAAAAACCATTGCAGCTCATCGGCGCCATCAACGCCTATACGGCCCGAATGGCCGAAGCCACAGGCTACAAGGCGCTCTACCTTTCGGGGGGCGGGGTTGCCGCCAATTCCCTGGGCATGCCCGACCTGGGTATCAGCAGCCTCGAGGACGTGCTCATTGACGTGCGCCGCATCACCGATGCCTCTGCCCTGCCCTTGCTGGTGGATGCCGATACCGGCTGGGGTGGCGCCTTCAACATCGCGCGCACGGTGCGCTCGCTTTCCAGGGCGGGTGCCGCCGGCATGCATATCGAAGACCAGGTGCAGGCCAAACGCTGCGGACACCGCCCGGGCAAGGCCATCGTCTCCCAGGGGGAGATGGTGGACCGGGTCAAGGCGGCCGTGGACGCGCGCGGCGACAATGACTTCGTCATCATGGCCCGCACCGATGCCCTGGCCGTGGAAGGCCTCGACGCGGCGATCGAGCGCGCCCAGGCCTGCGTGGAAGCCGGCGCCGACATGATTTTTCCGGAAGCCGTGACGGACCTTGCGATGTACCGCCAGTTCCGGGCTGCCGTCGGGGTTCCGATCCTGGCCAACATCACCGAGTTCGGTGCCACGCCGCTGTATGGCGTGCAGGAGCTCGCCTCCGCCCATGTGGACATCGTGCTGTATTGCTGCGGCGCCTACCGCGCCATGAATGCCGCCGCCCTCAAGGTATACCAGGCCATCCGCCGGGACGGCACGCAGAAGGGCGTGCTGGATCTCATGCAGACCCGTGCCGAACTCTATGAATTCCTGAACTATCACGCTTACGAACAAAAACTGGACGAACTCTTTTCACGGGAGGATGACGCATGAGCAGCGAGACCAGCGGCACGGCCGCCAAACCGAAGAAATCCGTGGCCCTCTCCGGGGTCGCCGCCGGCAACACCAGCATTTGCACGGTGGGGCGCAGCGGCAATGACCTGCACTACCGCGGCTACGACATCCTGGACCTGGCCCGCCATGCCACCTTCGAGGAAGTGGCGCACCTGCTGATCCATGACCGCCTGCCCAACGACGCCGAACTGCGCCATTACCGCAAGAAACTGAAAGCCCTGCGCGGCCTGCCCGCCCCCGTTCAGGCCGTGCTGGAAGAAATCCCCGCCGCTGCCCATCCCATGGACGTGCTGCGCACCGGCTGCTCCATGCTGGGCACGGTGCTGCCCGAAAAGGACGACCACAACCTGAGCGGCGCGCGCGACATCGCCGACCGCCTGATGGCCTCCTTCGGCTCCATGCTGCTGTACTGGTATCATTATTCCCATTCCGGGATCGCCATTGACGTGGAAACCGACGACGAGACGATCGCGGGCCATTTCCTGCACCTGCTGCACGGCAAGGCGCCGTCGAAGAGCCATGAAAAGGCGCTCGACACCTCGCTCATCCTGTACGCCGAGCACGAATTCAACGCCTCCACCTTTGCCGCCCGGGTCACCTCCGGCACCCTCTCCGACATGTATTCCTGCATCACCTCGGGAATTGGCGCCCTGCGCGGCCCCAAGCACGGCGGTGCCAATGAGGTGGCCATGGACATCATCCGCCGCTACCACTCCGCCGACGAAGCCGAGGCCGACATCCGCCGCCGCATGGCCGCCAGGGAAATCGTGATCGGCTTCGGTCACCCCGTCTACACCATCGGTGACCCGCGCAACCAGATCATCAAGGAAATCTCGCGCAGCCTCTGTTCGGAAGCGGGCTACATGACGCTCTTCGACATTTCAGAGCGCATCGAGACCGTGATGTGGGACGAGAAAAAAATGTTCCCCAACCTGGACTGGTACAGCGCCTCGAGCTACCACATGATGGGGGTGCCCACCCTGATGTTCACCCCGCTCTTCGTGATTGCGCGCACCAGCGGCTGGTCGGCCCACGCCATCGAACAGCGCCTGGACAACAAGATCATCCGGCCCAGCGCCAACTACACCGGCCCCGAACCCCGGACTTTCGTGCCCATTGACCTGCGCTAAAATCACCCCTCTTTCAGGAGCCTTCATGTCCGCACCCATTTCCAATGTCCGCCCCGCACCCGACCAGGTCCTGGTGGACATTGCCCGCTACGTTGATGACTACCGCATCGACTCGCAGGAAGCCCTGACCACTGCCCGCAACTGTCTGATCGACACCCTGGGCTGCGGTCTGGAAGCCCTGTCCTATCCCGCCTGCACCAAGCTGATGGGGCCTATCGTGCCCGGCACCGTGGTTCCAAACGGCGCCAAGGTCCCCGGCACCCAGTTTCAGCTGGACCCGGTGCATGCCGCCTTCAACATCGGCTGCATGATCCGCTGGCTGGATTTCAACGACACCTGGCTGGCCGCGGAATGGGGTCATCCTTCCGACAACCTGGGCGGTATCCTGGCCGTGGCCGACTGGCTGTCGCGCAACCGCGTGGCCGCAGGCAAGGCGCCGCTCACCATGCGTGCCGTGCTGGAGGGCATGATCAAGGCTCACGAAATCCAGGGCGTGCTGGCACTGGAAAACAGTTTCAACCGGGTGGGGCTGGACCACGTGGTGCTCGTCAAGGTGGCCTCCACGGCCGTGGTCGCCAAGATGCTGGGGCTGTCCTTCGACGAGATCGTCAATGCCATCTCGCTGGCCTGGGTGGACGGCCAGAGCCTGCGCACCTATCGCCATGCCCCCAACACGGGTTCGCGCAAGTCCTGGGCGGCGGGAGACGCCACCAGCCGCGCCGTGCGGCTGGCGCTGATGGCGCAGAAGGGCGAGATGGGTTATCCCTCCGTGCTGACCGCCAAGACCTGGGGGTTTTACGACGTGCTCTTCAAGGGCCAGCCCTTCAAGTTCCAGCGTCCCTATGGCAGTTACGTCATGGAAAACGTGCTGTTCAAGATTTCCTTCCCGGCCGAGTTCCATGCCCAGACGGCGGTGGAATGCGCACTCAAGCTGCACCCGCAGGTCCGGGACCGGCTCGACGAGATCGAGAAAGTGGTCATCACCACCCACGAGTCGGCGATCCGCATTATTGACAAAAGCGGCCCGCTCAATAACCCTGCCGACCGCGACCACTGCATCCAGTACATGACCGCCGTCGGCATGATCTTCGGGCGCTTGACCGCCGCCGACTACGAAGACACCGTGGCGAGCGACCCGCGCATCGATGCACTGCGCGACAAGATGACCTGCGTGGAGGACGCGCGCTACAGCAGGGAATACCACGATCCGGACAAGCGCTCCATCGCCAACGCCATCCAGGTCTTCTTCAAGGACGGCAGCAAGACGGATCAGGTGGCGGTGGAGTACCCCATCGGGCACCGTCGCCGCCGCGCCGAGGGCATCCCGCACCTCGAAGCCAAGTTCCGCACCAACCTCGCGCGCCGGTTTCCTGCAAGGCAGCAGCAGGCCATTCTGGCGCTCGCGCTGGACCAGGCGCGTCTTGAAAACACCCCGGTCAACGAGTTCGTTGACCTGTTCGTCATCTAAGCGGTTTTTGGGAGAGCCTCATGAGTCACAACCTGTTTGATTCCCGCAAAACGTTTGCCCTCCAGTCCGGCCAGGGCACCTACTATTCCATTCCCGCCCTGGAAGCCGCAGGCGTGGCCAAGGTATCGCGCCTGCCCGTCTCGCTGCGCATCGTGCTGGAGTCGGTGCTACGCAACTTCGACGGCAAACGCATCACCGAGGCGCATGTGCGCGAGCTGGCCAACTGGAAGCCCAAGGCGGCGCGCACGGAGGAAATTCCTTTTGTGGTGGCGCGCGTGGTGCTCCAGGACTTTACCGGCGTGCCGCTGCTGGCCGACCTTGCCGCCATGCGCAACGTGGCGCAGGGTCTGGGCAAAAACCCCAAGCGCATCGAGCCCCTGGTGCCGGTCAACCTGGTGGTGGACCATTCTGTGCAGGTGGACCACTACAACACCCCCACCGCCCTCAAGGAAAACATGGCGCTGGAATTCCAGCGCAACAACGAGCGCTACAAGTTCATGAAGTGGGGCATGCAGGCGTTTGACACCTTCCGTGTGGTGCCTCCCGGCATCGGCATCGTGCACCAGGTCAACCTGGAATACCTGGCGCGCGGCGTGCTGCAAAAGGACGGCGTGTACTACCCGGATACCCTGGTGGGCACGGATTCGCACACCACCATGATCAACGGCATCGGCGTGGTGGGCTGGGGCGTCGGCGGCATCGAGGCGGAAGCCGGCATGCTGGGACAGCCTGTGTACTTCCTCACGCCTGACGTGGTGGGCGTGCACCTCAAGGGGCACCTGCCGGAAGGCGTCACCGCCACCGATCTGGTCCTCACGGTCACCGAAATGCTGCGCAAGGCCAAGGTGGTGGGCAAGTTCGTGGAGTTCTTCGGCGAAGGCGCCACCTCCCTTGCCCTGCCCGATCGCGCCACCATCGCCAACATGGCCCCGGAATACGGCGCCACCATGGGCTTTTTCCCGGTGGATGACGAGACCGTGGCCTATTTCAAGGCCACCGGGCGCACCGATGCCGAAATCGATGCTTTTGTCAGCTACTGGAAGGCACAAGGCATGTACGGCATTCCCAAGGCCGGCCAGTGCGACTACAGCGAAACCCTGGAGCTCGATCTCGCCACCATCAAGCCGTCCGTGGCAGGACCGAAACGTCCCCAGGACCGCATCGAACTCTCGCAGCTCAAGCGCAAGGTCGAAGGCCTGCTGACCCAGCCGGTCGCCGAAGGCGGCTACGGCAAACCAGCCAACAGCCCGGCAAAGCGCATCCCCACCGCCAAGGCAGGCGTGGGACTGGCGGACGCCGACGTGCTGATCGCCGCCATCACTTCCTGCACCAACACTTCCAACCCCGGCGTGCTGCTGGCCGCCGGCCTGCTTGCCAGAAAAGCTGCCGCGCGTGGCCTGAAGGTCAACCCCTGGGTGAAGACCTCGCTCGCCCCCGGATCGCGCGTGGTGACGGAATACCTGCGCAACGCCGGGCTGCAGGACGCCCTGGACCAGCTGGGCTTCCGGCTGGTGGGCTACGGCTGCACCACCTGCATCGGCAACGCGGGCCCGCTGGACGCCGACCTGGAAGAGACCATCGTCAAGAACGACCTCGTGGGATGCGCCGTGCTGTCGGGCAACCGCAATTTCGAGGCGCGCATCCATCCCAACATCCGTGCCAATTTCCTGATGAGCCCGCCGCTCGTGGTGGCCTTTGCCATCGCGGGCCGGGTCAACATCGACCTCGCCACTGAACCGCTGGGCATGGGCACGGACGGCAAGCCGGTCTACCTCAAGGACGTCTGGCCCACCCAGGAGGAAGTGGGGGCCGTGATGAAGTACGCCACCGATGCCGACACCTACCGTCGCCTCTATGCGGATTTCACCAAGGACAACCCGCTGTGGAACGACATTCCCTCCAGCACCGGGATGGTCTACAACTGGGAAACCTCGACCTACATCGCCGAGCCCCCCTTCTTCAAGGGGTTCTCCATGCAGCCCGGCAGCACCGCCAATATCCGTGGCGCGCGCGCCCTGGGTATTTTTGGCGACTCCATCACCACCGACCACATCAGCCCGGCCGGCGCCATCAAGCCCTCCTCTCCCGCCGGAAAATACCTGCAGGCGCATGGCGTGGCCGTGGCCGACTTCAACAGTTATGGCTCGCGCCGCGGCAACCATGAAGTCATGATGCGCGGCACCTTTGCCAACGTGCGCATCAAGAATCTGATGATCCCCGGCAGCGAAGGTGGCGTCACACTGCATCAGCCTTCGGGAGAGCAGCTTGCCATTTACGATGCCGCCATGAAGTATGTGGATGCGGGCGTGCCCACCGTGATCTTTGCGGGCGAAGAGTACGGGACCGGATCCTCGCGCGACTGGGCCGCCAAGGGCACCCAGCTGCTCGGCGTCAAGGCCGTCGTGGCCCGCAGCTTTGAGCGGATCCATCGCAGCAACCTCGTGGGCATGGGCGTATTGCCCTGCCAGTTCAAGGACGGGGCCACGGCGCAATCCCTGAAGCTGGACGGAAGCGAGACGTTCGACATCAGCGGCATCGAAGGCGACATCAGGCCCCAGCAGGACGTCACCCTCACCATCCACCGCAAGGATGGCAGCCGCGAGACCGTGTCCCTGCTGCTGCGCATCGACACCCCCATCGAGGTAGATTATTTCCGCCATGGCGGTATCCTGCCCTATGTGCTGCGCGAACTGATGTCCGCCTGACCTTATCACCCCCTAGGAGATTGAACCCATGAAAAAACCGATGCGTGTTGCCGTCACCGGCTCAGGCGGCCAGATTGGCTACAGCCTGCTGTTCCGTATTGCCAGTGGCGAAATGCTGGGCCCCGACCAACCCGTGATCCTGCAGCTGTTCGACATCACTCCTTCCCTGCCCGTGGTGCGTGGCGTGGTGATGGAACTGGACGATTGCGCCTTCCCGTTGCTGCAGGGCGTGATCGTCACGGATGACGTGCGCGTGGCTTTCAAGGACGCCGACATGGCACTGCTGGTGGGCAGCCGGCCCCGCACCAAGGGCATGGAGCGCAAGGACCTGCTGGAAATGAACGGCGCCATCTTCACCGAGCAGGGACGCGCCCTCTCCGAAGTGGCAAGCCGTGACGTGAAAGTGCTGGTGGTGGGCAACCCGGCCAACACCAACTGCCTCATTGCCATGAAGAATGCGCCGGAGCTCAAGCCCGCCAACTTCAGCGCCATGATGCGCCTGGATCACAACCGCGCCCTGTCGCAGATTGGCGCCAAGCTGGGCAAGCCGGTGGCGAGCGTGAAGAAAGTGATCATCTGGGGCAACCATTCCGCCACCCAGTATCCGGACCTCTACCACGCCGAGGTGGACGGACAGGCCGTTTCCCGCCTCATCAACGACCAGGCCTGGGTTGAAAACACGTT
Organism: Pseudomonadota bacterium; assembly: GCA_021850135.1. Lineage (GTDB taxonomy): Bacteria > Pseudomonadota > Gammaproteobacteria > Burkholderiales > Ferrovaceae > JAJZRV01. The sequence goes on from JAJZRV010000039.1 coordinate 14,422, forward strand.
CATTCCCACCGTGCAGAAGCGTGGCGCCGCCATCATCGAAGCGCGCGGCCTGTCCTCTGCGGCCTCCGCAGCCAACGCCGCGATGAACCACATCCGCGACTGGGTGCACGGCACCCCCGCGGGCGACTGGGTCACGATGGGCATTCCTTCCGATGGCAGCTACGGCATTCCAGAAGGGGTGCTCTTTGGCTACCCCGTCACCTGTTCGGGCGGGAAATATAGTATCGTTCAGGGATTGGCCATCAGCGAATTCAGCCAGACCCGTATCCAGGCCACACACAATGAGCTTTTAGAAGAGCGGAACGCAATAACCCACTTGTTGGGATAATAAGGAGCGAGGAAGAGAAAGAAGGGGACAGGCCACAAGCCTGTTCCCCTTTTTGTTTCTGGCGTCAGGCTTGTTTCTGGCGACCATCCGATCTGCGAGGTCAGCTTTCCATCATGCCACAGTTTTGTGGCTTTTTTTTCGCCTTGGGGAAATGAAACCCCGGCGTATTGATACAAATCAATACGATTATTATCTTTTCATTACCGTTTGTTACATCTTGTTACTTTTATGTCACATTGTTCCTGGCCCGGCCGGCGCTTGGAATCCGGAATCGAAAATTTCAAGATTTCTCATTGTTATCAATATGTTAAACAATCAGCCAGAGCCGGGAGAAAAAATCATATAACTATATTATGGAGCGTAGGTAATGAAAAAATCGTTATTGGCAGCTGTCTCCCTGAGTGTTGTCACAGGCGTTGCCCATGCAGACGTGACGCTTTATGGCCTGATTGATATCGGCGTCGCCAACGTCAGCCATGG